>NZ_JBFSVA010000010.1:0-165855 GCF_041467655.1 Vibrio sp. 10N.247.311.49
AAACCGGCAACCGTTAATAGCGGTTCTAGGGTTCAAATCCCTATCCCTCCACCACCATTAGAAAGCCCGCTGAGAAATCAGCGGGCTTTTTTCTTATCTGCGATATACATAAATAAAAGGGGAAGGGCACTGACGTGCTCTTCCCTTTTTTGTATTTAAAACAATGACGACTAGTCCGCTAAATATTTCCCTTCTGCAACTTGCCAGAACGCTCGAATTAGAGGGTTATCTAGCTGTGCTCGCTTACAACATACGCCTAACTCAAATGGCTTGATAGGTTCTATCTTTAAACGGTCGACTTTATCTCTTACAGGGCTATTGTTAATCACCACATCAGGTGCAATTCCTACCCCACAACCTAGCGCCACCATACTCACTATCGCCTCATGGCCTGAAACTTGCGCGTATATGTTGGGTTTTATCTTCATCTTTTTGAACCATGCATTGGCACGTTCACGCGCCGTACCCGCTTCAGGGATGATAAAAGGCACTTCATTCCAGTTTGGCTTGTCAGACTGAAGTTGCTGGCTAAAGCTGCTGACACCTGATGGAATTATGACGGATAGTGGTATATCGCTAATCGTTTCGAATTCTAACCTTGAAGGAAGGATGTCCGGCTTCGCCGAGATAGCAATATCCGCTTCATCATTTAATATTTTGTCGATAGATTGAGCAGGATCGCCCGTAGAGAGCTTGAATTCAATATACGGGTGAATGGCTCTGAATTCAGTAATTAGTTCGGGTAAGTGGCTGTAGCTAGCTGTTACTGAACAAAATATACGGATCTCACCTTTAAGCTCTTGCTCTCCACCTTTCAAATGAAGATTGTATTGCTGCCAATCTCCAACGATGCGTAATGCTACAGGCAATAGGTGTTTTCCTGCTGGGGTGAGATCAACACTGCGGTTGTCTCTGATAAGCAGTTCTTGTCCTGTTTCCTCTTCAAGCTTTTGTATCTGACGGCTCAGCGCTGAAGGACTGACATGCATAGCAGCAGCGGTTTTGCTGAAACTCTTGCTATCACATAAATGTATAAATAATTGTAGAGATTTTATGTTCATGTTCTGCGATCGTTTCCATGTTGCATTTATTGCAATAACTAATTGTGAATATATCACTTTCAGCAACGGAGTGTCTGTTTTAGTATGAAGTCATTCGATAGAGAGATATCGACCTTACGGACTTATTTTTAAAGGAGTGCCCTAGAATGGCTAACTATTTCAATACATTAAACCTTCGTGAACAACTAGACCAACTAGGTCGTTGCCGCTTTATGGATCGTGAGGAATTCGCGACAGAAGCTGAATTTCTTGAAGGTAAGAAAATCGTAATTGTTGGTTGTGGTGCTCAAGGCCTAAACCAAGGTCTAAACATGCGTGATTCTGGTCTAGACGTATCTTACGCTCTACGCCAAGCGGCAATTGATGAAAAGCGTCAATCATTCAAAAATGCTGATGAAAACGGCTTTGTTGTGGGTAGCTACGAAACGCTAATCCCTCAAGCAGACCTAGTAATCAACCTTACTCCTGATAAGCAACACACAAACGTTGTTGAAACAGTAATGCCTCTAATGAAGCAAGGCGCTGCTCTTGGTTACTCTCACGGCTTCAACGTTGTGGAAGAAGGCATGCAATTACGTGCTGACCTTACTGTAGTAATGGTTGCACCTAAGTGTCCTGGCTCTGAAGTTCGCGAAGAGTACAAACGTGGCTTCGGTGTACCAACACTTATCGCTGTTCACCCAGAAAACGACCCTAAAGGCGAAGGTTGGGATATCGCTAAAGCTTGGGCTGCAGGTACTGGTGGTCACCGTGCAGGTTGCCTAGAGTCTTCTTTCGTAGCAGAAGTTAAATCTGACCTGATGGGTGAGCAAACTATCCTTTGTGGCATGCTACAAGCGGGTTCTATCGTATCTTACGAGAAGATGATTGCTGATGGCATCGAACCTGGCTACGCAGGCAAGCTTCTACAATACGGTTGGGAAACGATTACTGAAGCACTTAAGTTTGGTGGCGTAACTCACATGATGGATCGCCTATCTAACCCGGCTAAAGTTAAAGCGTTTGAGCTTTCTGAAGAGCTTAAAGACCTAATGCGTCCGCTTTACAACAAGCACATGGATGACATCATCTCTGGTCACTTCTCTAGCACAATGATGGCTGACTGGGCGAACGATGACGTGAACCTACTAGGCTGGCGTGAAGAGACAGGCGAAACTGCATTCGAAAACTACCCAGCTTCTGACGTAGAAATCTCAGAGCAAGAGTACTTCGACAACGGTATCCTAATGGTTGCTATGGTTCGTGCCGGTGTTGAGCTAGCATTCGAAGCTATGACGGCATCAGGCATCATTGATGAGTCTGCTTACTACGAATCTCTACATGAGCTTCCACTAATCGCAAACACAGTTGCTCGTAAGCGTCTTTACGAAATGAACGTTGTAATCTCTGATACTGCTGAGTACGGTAACTACCTATTCGCTAACGTAGCAACACCGCTACTACGTGAGAAGTTCATGCCTTCAGTAGCAACGGACGTCATCGGCCGTGGTCTAGGTGAGACATCTAACCAAGTTGATAACGCTAAGCTAATTGAAGTAAACGAAGCTATCCGTAACCACCCTGTAGAGTACATTGGTGAAGAGCTACGTAGCTACATGAGCGACATGAAGCGTATCGCTGTAGGCGGTTAATTAGTCGCTTAGATACTGATAAATTTGCAGAAAAAGCGAAGCAGTATCACTAACTCCTTACAGGTTTGAGTTATAAATAAGCAACACAACATCTAATAAAAAGGCTTGGTCGCCGTTGACCAAGCCTTTTTGCTTTTAGTAACAAAGTCTTAAAAATCAATCAAATGAACATTGTTTGATCAGTCTTCGTCGACTTTCAGGTCTTGATTGATCCTCAGAAATACAAAAGGGTTGGCGTTTTCACACCAACCCTTTCAGTTTTCTTGCTTTGCGCTTACTTATCGGCAATCTTTGCTTCTAAGTCAGCTAGCTTTTGTTCCATTTCAGTTAGCTTTTGGCGAGTGCGAAGCAGTACTTGTGTTTGAACATCAAACTCTTCACGGCTCACAACGTCTAGCTTGTTTAGTTGGCCTTGGATAACTTGGCGAACTTTTTGATCTACGTCTGAACCAAGCTCTTTTACTGGTTGAGGCATAGAATCGTGGATCTGCTTAGCAATCTGCTCTAGTTTTTTTGGATCAAACATATCAATTAAAACTCCTGAATATTTACCACTATTCTATTTAATCACACTTGAGATGTCGCCTATGGCGTATAAAAAAAGGCCACCGAAGTAGCCTTTTTATTGTTAATACGACTTAGCGATTACTTATTATCAGCTAATTCTCTGTGTGCCGCTTTTGCTTCATCGACGCGAGCTAGCTTTTCTAGGTCTTTGTCTTCTACAAATACAGGTAGAGGTTTGTGTTTTTCAGCCAAGTAGCTGTAAATCACTGGCAGTACAAATAGCGTGAAGATAGTACCAATCGCTAGACCAGCAACGATTACGATACCAATACTAAAGCGCTGAGCTGCACCCGCACCACTTGCGTACATCAGTGGGATTAGACCCGCGATCATCGCAGCTGTTGTCATCAGGATTGGACGAAGACGAACCTTCGCAGCTTCCATTACCGCTTCGATACGAGTCTTGTGATGATGCAACTGTTCTTCTTTTGCAACTTCACAGATCAAGATACCGTGCTTGGTAATTAGGCCGACTAAGGTGATCAAACCCACTTGCGAGTAGATATTCATCGTTGCCGCACCCCAAGCCAGAGCGATTAGGGCACCACAGATCGCCAGTGGAACAGATACCATGATAACCAATGGATCTTTCAGAGATTCGAATTGAATCGCTAGTACCAAGAAGATGATAGCCAGTGCTAGACCAAAGGTCGCGTAAAGTGCGCTACCTTCAGTTACGTATTGACGTGCTTCACCCATGTAATCGTGGTTGTAGCCACTTGGAAGCTTATTCGCCGCCGTGTCTTCAAACCATGCAATTGCATCACCCATTGCAGCGCCTGGAGCAGGTACTGCACCAATCGTAGCTGAGTTCAATTGGTTGAAGTGAGGAAGAGAGCGAGGCTCTGCCACAACATCAATCGTAATCAAACTGCCTAGTGGTACAGCATTACCGTCCGCAGCACGTACGTAGTAGTTATTCATCGATTCTGGGTTCAAACGGAATTTACGTTCAACCTGAGGGATAACCTCGTAAGAACGACCATTCAAGTCGATACGGTTTACGTAGCCATCTGACATCATGGTACCTAGCGTGATACCGATATCTTGCATGGTTACGCCGTATGCGCCCGCTTTATCCTTGTCGATGTGTACTTTCATCGTTGCTGAGTCGTAGTTTAGATCGAGATCCGAGTATACGAATAGTGGATTTGTCGCTACATCAGTCAAGATGTCAGTGGTAATTTGGAACAAGCTCTCAAAACTGTTTGGCGTTGTAATAACAAACTGAATTGGAAGACCTGAACCCGCACCTGGAAGCTCTGGCATTTGGAAGGCTGTTACTGCCATTCCAGGTACATCTTTCACCAAACCACCAACCCGGTTTGCTACCTCAGATTGGCTTGCTTCACGCTCACTCCAAGGAACCATAGATGCAATACCAAACGCTTGGTTTGCATTAGGAACACCTGTGAACACCTGCGCGTAAGCTACTTCTGGCTGATCAGACAGAATCTTGTTTACGTCGTTCATGGTATTTTGCATGAAGTCTAAGTTCGCATTAGATGGTGCCGTACCCATCAGCATGATTACACCTTTATCTTCTGAAGGTGCTAATTCACTAGGGATGAACTTAAACAGCATCGGCAAGCTTGCAAATACGATGATCGCAAAACCAATGAATACTGGGCGGTGGTTCATAACCGCGCCAAGCATACGCTCGTAACGGTTAGTCATGCCATCCAAAACGCTATGAACTTTCTGCTCAAATTTGCTCGGCTCAGCGTGAGCTTTTAGCATTTTTGAACACATCATTGGCGACAGCGTAAGTGCCACGATACCCGATACAAATACAGAACCGGCTAGGGTTAATGCGAACTCTTTAAATAGCGAGCCCGTGATACCGCCCATCATCGCGATTGGAGCGTATACCGCACCTAGCGTGAGTGTCATTGCGATAACAGGGACCGCAATTTCACGAGTACCGATGATCGCAGCGCGGAAAGGGGACTCCCCGAGCTTGATATGCCTGTCGACGTTCTCAAGTACTACGATCGCATCATCAACCACCAGACCGATGGCGAGTACCATTGCCAGTAGCGTCATCAGGTTCCAAGAGAAGCCCATTGCCTGCATTACCATTGCTACACCAATCAACGACAGTGGGATAGTAACTATAGGGATCAGTACCGCTCGGAATGAACCTAAGAACAATGTGATTACGATTAATACGATTAATGCCGCTTCAAGAATTGTCTTGATAACTTCTTGAATTGACTCGTTAATCGCAATGGTTGAATCGTACATTACGTTCATTGAGATGTTGCTTGGAAGGTTCTTCTCTAGCTGAGGAAGAAGCTCAAGTACATCTGCAGCGATGTTGATTGGGTTCGCACTTGGTGCCGCATTAATTGCTGCAACAACCGCCTCCTGACCGTTCGCACTTGCACGATAAACGTCGTGGCTTTTCTCTAGAGAAACCTTAGCGATGTCAGACAGACGGATAATCTCACCTTCACCACTTCTAACGACTAAGTTCTCTAACTCTTCAGTGTTTGATACTTGTGTATCGGCACTGCCGTTATAAAGAACGAATTCGCCAGTAGCTTGACCTGTCGCTGACTGGTAGTTGTTGGCATTCAATACCGACATAACATCAGTAGCAGTTAGGTTAACAGCTGCCATTTTTGATGGATCTAGCCATACGCGCAGTGCGTATTTCATACCACCATAAAGGTCGACTTTAGATACACCATTTACCGTGAATAGTTGCGGGTTGATTACACGCTCTAGGTAGTCGGTAATTTGGCTCGACACCAACTCATCACTGGTAAAACCAATGTAGAGTACAGCTGTCGTTGAACCGGTAGACATGGTTACGGTTGGATCTTCGGCTTCTTTAGGAAGCTGAGAACGCACCGAGTTAGTCTTGGCCAGTATGTCAGACAGCGCCGCATTCGGGTCGGTGTTCAACTTCATGTTCACGGTAATAGTAGAACTACCGAGCACAGAAGAAGAAGTCATATAGTCGATGTTATCCGCTTGAGCCACAGCCTGTTCGAGGGGCTGGGTGATAAAGCCTTGGATAAGATCGGCACTTGCACCGTAGTAACTCGTGGTTACGGTTACGACGGTATTCGTCATTTCAGGGTATTCACGCACCTGCATTTTGAAGATTGCTTGTAAGCCAAGCAGCGCAATCAAAAAGCTGATGGATACCGCTAGAACTGGACGTTTAATAAAAACATCAGTAAAGCGCATTGTGCCTCCAGTTACAGCTTAGGTGTTTCAGATGGTGGAGTGATTGCATCACTTTCAACAACCTTAACTTTGGCACCGTTACTTAGACGTACTTGGCCAGAAGTTACAACCGTATCGCCGGCTTTAACGCCTTCAAGGATGTGTGCAATATCAGCTGTACGTTCACCTACTTTTACAACATGTTGAGTAACGCGTTGAACGCCGTCTTCTTCAGTTAGGATATAAACATTGTCGCCGTATAGAGTGAAAGTAATCGCTGTTTGAGGCAGAGTTACTTGGTTCTCTAATTTAGGCAGAATGATGTTAGCGCGAGCGAACATACCGCTACGAAGCTTGCCATCATTGTTTGGAATGTCTGCTTGAACTTGAATAAGACCACTTTGCACGCTTACTGCAGGTTCAATTGCGCTGATAGAGCCCTCAAATGGGATTTCAGGGTAAGCGTCAACGAAGATATCAACTGCTTGACCCACACTGATGCGAGAGATGTCAGTCTGAGAAACCGTGAAGCGTAGGCGCATAACACTGGTGTCTTCCAGGCGAACAATATCAGTACCTGATTGTAGGTATTGGCCTAGGTAAACATTGCGGATACCAACGGTACCATCGAATGGTGCGCGAATTTCGCGACGATCGATAGACGCTTTTAGACTTTCAATATCAGCTGAAAGAGAGAAGTAGTTAGCTTCTGCTTCATCGTACGCTTCTTTAGAAATAGAGCCTTTCTTGAATAGACCTTGGTAACGCTTGTATTTTGCTTTCGCAGCAGGCAAACGAGCTTCAGAACTCTTAAGGTTGGCTTTCTCTACGTCAGAATCAAGACGTACCAGTTGCTGACCACTCTTAACATCAGTACCCGATTCGAAAGAAATTTGGTCAATAACACCGCTGGTTTCGTTCGCTAGTGTCACACCTTGATTTGGTTCGATGAAGCCGATAGCTTCAATTACGGGAACCCAGTCGATCGGCTGAACTTCAGTTACCGTTACTGGAAACTCGGGTTCAGGGCGGTTGGCCATATACTCAGCAATTTTTTGTTGTTTGAACATGTTAAACCCAATAACGCTGCCGAAAAGTAGTACAGCGATGAGTAACATGAAGAAAGTCCACTTTTTCATTATGGTCAAAACTCCGATCTAGTGTTTAATTATTGCGTCCCAACTGGCTTCGATTGCAGATTCTAGTTCTGCCTCATCAAGTTGGTAAAATCCTAAAGAATGCTTGCGTGCTAGAGAAACACTAGCCGCCAAGCTCAATCCACCTAATACTTCATTGTTAAGTGGTTTAAACAATCCTTGTTCTTTCCCCTCATTAAATAGCAGCTCAACTTGGGCAAACATCTTACGTTCTAGTTCCCTGAAGTTTAGGCTATTTGTGATGGGTAGAGAGTCATACTGAACCCGATTTTTTATTGCGGCTAAATTCGTTCCTGCTAAGTTCCATATGTTCAACCACATAGTACGGTAGCGTTGTTTAATTGGATCCGAATCATTAACCCCTTGTTGAACAGCATCAGCTACTCTTTGAGTCACGAGCATTCGAACATCTTCTATCAAATGCTCTTTATCATCGAAGTAGCGATAGATAGTGCCTGCAGCCACTCCCGCTTCTTTGGCTAATTTTTGCATTGAAAGGCCTTGGAAACCGACCTCTGCAATTAGCTTTTCAGCTGCAGAAAGTATTTGCTGGCGTTTATCCCGAGGTGCATGAGTTGTCATATTTCAACCACCAATGAATGAACGTTCATTCATTATAGCCTAATAACCACACACATGTGCAACAAAGTTTTACATAATCAGCGTAAAAATCTTGTATAAGAGAACGTAGCATTCGTGCTGTTGCAGCATTATTATAGGCGCGCAATTGAATTCGCCCCTCTAGACCAAACTGAGAATCAAATGAAACTGAACCCAAGACAAGATGAAGCCGTGAAATATGTTTCGGGCCCCTGCTTAGTATTAGCGGGCGCTGGATCCGGTAAAACACGTGTTATCACCAATAAAATTGCTTATCTGGTTCAGGAATGTGGCTATAAGGCGCGTAATATTGCGGCGGTGACCTTTACTAATAAAGCGGCACGCGAGATGAAAGAGCGTGTTGGGCAAACTCTAGGTAAGGGCGAATCGAAAGGGCTGATTGTTTCGACTTTTCATACCATGGGCTTAACCATCATTCGCCGTGAATACAAAGCGCTGGGTTTGAAAGCGGGTTTCTCTTTGTTTGATGACCAAGACCAGTTAGCTTTGTTAAAAGAGTTAACAGAGAGACAGATCGATGGTGATAAGGATTTGCTACGCGCTTTAATGAGCACCATTTCGAATTGGAAAAATGACATGCTGACGCCAGATCAGGCGAAAGCACGTGCTCAAGGCGAACAAGAGCAGTTGTTTGCATTCTGTTTTGAGATGTACCAGAAACAGATGAAGGCATACAACGCACTCGATTTTGATGATCTGATCGCGATGCCTGTATTACTACTGAAAACCAATCAAGAGGTGCGTGAGCGCTGGCAGTCGCGTATCCGCTATTTACTGGTCGATGAATACCAAGATACCAACACCAGCCAATATGAGTTGGTTCGTTTACTGGTGGGAGAGCGTGGTCGCTTGACAGTAGTAGGTGACGATGACCAATCTATCTATTCATGGCGTGGTGCAAAACCGCAAAACTTGGTGTTGCTGGGTGAGGACTATCCGAATCTTCGTTTGATCAAACTCGAGCAAAACTATCGTTCAACCAGTCGAATCTTACGTGCGGCGAACATCTTGATCGCCAACAACCCACACGTTTATGAAAAGTCACTGTTCTCAGAGATCCCAGACGGTGAAAAGCTCAAGGTACTGAATGCTAAGAATGAAGAGCATGAAGCAGAGCGTATTACCGGTGAGATCATCGCCCACAAGTTTTTGAACCGTACTGAGTACAAAGATTACGCGGTGCTTTACCGTGGTAACCACCAATCGCGCTTAATTGAAAAAGCGCTGATGCAGAACCGCGTGCCCTACAAGATCTCTGGCGGAACCTCTTTCTTCGCTAGAGCCGAAATTAAAGACATCATGGCTTACCTACGAGTGTTGGTGAACCCTGATGATGACAACGCCTTCCTGCGTATTGTAAACACGCCTCGCCGTGAGATAGGCCCGGTTACGCTAGAAAAGCTAGGTAGCTATGCCAATATGCGTGGTAAGAGCTTGTTTGAGGCCAGCTTCGAGATGGGCTTAGAGCAGACACTGACGGGGCGTGGTTTAGAAAATTTGCGCCGCTTCGGTGACTGGATTGTTCGTATCTCAGACAATGCCGAGCGTGGTAATACGGTTGAAGCCGTTCGTTCTTTGGTTCGTGACATCAACTACGAAGATTGGTTGTACGAAACCTCAGCGAGCCCGAAAGCCGCTGAAATGCGAATGAAGAACGTCTCTGATCTGTATAGCTGGATTGTGGCCGATCTTGAGGGTGACAACTACGATAAAGAAGAGAAAACCCTGCGCGAGGTGGTTCAACGTTTAACGCTGCGCGATATGATGGAGCGTGGTGAGGATGATGACGATGCAGATCAAGTCCAATTAATGACATTGCATGCATCGAAAGGTCTAGAGTTCCCATATGTATTCCTGATGGGTGCAGAAGAGGGCATCTTGCCGCACCAAACCAGTGTCGATGAAGGCAACGTAGAAGAAGAACGTCGTCTTATGTATGTGGGGATTACTCGAGCGCAGAAAGAGCTGACTTTTACTAAGTGTCGTGAACGTCGTCAATATGGTGAATTAATAAAGCCAACACAAAGCCGCTTCCTCGATGAGCTGCCGCACGATGATGTGGAGTGGGAAAGCGTTAAGAAGCCTCAATCCGCTGAAGAAAGAATGGAAAAAGGGCAGGCGCACATTGCGAATATTCGAGCGATGTTCAACAAGAAGTAATGCCCTACTTTAATCGCACTATATAGAAGCCAATAAAAAAGGTGACCATGAGGTCACCTTTTCTGAATCTGGCATTTTTAATTACAGACCGGCAATCATGTGCTCGATAGCATCTTTGATTTCGTCGTCTGAACAATCCATACATGAACCTTTCGCTGGCATCGCATTGAAGCCGTTGATTGCGTGGTCAGCTAGAATGTCGCGACCTTGAGCAATGCGAGGACCCCAGTCACCAGCATCACCTGTTTTAGGTGCGCCACTTACGCCAGATGCGTGACAAGCGATACAAAAGGTACCGTAAACTGCTGCGCCATCACGAGGGCCTGTTGGTTCTGCGGCTACTGGCTCGCTGCCGACTAGGTAAACTTGGCCAACTGGTTTGATGCGTTCAGCAATTGCATCGTGCTCCGCTTCGCTTAGGCCTGCAGCCATTGCGCCAGTTGAAAAGGTTAAAACTGCGATGACAACGCTTAAAATTCGACGAGACATATCCATTAAACTCACTTTACATTCCCAAGGTAAGTACATGCTTACCAATTTATAGTGTTGGAAGGGTGTTTTGGCTTTAACCAGCAAAGAGCAACTGTTAAACCAATGTAAATAATGGGTGATTATATCCCGATAAGTTGTTGCAATAAACAACAACTTATAAGCTGTGGCGGGTTGTAGTACTCAAATAAGGGGTTTATCACATATTAACTGTCGAAAAAGAGACCAAACAGAAAAAAAAGTTAAAAAAGTACTAGACGGCATTGGGTGATATACGTATTATTCCACTCCGCCGACAGGGCATGCGCCTGTAGCTCAGCTGGATAGAGCGTTGGCCTCCGGAGCCAAAGGCCGAAGGTTCGAATCCTTTCAGGCGCGCCATCCGGTCTCTTACTTCGGTAAGTGAGAAATTGGCAAAAAGAAATAATGGTGGCTATAGCTCAGTTGGTAGAGCCCTGGATTGTGATTCCGGTGGTCGCGAGTTCGAATCTCGTTAGCCACCCCATTCTTTCTTTACAAAATATCGGTAGCTTCGGCTTCCAGTGTTGATTCATTATTCCCAAGAGTCGATACAAAACTAGTCGGTGAATAGCGCAGCTTGGTAGCGCATCTGGTTTGGGACCAGAGGGTCGGGGGTTCGAATCCCTCTTCACCGACCACTATTTCAATAATCGCTTTTAAGCGGTTATATAAAAAATTAGTGGTGGCTATAGCTCAGTTGGTAGAGCCCTGGATTGTGATTCCGGTGGTCGCGAGTTCGAATCTCGTTAGCCACCCCATTAATTTTGGTAGCTTCTTTGAAGTTCCCAGTTTGAGAAATCAAACGAAACGTCTCGGTGAATAGCGCAGCTTGGTAGCGCATCTGGTTTGGGACCAGAGGGTCGGGGGTTCGAATCCCTCTTCACCGACCACCTTAAGAAGCCCTAGTCAAAAGACTAGGGCTTTTTTACATCTGAAACTTAGATAACTTGAACAGAGTGGGGTTCGCCTGATGTTCAAAGAATGTCTCTTCACTGATCACTTAAGAAGCCTCAACTAGCCGTCCGCGTCAGAAATGACGGGGCTTCTTACATCTATCTCCCCTTCTTATATAAGACAGATTCCTAACGATCTGCTTGATAATGGTGCTGCTACAGAGTTGCTTTCTTTATCAAATGTACAGTTCTATATCTAATTTTATATAAATGGAGTGCTCAATAATTCGACATATTAATGGGTTTGGTCTAAAGACTTTTATGAAAAATGAAACCTGACCCTAAATTTGCTCACTAAGGCCTGAATTTGACAGCTTTGTACGCATTTGGTCGTTCAAAAACTCCTCTGATTTATTAGGCCTTTCGTTTGTCTGTTTTGTATTTACCAAAATAATACAGATGGTTAAATGTATGGCTAATTAACGTTTATCTGGTTGTTTTATTTGTTCAAATTAACAAAATTAGCGCTTGTTTCTATAGTGTTAATTGTTTTTTTGGAATAATTATTTGTTTTTAGTGACTGGTAGTGAGATCTGCTTTGAAGCACGGCTTTAACTCTACAAGTAAGTAGTGGTAAGGAGTTTGTGAGTATTTCTTGCCGATAATATAATGTTGATTTTTCTTACTATATGCTCTTTTGATGAATAGTTATGTGGCACTTTTGCTTGCTAAGCGTTTAATGTCGACTTTTTATCCTATTTTTGTTGCTTTTCTGTGAATTATTTGCCAAATTGTCAACCGTATAAAATATCAGAACAATATTCTGGTAAGAATGGATTCAATTTTGCAGACAGGGCAGAAAGCTGCCAAAGCAGTAGAGGTCTGGTAATGTCACTTTTAGAAGTAAAAAATCTTCGTATCGAATACCCATCTCGTCATGGAGTTCACGCCGCAGTTAAATCACTTTCGTTCAACATTGAACGTGGTGAGATTGTTGGTGTTGTAGGCGAGTCTGGTGCAGGTAAATCAACAGTAGGTAATGCTGTGATCGATTTGCTGAGCCCTCCTGGCCGCATTGCTAGCGGCGAGGTATTTCTGGATGGCGAAAAAGTCTCTGGTTTATCTCCTGAACAGATGCGTTCTGTTCGCGGCTCAAAGATTGGTTTTATCTTCCAAGACCCAATGACTTCTCTTAACCCTCTATTCACAGTAGAACAGCAGTTAAAAGAGACGATTCATGCCAACATGAAGGTTTCGGATCAAGAAGCCTACCAGCGCTCATTAGACTTGATGAACCAAGTGGGTATCCCACAACCAGAAAACCGTTTAAAGCAGTACCCTCACCAATTCTCTGGCGGTATGCGTCAGCGTGTGGTTATCGCGATCGCATTGGCAGGTGAACCTGACCTAATCATCGCAGATGAACCAACAACAGCACTGGATGTTTCTATCCAAGACCAGATCTTGGGTTTGATTCGCGACCTATGTATTAAGAAGAACGTAGGTTGCATGTTGGTCACGCACGACATGGGCGTGGTATCTAACGTTACCGACCGCGTAGCCGTTATGTATCGTGGTGACTTAGTTGAGTTTGGCCCAACAGCGAAAGTTCTGGGTACTCCTGAGCACCCATATACACACAGTCTTATCTCTGCGGTTCCTCGTTCGGATCGCAAACTCGATCGTTTCCCTCTTGTTAGCTACATCGAAGAAGCACAAGAGATGGAACCATTGGATGTGAAGAACCACTGGTTAGGTCAAAGCCAAGATCACCGTGATTACACTGGCCCTCTGTTGAACGTTGAGAACGTAAACTTACGCTTTACTACCAAAGATTCTTTCTTTGAGAGCCGTCGTGAGTACGTTCAAGCATCAAACAACGTGAGCTTTGAAGTGCATGAAGGTGAGACGTTTGGTTTAGTAGGTGAATCAGGTTCAGGTAAATCAACGATTGCTCGTGTGATTGCTGGCTTGTACGCACCAAACTCAGGCAAGGTAACGTTTGAAGGCGTTGATCTTACTGGTCTGAAATCTGAAAAAGAACGTCGCCCTATGCGTCGTCAAATGCAGATGGTTTTCCAAAACCCTTACACATCAATGAACCCTCGAATGAAGATATTCGACATCATTGCTGAACCTATCCGATTCCATAAGCTTACTCGCAACGAAAATGAAACTCGTCAGATCGTGAACGACCTGCTAGAGCACGTGGGTTTAGGCAAAATGGCTGGGGTGAAGTACCCACACGAATTCTCAGGTGGTCAACGTCAGCGTATTTCTATCGCTCGCGCTTTGGCGACTCGCCCACGTCTTTTGATTTGTGATGAACCAACATCGGCACTGGACGTGTCGGTACAGGCTCAGATTCTTAACCTACTAAAAGACTTACAAGACGAGCTAAACCTAACCATGCTGTTCATCAGTCACGATCTACCGGTTATTCGCCAAATGTGTGACCGTGTTGGTGTGATGCAGATGGGGACATTATTGGAGGTTGCGCCAACGGAGCAGCTGTTCCAATCACCTCAGCATGAATACAGCAAACAACTGATTTCTTTAATGCCTGAATTTACAGGCTTAAGAGAAGAAAAAGCAGTGGCACAAGCCGCGGTATAAAAATCAGCAGGCTGGAGTTTAGCTTGCTAACAACAATAAACAGACGCAAATACAACAACTAGGGATCTGGATTCCCGCATGAAGGAGTTATGCAATGAAAACCATGAAAAGCAAATTAGCAGTAGCTTTAATGGCAGCTGGCCTAAGCTTTAGTGCAGCAGCAGCAGATATTACCGTTGGCTACGCAGCTGACCCAGTATCACTTGACCCGCACGAGCAGCTGTCTGGTGGCACACTGCAAATGTCTCACATGGTGTTTGACCCTCTAGTACGTTTCACTCAAGAGATGGATTTTGAAGGCCGCCTAGCATCTAGCTGGGAGCGTGTTGATGAAACGACTTTCCGCTTCAACCTACGTAAAGGTGTGAAATTCCACTCTGGTAACGAACTGACTGCTGATGATGTTGTGTGGACTTTTGAACGTCTACAAGCTTCTCCAGACTTTAAGTCTATCTTCACGCCATACGAAAAAATGGTAAAAGTGGATGACTACACAGTTGAGCTAGTATCAAAAGCGGCTTACCCACTAGTACTACAAACAGCAACTTACATCTTCCCAATGGACAGCAAGTTCTACTCTGGCCAAACAGCGGAAGGTAAAGACAAGTCTGAGCTAGTTAAGCACGGTAACTCGTTTGCTTCGACTAACGTTTCAGGTACTGGCCCATTCATCGTAACTCAACGTGAGCAAGGCGTTAAAGTAACGTTCGAGCGTTTCAACGATTACTGGGACACAGAAACTGAAGGCAACGTAGACAAGCTAACACTTGTGCCAATCAAAGAAGACGCAACACGTGTTGCAGCACTTCTTTCTGGTGACGTAGATATGATTCACCCAGTAGCACCAAACGATCACAAGCGTGTTAAAAACGCTAAGAACATCGATCTAGTAACGCTACCTGGTACTCGTATTATCACGTTCCAAATGAACCAAAACAGCAACGAAGCTCTTAAAGATGTTCGCGTTCGTCAGGCGATTGTTCACGCAATCAACAACGAAGGTATCGTTAAGAAGATCATGAAAGGCTTCGCAACAGCCGCTGGTCAGCAAAGCCCAACAGGCTACGCGGGTCACAACGAAGACCTAGTTCCTCGTTACGATCTGAAAAAAGCGAAAGAGCTGATGAAAGAAGCGGGCTACGAAGATGGCTTTACGCTAACTATGATGGCACCAAACAACCGTTACGTGAACGATGCGAAAGTAGCGCAAGCGTCTGCGGCAATGCTATCTAAGATTGGTATCAAAGTTGATCTTAAGACTATGCCTAAAGCACAGTACTGGCCTGAGTTTGACCTATGTTCAGCAGACATGATGATGATCGGCTGGCACTCAGATACAGAAGATTCAGCTAACTTCAACGAGTTCCTAACTATGACTCGTAACGAAGAAACTGGCCGTGGTCAATACAACTGTTCTGGTTACTCAAACCCAGAAATGGATGCGATCGTAGAAGCTTCTAACACTGAAACTGACCCAGTTAAGCGTTCTGAAATGCTGAAAGGCGTTGAAGCAACACTTTACAACGACGCAGCATTCGTACCGCTACACTGGCAAAGTGAAGCGTGGGGCGCGAAGTCTAATGTAGGTGCAGCAGACGTAGTAAACCCAATGGTTATGCCTTACTTCGGCGACCTAGTTGTAAAATAATCTAGCTTGCTAGAATCGAGAGCCTGAAGCTTTTCAGGCTCTCAAATTATTAAGAAATAGATTTAAGTTTCGGTATTTGGTCTTCCTTCAGTCTGGCTAAATACCTTTTTTAAGACTGAATTTTGTTATCTAGTCGCGGATTTCGATTAGATAGTCATGGATAGATAAGGGGCAAGGAATGGTTACGTTTCTGGTCAAGCGCCTGTTTCAGGCACTGATAGTGATGTTTGTGATCAGTTTGGTGGCGTTTGCCATTCAGGATAACCTGGGCGACCCGTTGCGTGAGTTAGTCGGTCAATCTGTTTCAGAATCGGAGCGTCAAGCGCTGCGTGATGAACTCGGCTTAAATGATCCCTTCATTACAAAATACACTCGCTTTGTGGGCGCAGCTCTACAAGGTGATCTTGGTACTTCATATTTCTTTAAACGCCCTGCTGTGGACGTAATCTTAGATAAACTAGTCGCAACGCTTGAACTTGTGTTCGGCGCTTCTCTGATCATTGTTTGTCTGTCGATTCCACTTGGCGTTTATTCTGCAATACACCCAAAAAGCTTCTTCACTAAACTGGTGATGGCGGGCAGTAGTATCGGCATTTCTGTGCCTGTTTTCTTAACCGCAATCATGTTGATGTATGTATTCTCTATTGAGTTAGGTTGGCTGCCGTCGTTTGGACGTGGTGAGACCGCAAACTGGTTTGGTTGGGAGTCTGGCTTCTTAACGATAGATGGCCTTGCGCACTTAGTGCTGCCGAGTATTGCTCTAGCATCTATCATGCTGCCGCTATTCATTCGTCTAGTACGTTCTGAAATGCTAGAGGTTCTTAGCTCTGAATACATCAAGTTTGGTAAAGCAAAAGGCCTAGCGCTGAACAAGATTTACTACCAACACGCTTTGAAAAACACAATGCTACCAGTATTAACGGTAGGTGGTGTTCAAATCGGTACTATGGTGGCTTACACCATTCTTACTGAAACTGTATTCCAGTGGCCGGGCACCGGCTTCCTATTCCTTGAAGCGATTAACCGAGTGGATACACCACTGATTACCGCATACGTTATCTTCGTTGGCCTGATCTTCGTAGTAACGAACACCATTGTTGACCTGCTTTACGGCATCATTAACCCAACAGTGAACATTACAGGGAAAGGAGCATAATCATGGAACACACAACAACAGCTCCATCTCGTTGGGAGCGATTCAAGCAGTCAGACATTCTGTACTACTTCTTACGCGATAAAGTGGCAATGGTCAGCTTCGCTATCTTTGCAGCTTTCCTTGTTATGGCATTAGCGGCACCGATTCTAGCACCAACAGACCCGTATGACGTGACGTCTATCGACATCATGGATTCTGAGTTGCCACCATCTTGGATGGAAGACGGCGAAGAACGTTTCTTACTGGGTACTGATGAGCAAGGTCGTGACATCTTATCGACCATGCTTTATGGCTCTCGTCTGTCATTGACGATTGGTTTCTTAGCGGTTGGCCTTCAGCTGACTCTAGGTATCATCATTGGTCTGTCTGCGGGTTACTTCGGTGGTCGTATCGATAGCTTCCTGATGCGTTTTGCCGATGTTCAGCTTTCGTTCTCAACCATGATGGTTGCGATCATTGTCTCGGCTATCTTTAAGGCGAGTTTCGGTAGTGACTTCTACGCGCAATATGCCGTTGTTATGCTGGTGGTGATCATCGGTATTGCCGAATGGCCGCAGTACGCTCGAACGATTCGTGCATCGGTATTGGCAGAGAAGAAGAAAGAGTACGTAGAAGCGGCACGTGTGATGGGCTTTAGAGCGCCTCGCATCATGTTCCGCCATATTCTGCCTAACTGTTTATCGCCAATTTTGGTTATCTCTACGGTACAGGTGGCAAATGCCATCATGTCAGAAGCGGCACTTTCTTTCCTAGGTTTAGGCCTTCCGGTAGACCAACCGTCACTCGGTGCCCTGATCAGTACTGGTTTTAACTACATTTTCTCAGGAGCATGGTGGATCACGGCATTCCCAGGTGTGCTTTTGGTAACATTAGTTCTAGTTATTAACCTACTAGGCGACTGGTTACGTGACGTGTTTAACCCTAAAATTTATAAAGGGTGATAGCGCGGTTTGATTTTTAGAAAAAAAAGTCACTAAACTAAGAGCCGTAAGCAATTACGGCTCTTTTTTTGCTTAATGGATCTGGAACTTAGTATCATTGATACTGTCAATAATACTTAAAATGGAATTCATGTTTTATCGACATTGATTCGGTAATAATTAACCCGTAAGGGTTTAAGTGGTGGTTATGAAATTGACAATGAATGCTGTATGTCGTGCTGTGACGAGAAATTATCGTATGGGACTTATCGCTGCATCTCTTTTGGTATCGAGCCAAGTGAATGCAGAGTCGGTTCTATGTGATGCAACTCAGGCAAGCACCAACCAATTACCACAGCTAGAGCAATCATGTCCGATCGGTAAGGGCGTGTGGGGCAGTAAAGCACCAAAACGTCATTCAGATAACGAACTGTTTTGGGTTCAATGTGGCCTGCTGAACAAGCCTTTGTCACTGAGCCGAGCAAAGCCTCTGTATGAGAAGATCTCGACCAACGTTTGGATGAAGCCGGAAGGCGGAGACTACCGTTGCTTAATCGGACCTTATTCTACCTTCTCTGATGCGAGAAAAGACCTAGCTCAGGTGCGTAAGGTTTCTGGTTACGGTGAAGCCTTTATTCGTATGGTCGATAAGTCGAAAACCTCATCACAGCCTATTGTGGCAAAACCAGCAGAGCCAAAAGCGGTGACGCACAAGGCTCCTGCAAAAGTAGAAGCTAAGCCTGCACCGAAACCTGTGGCGGTTAAGCAAGCGGCTGCGGTAACGAGTGCTGCCGCTATTCAGACGCTACCAAGCGGTAATGCGAGTACAGACAACGATCTAGAAATCGAAATTCGCGTGACAGCCAATGTGTCGGGCAACCAATATGCTATTCCTTACCTCCTAGACCATCAGCAGCAGTTCTATATGGAGCAAGGCAAGCCTTGGAGCCGCCTAGATTACGATAGCGCTGAATTGGTGTGTAATCAGGTCAACATGAAGCTGATGAGTGAGAAGCAATGGCAAAGCATCTTGAGCTCAAAGGTTATGGAAAAACAGAACTGGCCAATGCATCTCCCTTATTGGGGCGCAGATAAGAAAGGTCTGTTTACCAACGGTAACGTCAACCAGTTGAAAGGTTCTTCATTGCTTAATGTGATGTGCGTTAAGTAACGACGACCGTTACCAAACCAAATAAGCCTCAGCCATTGCTGGGGCTTTGTTGTTTATACGCCTCTCTTTTTCGACATCGGTTCGACTTTTAGACACTCGTTCTTCAAGACGAATTTGATTAAAAATCGTTAAAAATTGTTCAAATAGCGCGGCTGATGCGTAGAAAACCATAACTCAAGCAATAAGGTGATTGAGATTATGAGTTTAAAAAAACGATTAGAAGACGTGGCTCCACGCTTTGAAGCCGGTGGTAAGTACGAAAAGCTCTACCCAGTGTATGAAGCTTTCGCGACAATATTCTATACACCCGGAAACGTAAACCGCGGCATAACCCATGTTCGTGACAGCATTGACCTAAAGCGCATTATGATTCTGGTGTGGTTGGCGACCTTCCCGGCAATGTTCTGGGGAATGTATAACGTCGGACACCAAAGCGTTCTCGCACTCACATCCAGTTATCAATTAAATGAACTTGCCTCGGTTATCGAGAGTAGCTGGCGTCTGTCGTGGGCATTTGGTGATGCGCAGTCATTGATGGCAAGTGGCTGGGCAAGTCAGATGTTGCTTGGTGCACTCTATTTCCTACCCGTTTATGCCACGGTGTTTGTAGTAGGTGGCGTCTGGGAGGTACTGTTTGCTGTCGTTCGTAAGCACGAAGTTAATGAAGGTTTTTTTGTTAGCTCTGTGCTGTTTGCACTCATCCTCCCGCCAACCATCCCGCTTTGGCAAGCCGCTTTAGGTATCACCTTTGGTATCGTTGTCGCCAAAGAGCTGTTCGGTGGTACAGGACGAAACTTCTTGAACCCAGCCCTTGCAGGCCGCGCGTTTCTCTATTTCGCCTATCCAGCCAACATGTCGGGTGGGCTTGTGTGGGTTGCCGCTGACGGCTATTCAGGCGCGACACCGCTGAGTCAATGGTATGAAGGCGGCAGCACGTCACTCATCAATAACATGACTGGCGAGGCGATCACCTGGATGGATGCCTTTATCGGTAATATTCCAGGTTCGATGGGTGAGGTGTCGTCACTGCTGATCATGCTGACGGGGTTGATTTTGATTGTGATGAAGATAGCGTCTTGGCGCATTGTCGCCGGTGTGATTGTCGGCCTTGTCGTGACGTCGAGTTTACTGAACTGGATAGGGTCGGATACTAACTCGATGTTTTCGATGCCGTTTTACTGGCACTTTGTGTTGGGTGGTGTTGCTTTTGGTACTTTCTTTATGGCAACCGATCCAGTTTCTGCCGCGTTTACCAATCAGAGTAAGTGGGCTTACGGGATCTTGATAGGTGTAATGACGGTCGGCATCCGAGTGCTTAATCCAGCCTACCCAGAGGGCATTATGCTGGCTATCTTGTTCGCCAACCTGTTCGCTCCGCTATTCGACTTTGTAGTGAAAGAGCAGAACATTAAACGAAGACTTAAACGGACATCGCGCTAATCTAGGTGATTAAAAGTGAAAGTGACTCCCATAAGAAAGGCTTGCATTGATGCAAGCCTTTCAATTTTTATCGCGATTGATTTGAGGTTGATTTAACTCCACTTCAAATCAATCTCGAAAGGCTGTGTGCTACCACAATGCTCACCGCACATCTCGTCGTAGGCGCTGTTATGAACCAACATTGCTGATGCTACGCCTTGGTCACTAAAATGATCGCGTGCTTGGTTTACACTCAAAAACTTCATAGGATGCTGGTGGTCATCTTTAATTAATTGCTTTTGCTCGCCAATAACTTGGTAAGCCAAGTAGATCCCGCCTTCAAATGATTCGATTAGTAGATTCATCACAAACTCCATTGCTGATCTAGATAGGTGGATATTTGTGTTACGTCGAATCGAGAACCAAGGTTCAAAGCGGGCATAAAAAAAGCAGGCACAAGGCCTGCTTCTAAAGAGAGCTCAACTAAGACGTTGATTATCTCATCGTAACAAACTCTTCGCTGCCCGTTGGGTGAATCGCCACAACAGAGTCGAAGTCTGCTTTGGTTGCGCCCATCTTCATTGCAACGCCGAAGCCTTGAATCATCTCATCAACCGTGAAACCGATGCCGTGTAGGCCAACGACAGTCTCTTCTTCGCCAGCACATACTAGCTTCATCTTACAAGGTTGACGGTGCTTGGTTACTGCTGTGTACATCGCAGTGAAGCCAGATGTGTAAACCTTGATGTTGTCTTTGCCGTACTTCTCTTCAGCTTCTTGAGTCGTTAGACCAATCGTGCCGATAGGTGGGTGGCTGAATACAACAGTAGGAACTAGGTTGTAGTCCATTTTTGCGTTAGTTTGACCGTTGAATAGACGCTCAGAAAGCTGACGACCTGCTTTAACCGCTACAGGAGTTAGCTCGATACCGCCTTCCATGATGTCGCCAACACAGTAGATGCCAGGAACGTTAGTCGCTTGGAACTCGTCTACTTTGATGTAGCCACGATCGTTCGTCTCAACGCCAGTTGATGCTAGGTTGATAGCGTCAGTTGCTGGATGGCGACCGATAGCCCAGATTAGGTGGTCAACGTTTTGAGTGTTGCCGTTCTCTAGGTGTAGAGTCAGTGTGCCATCCGCTTCTTTCACAACTTCTTTAGGCACTGAGTGCGTGTGAAGTGTTGGACCTTCTGCTTCCATTACTTCTACTAGCGTTTCGATGATCATTGGATCGAAGCTACGTAGTGGAGATTCTTTACGACAGAACAAGTGTGTTTCTGTGCCTAGTGCGCTTAGTACACCTGCGATCTCAACTGCGATGTAGCCAGCACCGATAACCGCAACGCGTTTTGGTTGCTCCATTAGGTCGAAGAAGCCATTTGAGTCGATGCCGTATTCTGCACCTGGGATGTTTGGAATTGTTGGACGACCACCTACCGCGATCAGGATGTGATCTGCTGTGTAGTGTTCACCGTTCACTTCAACTGTCTTTTCATCAACGAACTTAGCAAAGCCTTTGATTACGTTTACTTTGTTGTTACCTAGTACGCGGTCGTAAGATTGGTGGATACGACCAATGTACGCTTGGCGGTTTTCAATCAGCTTGCTCCAGTTAAAGCTTTTTACTTCAACGTCGAAGCCGTAGTCCTCAGAGTATAGGTTGATTGCTTCAGCGACTTGAGCGCCGTGCCACATTACCTTTTTAGGAACACAACCAACGTTTACACAAGTACCACCAAGGTCTTGAGCTTCGATAAGTGCAACTTTTGCACCGTGCATAGCTGCGCGGTTAGCCGATGCGATGCCGCCTGAACCGCCACCGATACAGATGTAATCAAAATGAGTCGCCATTACTTTCTCCATTTATTGAAGGTTGTAGTCACAGTGAGAGCACTGGATACCTACGTCCTATAGATTCTTAAATTGTCTAATTATTATATTGAGGGCAGATCGGTTGAACTCAATCTCCCTGTTTAAAATTTATTCGTCCACATCACAGTCTGTTGAAGATTCTTCAGTCTATGATGTGGACTCGAGATTACTCGGGTACGATCCACTCTACTTTGAAGTGACCGGTCGCTGGCGCAATTGCTTCCTTCAAGAATGGAAGAATCTCTTTCATTTGGCTTTCTAGCTTCCAAGGCGGGTTAATCACGATCATGCCTGATGCCGTCATGCCACGCTCGTTGGTGTCTGGTGATACGCCAAGTTCGATTTGTAGAATCTTGTTGATGCCTAAGCCTTCGAGACCTTCGATCATATCTTCGATATCACAGCGATTTACTACCGGGTACCAAATTGCGTAGATACCGGTTGCCCAGCGCTTGTGGCTTTGAGCGATTGCAGTCACGACATCACGGTACTCTTTTGCCAGCTCGTAAGGCGGGTCGATCAGTACTAAACCACGACGTTCTTTTGGTGGCAGGCTGCCTTTTAAGCGTTGGAAGCCATCTTCTTTGTAGATAGATACCTGACGGTCGCGGTGGAACTCTTGCTCAAGCAGCGGGTGATCGGCTGGGTGAAGCTCAGTCAGTACCATGCGGTCTTGGTCACGCAGGTGTGCACGTGCAACACGTGGAGAACCCGGGTAGTAACGCAGTTTCTCGCCATTATTGAGAATGGAAATAGACTCAAGGTAGCTTTGAATGTCTTCAGGAAGGTCTGTTTGCTCCCACACACGAGCAATACCTTGCTTGTATTCACCGGTTTTTTCAGACCATTCATGCGTTAAGTCGTAACGACCTACACCAGAGTGAGTGTCATGATAAACAAAAGGCTTATCCTTTTGTTTCAAAGAATTAAGAATAAGGCTCTGTACGATATGCTTTACTACGTCGGCATGGTTACCTGCGTGGAAGCTGTGGCGATAACTTAACAAATTAAACTCTCGTAACACTCTCGAATTAGAGTGTGGTTAGTGTAGGTGGGATTAATCAGACTATTATAACCCTCAATGGACCATAAATTCTCGAACAATTCAGGAACAGTCGCTAGCAATATGCAGTTAGTTATTGGTTCTACTATTGAAATTTGCCTTGTTGGGCACTATTTAATAACTATTCGCAGGTGATTTTTTAGGGCGAACTTTAGCCTGATGACTGTAAGACGACCTCATTACAAAAAAGACGAAAGTCTCTAAAGCCAAAGGAATGTTTATATGTCTAATCCGCTATTAACCTTCACGGACTTACCTCCGTTTTCACAGATCAAGCCAGAGCACGTAAAGCCTGCAGTTGAGCAAGTGATTGAAGCGTGTCGCAACAAGATAGAACAAGTACTTGAAGGTAATACTTCACCAAGCTGGGACAACCTAGTTGCTCCAATTGAAGAAGTGGATGATCGTTTAGGTCGCATTTGGTCACCTGTAAGCCATATGAACTCTGTCGTGAACAGTGACGAACTGCGTGAAGCGTATGAGAGCTGCTTACCTGTGCTATCTGAATACGGCACTTGGGTTGGCCAACACAAAGGCTTGTTCGAAGCGTATAAAGCGATCAAGGCGAGTGAAGCATTCTCTGCACTGAACCGAGCTCAACAAAAAACTATTACCGACGCACTGCGCGACTTTGAATTGTCGGGCATTGGCTTACCTGCAGATGAACAGCATCGTTACGGCGAGATCAGCAAGCGCCAGTCTGAGTTAGGCTCTCAATTCTCAAATAACGTGCTTGATGCAACCATGGGTTGGAGCAAGCAGATCACAGACGTAGCTGAGCTGGCAGGTATGCCTGAATCAGCACTGGCGGCAGCTCAAGCGGCGGCTGAGTCTAAAGAGCAAGAAGGCTACCTACTGACTTTAGATATCCCATCATACCTACCTGTGATGACCTACTGTGATAACCAAGAACTGCGTAAAGAGCTTTATGAAGCGTACGTAACGCGCGCTTCAGATCGCGGTCCAAACGCAGGTAAGTGGGACAACACTGAGATCATCACCGAGCAACTTAAGCTGCGCCACGAGATCGCGCGCATGCTTGGTTTCAGTACTTACAGCGAAAAATCACTGTCGACTAAGATGGCAGAAACGCCAGACCAAGTGCTTGGCTTCCTAAACGACCTAGCAGTAAAAGCCAAACCGCAAGGTGAGCGAGAAGTTGAAGAGCTACGCCAGTTTGCTGAGAAAGAATTTGGTGTCTCTGAGCTAAACCTGTGGGACATCGCTTACTACAGTGAGAAACAAAAACAGAAACTGTTCGAGATCTCTGATGAAGAGCTTCGTCCTTACTTCCCAGAATCTAATGTGGTTTCAGGTCTGTTTGAGGTACTGAACCGCGTGTTTGGTATGTCGGTAACAGAGCGTCAAGGCGTAGACACTTGGCATGAGTCAGTGCGTTTCTTTGATATCTTTGATGCGACTGGAACACTGCGTGGTAGATTCTACCTAGATCTATACGCACGTGAACACAAACGTGGTGGCGCTTGGATGGATGACTGTCGTGGTCGTCGCATTACCGAATCTGGCGAGCTACAGACCCCGGTTGCTTACCTAACGTGTAACTTCAATAAGCCAGTTGGTGATAAGCCAGCACTGTTTACTCACGATGAAGTGGTGACCTTGTTCCACGAATTCGGTCACGGTATCCACCACATGCTGACGCAAGTAGAAGCGGGCGCAGTTGCGGGTATCAATGGCGTGCCTTGGGATGCGGTTGAATTACCAAGTCAGTTCCTAGAAAACTGGTGTTGGGAAGAAGAAGCGCTGTCGTTCATCTCTGGTCACTTCGAAACGGGTGAAGCGCTACCAAAAGAGATGCTAGAGAAGATGCTAGCGGCGAAGAACTTCCAATCTGCGATGTTTATCCTGCGTCAGCTAGAGCTTGGTTTGTTCGATTTCACGCTACACACAGAATACGACCCTGAAGTGGGTGCTCGCGTACTAGAAACGCTAGCGGATGTTAAGTCTAAGGTGTCGGTACTGCCAAGCCTAGATTGGAACCGTTTCTCACACAGCTTTGGTCATATCTTTGCTGGTGGTTACAGCGCGGGCTACTACAGCTACCTGTGGGCAGAAGTGCTATCGGCAGATGCGTTCTCAGCATTTGAAGAAGAGGGTATCTTCAACACTGAAACGGGTAATCGCTTCCTGAACAACATCCTTGAAATGGGTGGCAGTGAAGAGCCAATGGAGCTGTTCAAACGCTTCCGTGGTCGTGAGCCACAAATCGACGCAATGCTGCGCCACGCGGGAATCAACGCATAATCACGGTAACTATCTAGTTTATTGCGAAAAGAGCCTCTAGTTAGAGGCTCTTTTTTTGTCTGTGCGTTATGCCAAGCAAGGCGAATCAATGTTATGGATTCACATTGCGGTTGATAGGGTTCTGCAATGAAATCAGTGTCTCTGTCGACTGAACTTCATCGATCGCTTGCAGCTTATCGATCAATACAAACTGCAGCTCTTCTATCGACTTACACATCAGCTTTACAAAGATATTGTAAGCACCAGTGGTGTAGTACGCCTCAACCACTTCGTCTAAGGCATTCAGCTTAGCGATCGCCGAGTGGTAATCTTTGGCAGCATTAAGGTTGATGCCAATAAAGCAACACACGTCGTAACCCAGTTTTTTGGTGTTTACCACAACTTCCGTTCGCTCGATAATGTCTGCCGATCTCATCTTTTCGATGCGAACGTGAATCGTCGCAGGGCTGACATCGAACTGCTTTGCCATTTCAGCGTAAGGAGTTCGTGCATCTTCCATCAAGGTTTTGAGAATGGCACGGTCTAGATCATCTAGACGAGCTGTGGTTGTGGACATGCATAATCCTTAGGTTGAATGAAAAACATACCGGCTTGAGTACACATCATAGCCAAGGGTGATAATATTAGCAGTAACTATAGGGTTAGGGTGAATTCAGTGCGATTTTCGTTATTTTTTATTGTGATGTGTTGGAGTGTTTTTGCTTCAGCTCAGGCAAAAGATGTGTTGGTTATTCACTCTTATCATCAAGGCTTTTTCTGGACAGATGATTTCCATAAAGGACTATCTGATGAGCTCGATCGCGATGGGTTATCTTACCGGGTTGTTTATCTCGATACCAAGCGAACTCAAAACGCTGAATACTTAGAGCGAATTTATCAGCTATACCGCACTAAGCTGTCGCATGAAGAGTTTGCCGCTGTAGTCGTCAGTGATAATAACGCCCTCAATCTGATGAAACGCTTAGCGCCCGAACTCAATGGCACGCCCGTTATTTTTGGTGGCATCAACAATTTTTCTCCGCAAATGATTGAAGGCTTGCACGCAACCGGTATCACTGAAGATATTGAGATGGCGAGCAATATTGAGCTGATCAATCGACTTCAATCGACGGTTAAAAAAGTTTACGTGGTTACCGATCACTCGGTAACGGGTGAAGCTATTCGCGCTCAAGTGGATTTATTTCTACAAAAACGCCCTGAGTTTTCTGGGATGGTGGAGCAATATACGCCTGATTCTTATCAAGAACTGATGACGTTCGCGCAACGCGCTGATCTAACTAAAAGCTTGTTGTTCTGGGCCTACTACCGCGACATCAATGGTCGGGTCAGCAGCAAAGAAGACTGGCGTCAGCTCAACAAAAAAACTCAGATGCCATTGTATATTGTGCATGATTTAGGACTTGGGTTTGGTGCGATTGGTGGCGTGATCCACAGTGGAGAAACGCAAGGTCGAGACACGGGGCGCGTGCTGTTGAGCGTGCTGAACAATCCTAAGGCTCCATTGCCATTGGTGGTTGCTGGCGCGCCAGAAATCAAACTCGATTACCAACAGATCTCACGTTGGGATTTGGGTGCAGAGAATGAAGCCTCAGTAACCTTCCTCAATAAGCCGAAGTCATTCTTAATGCGCTATCGCGATGAAATTCGCACCATCGGTTTAATGTTCTTGAGCATGTCGTGTGTTATCGCGGTGTTGGTGTATTACCTTAACCGTCTGAAGAAGAGCGAACGTGCAAGTCGCCAAAGCCAACGACTGTTGGAGTCGATATTTGATCAGAGCCTGCAATTTATGGGCATCATTGATAAGGGTGGCGTGCTGCTGTCGAGTAACAGCAAGTTACATGAGCTGCTTTATAATCAAGGCTATAAACTGGGAACGCCGCTGCAACAACACCAACATTGGGAAAGTTCTGCGCGAGAAGTGCTAGCCGAATATTTCATCGCAAAAAGTGAGCACCCAGCCTTACGATTTGAAGCCGAGGTGTGGTGTCGAGATCGCGGTGCGATGGTGTTGGATATTTCATTGAAGCCGATGCCGGGCAGTGAAGACGAAGACATTCAGTTTCTCTTTGAGGCGCGCGACGTGACCTCACGTAAGCTTGCTGAGAATAAGCTGTTCCAACGTGAAGCAAACTTGAAGCTGTATTACGACAAACAGCCGGTGATGATGATTACGCTCGATGGCAATAATCGCATTCAACAAGTGAACCAGTTTGCCGAAGAGCTTTTGGGATACCCTCTCGATCAGTTGTTGGGCCATCGCCCTAGAGAATTCTATGTTGATGAGAACGCGATGATTCCTCGTCATATCTTGCTGCAACCTCAGCATAAGATTCGTGGTGTGTGGCGTCGTGATATCGAATATCGACATGCCGACGGCAGCAAGAGCTGGATTCGTGAAAATATCCGCCCGTTGGTGGAGTCTGATCAGCTGTTGATTGTTGGAGAAGACATTACCGAAACTCGTGAGTTGTCTGAAAAGCTAGAATATCAAGCTCGTTATGACTTGCTGACGGACACGTTTAACCGTAACCACTTTGAGCAAGAGCTGCAAAAGGCGCTCAAAGAGGTTGAGAGCCACATGCGAACTCACGCTATGCTGTTCTTGGATTTAGACCAACTCAAGGTCTTGAACGATACAGCGGGGCATGAAGCGGGAGATGCCGCAATCATGTTTAGTGCCAAGCTGCTGGAAGAGGTTCTGCCATACAATGCCGTGTTAGCGCGAATGGGTGGTGACGAATTTGCAGTATTAATGAAAGACTGTACTGAGCGAGATGCGGTGAATGTGTGTCGCAGTATTATCTCGACGATGAGTGAGAACCCATTCTTGTGGGGTGATATTCGCCTTAATCTTACCAGCTCCATTGGTATCCGATTGATTGACCATACTGCGGCCTCACCACAGATGGTACACGCTCAGGCTGATGCTGCTTGCCATGCTGCTAAAGAGGAAGGGCGTAACCGTTACAACCTTTACCATCAAGATGATGAAGACCTGCGTCGTCGTCACCTAGAGATGGAATGCGTCAATCTAGTGCATGAGGCTTTAGCTAATGATCGCTTAGAGTTGTTTGCTCAGCGCATTCTTGGCCTAGATAAAAACAGCGAGAAAATGCACTTCGAAATCTTGGTTCGTATCAAGAATATCCAAGGTGAATACATCTCCCCGGGGATTTTCATGCCAGCCTCAGAGCGCTATAACATAGCGCATTTGATTGACCGCCGAGTTGTCAGTCAAACGCTCGCTTGGTTGGAACATCGACCAAAGGTGATTGATGAACTTGGAATGTGCTCTATCAACCTTTCTGGCCACTCGATGGGTAATCGGGAGTTTGTAGAGTTCTTGATTGAAAGCTTGGCTAACTCGTCAGTGCCTTGCCATAAGATTTGTTTAGAGATCACCGAAACGGCTGCGATGAGTAACATGAAGCAGGCGATCAAGTTCTTTACTGGAATCAAAGAGCTTGGCTGTATGATTGCACTGGATGACTTTGGCTCTGGATTATCGTCGTTTGGTTACTTAAAGAAACTGCCGGTCGACATCGTGAAGATCGATGGCTTGTTTGTGCGTGATATTGCTGTCAACGAGATGGACCATGTGATGGTTCGCTCGATCAATGATTTAGCTAAGCAGATGGGTAAACACACGGTGGCTGAGTTTGTTGAAAATACCCAGATAATCGACAAGCTGATCGAACTTGGTGTGAACTACGCACAGGGTTACATCATAGGCCGACCTAAACCACTTGCTGAGCTCGTTGAAGAGTTACAAAAAGAGCGAACGTTAGAGTTCTTGGATTAACTGAACCAAGCTGCACGATGAGTATTCTTTAGCACTAGCAGTGCTAATCGTTTGTAGTGCTAATAGCTTTCAGAGCTACTAATAGTTTGCACCGCTAATATGTATTGTTGAGGCAATCAGGTAAACTGGTTGCCTCTTTTGTTTTGAATACTACTGTCTGTTGGAGACGACCTTGCAACTACAACTGATTTGCGAAGATGCTACCCAAATCGATCATCTAAATGACTTAGCGACCCGTTGGAATTTATCTCATGATGAAAACAGCGATTTCGCTTTGGTATTGACTAGCGAGCGACTTGAGTTACGTAAAGTCGATGAACCGAAGCTTGGCGCTATCTTTGTTGATTTAGTCGGAGGGGCAGTTGGTCACCGACGTAAGTTTGGCGGTGGTAAAGGTCAGGCGATTGCCAAAGCAGCTGGTTTAAACAAAGGCGCAACGCCAACTATTCTTGATGGTACTGCAGGCTTAGGGCGCGATGCGTTTGTGTTGGCTTCTCTAGGTTGTAAGGTGCAAATGGTCGAGCGTCACCCTGTTGTGGCAGCACTGCTTGATGATGGCTTGCAGCGAGCTCAGCAAGACCCTGACATCGGTGGTTGGGTAACTGAACGTATGAAGTTGATTCACGCTTCAAGTCACGATGCGTTAGATAAACTCAGCAACGATCCAAACTTCGAACAGCCTGATGTGGTGTACCTAGACCCAATGTACCCGCATCCTGAGAACAAGAAGAAATCGGCGTTGGTTAAGAAAGAGATGCGTGTATTCCAATCATTGGTGGGTGCCGATATGGATGCTGATGCTTTATTGCAACCAGCCCTTAAACTCGCATCTAAGCGAGTTGTGGTCAAAAGGCCGGATTACGCAGCATGGTTAGATGAGCAAAAGCCGAGCATGGCGATCGAAACCAAAAAGAACCGTTTTGATGTCTATGTGAAAGCATCAATGACCTAGTTAAGACATCAATAACTTAGAGACACGCTAAGAAAGTTTCCCGTCATAAATACGATAAATCACTATTTAACACTTGCGATAGTCGCGTTACGGATGTATATCTAACTAAGAATCATTATTATTCTTAGCTGGAGTTGTAGCATGGCTAAACGCTTTTGTAAGTTAAACCGTCGAGATATCACCGAACACTTGGGAGAAATCCACAGCTTGGTCACTGAACCAAAGTTCGTGTGCCGCTCTTGTGCGCGCTCATCGTCGGATCAAGCGAATCTATGCAAACCAACAGCCATCCCACCGATTGATTGTCAGAATAAACCCGCTGAAGAAAAAGTCGCGTGTGGTCTACTTGCTGAAACATTGCCAACTCCAGAAGTTTCTCTTATCGAGGTAATGGACAGCGTTGAGCCAACGGTACAAATCTTTGATCCTGCTATCGTAGAAAAAGCGGATAAAGTCGCGTTGAAAAAAGCCAAGCTGAAAAAACTGATGGGGAAGGCGAGCGGCGATGAGAAAGCTGAACTCAAACAAGCGAAGAAAGCGGCGAAGAAACAAGAGAAGTACAACAAAAAGCTCGCGAAGATGATTAAGAAGCAGCAAAAGCTGTTTAAGAAAAGCCAAAAACTGGAAAGTGACCTGGAACGCATCAACCTACAACTTGATGACGTTGCCTTCACTGAAAGTAAGACTCAGGTGGTGAGCCACAATCACATCCACTGAAGTTAATTCGAAGAGCTTATTGCTACACAGATGATTTAAAAAGAGCGACCTACGGTCGCTCTTTTGCTTTCTGGGTATTATTTTAAATAAGAATCTTGCTAGTCAAACAAAGCTTATTAGTTAAATACAGCTTATTAGTTAAATACAGCTTGTTAGCTTAACGCACTAGGCATTGTTAGCATCTCTCGCAACACGCTTCTTCACCCACGTCTCATTGACGAACAAAGAGAACAAGATAACGGCACCACCAATAGACAATCGAACCAAATCGACATCTCTGTTCCAAATCAGGATGTTCACCACAAGGCCAGCTGGAACTAAGACATTGTTCATCACAGCCAGTGCGCCAGCATTGACCATGCACGCGCCTTTATTCCACATAAAGTAACCCAGCCCCGAAGCAATCAAGCCAAGGTAGATCAGGATTCCCCATTGAAGAGTGGTGGTTGGCAGCTTCTCTGGATTGCCCAGTAGCATGAAAGCAACGGAAGCGACGCATAACGCCCCCAAGTAGAAGTAACCAAATACGGTTCGCTGAGGTAATTCAGTCGATTCCTTCTCCATCACCACCTTGTAACTCACCTGACCGATAGCAAAGCACAGGTTCGCGCCTTGCACGACGAGGAAGCCAACTAAAAAGTTCTCATTGATGCCCGCAAATTTAATGAATACCGCGCCCAATACCGCAATTGCCGCAGTCACTAAGTACCACGGAGAGAATTGCCCTTTGAGGAAGTCATAAATAAGCGTGACGTAAATTGGGGTAAAAACGGTAAACAAAAGGACTTCAGGAACGGATAGCAGCAAGAAAGACTGATAGTAGAAGCAGTACATTAAGCCAAGCTGGATGCCACCAATGGCCATCAATTTAGCGATCAGCTTACGCGAGACGCCACGGAACTTAAGGAAAGGAAGAAACACGATACCGGCAAGGGCAACACGCATCAGTACAGAGAACCAAGCATCAACCTGACCAGCAAGGTAAACGCCGATCAGGCTAAAGGAGAAGGCCCATAGGAGGGTAACACCAGCTAAATAGCTCATAGTAAAACTTCGTTAATAAGATATGAGCCGTATGTTACCTAACCTTAATTCATTAGTCTTCTGAATCTCTTAGAGGCACGACCAGCATATCAACCGGAGAGGCGTTGATCAGTTGTCGTGTTGAAGAAAGTAGCTTGCTCCAGAAGTCTTGATGGTGACCACAAACCACCAAATCAACATTGAACTCGTTGATGGTGTCACACAGCTCATGACTCAAATCGCCACTGCCCACTAAGGTATGGGTGATTGGGTATTGAGCATGCTCAGCAAAATTTTGCAGCTGAACTCGAGATGCTTCCATCGCGTTATGTTGGGTTTCTGCCATGTTGATATCAATCAGGCCGGTATACAGCTCTGCGTAGTTAATATCGATATGGATAAAAGAGACTTTGGCTTCCAATGGCTTAGCCAATGCTACCGCTTTATCCACAATTAATTTGCTGTCTTCTGATAAATCGACCGCGACCAAAATATGTTTGTAACTCATATCGCTACCTCCTTTATTCATTGTCTGATTTAAGATTAGCACTATGCGATGGCTTTTTTTGCTGAAGTGATCTCATATCCACTGTCTTGCGTAATGACAGCTCGAAATATTGGTTAACTAATGGCCTGCGAGATATTCATTAAATAGTGATATAGTAGAGAAAATTGAGGATGTAATTAGGAGTCTTAAATGCTGTCAAAAACTATGGTTGAGCAACTGAATGATCAAATTAACCTAGAATTTTTCTCATCCAATCTATACTTACAAATGAGTGCTTGGTGTGAAGACAAAGGATTTGAAGGTGCAGCAGAGTTTCTGCGTGTTCATGCAGTAGAAGAAATGGAACATATGCAGCGTCTTTTCACTTACGTAAGTGAAACAGGTGCAATGCCAATTCTAGGTGCGATTGAAGCGCCAAAACATGAATTTGATAGCCTTGGTGCAGTGTTCCGTGAAACTTACGAACATGAGCAAATGATTACTCAAAAGATCAACAAACTGGCTCACGTTGCTTTCAGCACACAAGATTACTCAACCTTTAACTTCCTGCAATGGTACGTTGCAGAGCAACACGAAGAAGAGAAGTTGTTTAAAGGTGTATTGGATAAGCTAGAGCTTGTTGGTGAAGACGGTAAAGCACTGTTCTTTATTGATAAAGACCTAGCGCAATTGGCAAAAGATGGTTCATCTTCAATTATGGAAGCTCCTGCCGTTTAGGTAGTACGGGAAAGACACTGATTATCTTTTTCTTTTGAGTTTTCTTATGAAGATGTAGGGAGGAAAGGATGATCAGCGGCGACACTATTCTATTTGCACTAATGGTTGTGACTTGCGTGAACTGGGCGCGATATTTTACTGCGCTAAGAACACTCATTTATATAATGCGAGAAGCACATCCTCTACTTTATCAACAAGTAGACGGAGGTGGATTCTTCACAACTCATGGCAATATGACCAAACAGGTTCGCTTGTTTAGTTACATCAAAAGCAAAGAGTATCACCATCACCACGACGAAGTGTTTATGTCGAAGTGTGATCGCGTAAGACAGTTGTTTATACTTTCTTCCGCTCTGCTGGGTGTAACGTTGCTTTCTTCTTTCATCGTCTAAGTTATTTAGTACGTGTGAAGTAGAGTTTAGGTTTTGGTGTAAAGCTTCGGTTGTTGGTTCGCTAAGCCAAGTAGTGGTTTTGCTGCTGTCTGCAAATTGTACAATTGAACATCAATTGCAAAGTTTAAAATTGCCGCTAGAATAGCGAGCAATTAGTAAGGATGTGCTGTTTATGCACATCCTTTTTTATTGATGGCATTTCGAGAACAGGGCGTACTCGAGGTGCAAAAGTGAAGAAAGCAGAACCCCAATGAGTGAAAAGTTTGATGTAATCGTAATTGGTGCGGGCGCCGCGGGCTTAATGTGTGCTGCGGAAGCGGGTAAACGTGGCCGACGAGTGCTGGTGGTTGATCATGCAAAGAAACCAGGCAGAAAAATTTTAATCTCAGGTGGCGGCCGTTGTAACTTCACCAACTATGATGTTTCAGCCAACAACTTCCTATGTAACAACCCTCACTTCGTGAAGTCAGCCTTATCTCAATACACCAACTGGGATTTTATCTCGATGGTGAGCAAGTACGGTATTGAGTTCGAAGAGCGAGACCACGGCCAATTGTTCTGTGTGAATGACCATACTGCAAAAGACATCGTGAGCATGTTGCTTGAAGAGTGTAAGCAGGCGAAAGTTGAACAGCGCTACCGTTGTGATGTTCACTCCATCGAAAAAACAGACGCTGGCTTTAAGATGCACCTTAATACCGACGAAGTTGAGTGTGACTCACTTGTCGTGGCGACGGGCGGTTTATCGATGCCGAAACTAGGTGCGACGCCATTTGGCTATAAGATTGCCGAGCAGTTTGGCTTGTCTGTGATGCCGACTACAGCCGGTTTGGTGCCATTTACTCTGCATAAAGAAGACAAAGAAGCCTTTGCTGAGCTTTCAGGAATCGCGATTCCTGCCGAGATCACCGCGCAAGACGGCACCTTATTCAAAGAAGCGTTGCTGTTTACTCACCGCGGCCTATCGGGTCCTTCAGTACTGCAAATTTCTTCTTTCTGGAAAGCGGGTCAATCGGTTTCGATTAATCTAGTACCAGAAGTGGATGTGGCTGAGTTGCTGGCTAACTCTCGCGAGAAGCACCCAAATCAGAGCCTGAAAAACACCTTAGCGAAAGCATTACCAAAGCGTTTTGTGGAAGTGTTGATTGATCGTAAAGAGCTGGAAGACAAGCCGCTTAAGCAGTTCAACGAAAAGCAGCTGAATGACATTGTAGAGCATCTAGAGAACTGGAAAATTGCACCAAACGGCACGGAAGGTTACCGAACAGCGGAAGTGACTCTAGGCGGTGTGGACACCAATCATCTATCTTCAAAAACCATGGAATGTAAGACGGTTTCTGGCCTCTACTTCATCGGTGAAGTAATGGACGTAACAGGTTGGTTAGGAGGATATAACTTCCAATGGTGCTGGAGCTCTGGCTTTGCAGCAGGCCAGTGGGTTTAAGAGTGACAGACAACAGGTTTGTCTCTTAATAGTGACAGCCACTAATTATCCCTCGAGAGTAGCTATTTTGCATTCTTACATTTAGTTTCTTTGGTGACTAAATTTCAACTTTCAAACCAAAACTCAATTTGTAATCGTCTTTATTGGGCTCTGAGTTGTTAGAGCCTAGTTTGGATAACATATATGCTTCACGGTTAATTTAACTTTCAAATCTAAACCCGCAATAATTTCCTATCTAACGCTAAGCTGTTAACGCACCTCACATCTCATGGAACACTGAACAACCATAAGCATCAGTAAAGTCCAACTCCTTAGTCACTTCGCACTCTAAATTGGAAGGGCACAGAACGGTTGTAAAACTTTCTGCTTGATATGATTTTTAATGAGAAGCCACACACATTGTAGCAACCCATGACGCTGAACTGACTCTATCGCTTTGTGTGAATCTTATATTGTGAGTCTTCTTATTGATGTTTCGTAATCGATAACTTTGTGCAAAGAAAATACTTAAGGTGGTGTCAGTCTTATGGATGTGAGTTATCGACAACTTAAAGCGTTTATTACTCTTGCTGAAACTAAAAGTTTTACAGCCGCGGCTGAACAAATACACATTACGCAATCTGCATTGAGCCAAATGATGCAAAAACTTGCGGTACAAACTGCCTCAGAACTTATTGAGAAAAGAGGCCGAAAAATACTGCTAACTGAAACTGGTCGTACGTTCTATCAAGAAGCTTTGTTCATTGTTAACCGTTTGGATAAGTGGGAGTTGGAAAATAAAGCTCGTCAGCAAGGCTACCATCGAACGCTGGTTATCTCGTCTTTGTATTCAATGTGTTCTTCATTGGTTCCGAAAACCATCAGTGAGCTGAAAAGAACGCACCCATCTTTTTCGTTTCGGTTAATTGAGGAGCGAGTTAATGATATCCATAATTCAGTTCTAGAAGGACGTGCGGATATAGGTATTGGTACTCCCCCTAATAACTCGGAACTAAATTTTGAACTGCTGTTTCGTGATCACTTATGCTTTACCTGTAATAAGGCTCATCACTTGAGTGCAGAGAGTGAGGTTAACTGGAAGCAGGCTCATCAGTATGCTTCTATTGGTATCAGTCCAGGAAATAGTTTAAGAACACTTGCTGACCAGGCATTTATGCGAGCAGGTCTTACCTATGATCCTGAAATTAGTGCGTCACACACTTCAACATTGCTTGGTATGATCGATAGCGGTTTAGGTTCTGCTATTTTATCCTCAACCATCGCTTCATTACATGCTCATGAGAACTTGAGATTTATCCCAATAGTAAAACCAATTCAATATCGTTCAATTGGGCTAATTACAAGAAAAGAAACTCACCGACAGATCATCGATGAGTTTAATCTAATGCTCAGAAAGCAAGTCAGTCTCAAACTGTAGTTTACGCGGTCTACATAGGTCCAACAGGTAGACCTAGCATAGTGTAGGTCAAGAATACAGCTCCCCAGATTGTAAATAGAAAGAATGCATATGGGACCATCATAGCTAGAAATGTACCGAATTTTACGTTGGGGTTATATTTGGCTATCAACGCTAATACCATCGGCACGTAAGGGTTTGTTGGAGATATAATATTGGTTGTTGAGTCTGCGATTCGGTAAGCCATCTGAGTATATTCAGGTGATATATCCAGTAGCATGAATAGTGGAATAAAGACTGGGGCCATGATTGCCCATTGAGCCGAACCACTGAAAACAATCAGGTTCATGAACCCTGCAAGTATCATAAACATGGCTAACATTAATAGCTTTGGCACTTCAACCTGAGCGAGCATTTCAGCGCCATTCACAGCGAAAAATATAGCCAAGTTAGACCAATTAAACCAAGCAATAAATTGGGCAATAACAAAAACTAAGACGATGTAACCCCCAATACCATGCAATGACTTCGCCATCAGATCGGGCACATCACTCGCTTTCTTTATCTCTCCGGCTTTTACACCGTAAACCACGGCATTCATAATGAAAAACGCCATAATTATTGGGATTATGCCAGTAAGGAAGGGAGATGGAACTAAGCCGCCATCGGCGTTTTTCAATGGCGAATCACTTGGAAGTAGTAGCGCCACCATTCCTAGGATAAAAACAATTGATGCGTACCCAGACCATTTTAAAGCTCGTTTTTGAATGTCGGTGACACTATATTTCTCAGGGTTTTCAGTGCTCAGTGGAGACTCTTCGGCAGAGCGTTTTGTTTGCTTATCAAATCGCGGTTCTATGTATTTGTCTGTTATAAGTGTTCCAAGTATGACCAAGAGAGGTACCGAAAGAAGCATGAAGTACCAGTTAGCCGCGGGGCTAACTTCTACAGGTTCAACAATGCGGGCAGCTTCTGTTGAAATACCGGAGAGTAAAACATCCGTTCCTGCGATAAATACGTTGGCAGTAAAGCCTGCGGCCACAGCAACAAAGCCAGCAGCAATTCCTACGACAGGGTTTCGATTGGTCGCAGAGAAAATGATGCCAGCTAAAGGAGGCACTAAGATAAACGCCGCATCAGATGCTAAGTTACCGATGATCCCGGTTAGAAATATAGAGGCAGTTACGAAATTTTTGGGTGCGTTTAAAAGCGATTGTTTAATTGCTGAGTCTGCTAATCCTACTTCTTGAACAAGCCCTACCGCGAGCATCATGCAAAGTACCAAACCAAGAGGTTTAAACGCGATAAAATTTGATACAGCTGAATTTAGAATGTACACAAACCCTTCGCCACTGAGCAGGTTCTTTACTTTGATTTCATCTCCGCTCAAAGGGTGCGCTATATTCCCACCAAAAGTCGACACTATCCAAGACAAGAATATGACCGCTAAGCATAAGGTAATAAACATATAGAATGGATGGGGTATTCGGTCACCAAACTTCTCAATACGATCAATTATGCTGACTTTCTGAGGGAGTTGTTTTTGATCTAGTAAACCTGACATTTCACACTCCTGTGATTATTGAGGGTCACCGTGACCCCTGTGCTAATTTTTATGAGCTAGTTTTGTTGAAGTAGAGAGATGAAGTATGCGGCTCCGGTCGGTAACACTCGATCATTGAAATCGTAGTTCTTGTGGTGCAAGCCTATCGTTTCTCCATTGATGGTTAATCCGTTGCCGATGAACCCATAACATCCCGGTACTTGGTCTAGAAAAAAAGAAAAGTCTTCGCTGGCTAATAAAGCCTCACATGTTGCGTTAACCTGATCATTACCAACGACTGAAGAGGCGGCTTTCACTGCTGTCTCGACTTCGGGGAAGCTGTTGACGGTGGGTGGGTGAGATATTGGACCTAGGGAGAATTGTGCGGTCATGTCGAAAGCCATGGCAGTGTGAGAAACCAAAGTATCAAGTTGAGAGACCAAGCGGTCTCGCACATTTTGGGAGAGAGTTCTGAAGGTGCCACTCATTTGAGCGGTATCAGCGATAGCGTTAGTTGTCTCACCGCAATGTAACTGTGTGACTGAAACGACAAGCGGTTCAAACGGGCTATAAGTTCGACTAACTAAGCCTTGTATACCTTGATAGATATGGGTCGCAACTAATAAAGGATCTTGAGTGTTTTGTGGTAGGCCCGCATGCCCACTTTTGCCATTAATCTGAATAAAGAGACGATCGGAACTTGCCATGATCGGTCCTTCTTTGAATGCGAAATGCCCTTCTGGTATTCCTGGCATGTTATGAAGTGCGTAACATGCATCTAATGGATAGCACTCAAGTAAGCCATCCTGAAGCATTTTTTGCGCGCCACCAACGCCTTCTTCAGCGGGTTGAAAAATGAGTACGGCTTTACCATTAAATTGACGGTTTTTTGCGAGGTATTTTGCTGCATATAGCAGCATTGTGGTATGTCCATCATGCCCACATGCGTGCATTTTTCCGGCCTGACAAGAACGGTGAGAAAAGTTGTTTTCTTCGTGGATCGGCAATGCGTCCAGATCGGCTCTTAAACCTAAAGTTTTTCCGTCACCGAGTTCCCCTTGGATAACCGCAACAACGCCTGTTCCTCCAAAGCGAGAGTCTATTTGTTCAACGCCATATTCCTTGAGCTTGGCGATTACCATACTTTGTGTGTTGTGCTCTTCAAAACCCAGTTCTGGGTGTTGATGAATATTTCGTCTAATTTCTACCATTTCTGGTAGCCACTCTTCTAGTTCTTGTAATAGGGACACGTCATTTCCTTAGGTAACATTTTCATAACATATAATCATGACGGTGTCGTATTACCTAGTTGGATGCGTAATAGTCTTATTAGTAAAACTTATAGCAATCTATATCGAACTTTTTGATGTGGTGTTTTTGAATATCGGAGGTGTTGGGGTTATTCGCTGAAAATGACTTCAGTGAAATATTAGGGAACTAACATGACTCTAGAGGTAGATGCTTAATAATTAAAATAAAAATGGCGAGTCATAGGACTCGCCATTTTTGTATTCAAAGCTTGTTATCGTTGATAATTCGGGAAGTCGCGTAGTGCGATAATCCTAATCTTTCTGGGCATTAACTTTCAGGGCTGAGGTTGTTTTTCTTCTTTCCCCATTTGATCTGCTGGATAACAAGGCCGGCAATGATCAGTACCAAGCCAAACAGGGTCGCTGGGTGAATCTCTTCGCCGATAATAGTGGAAAGTAGCATCAACGAGATAAACGGCGAGGCAAAAATTAGGTTGCTGATACGTGCCGTGTTGTTGGTCAGTTTTAATGCCGAGAGCCACAAGACAAAGGTAATGCCCATCTCGAACAGGCCTACGTAAGTCACAGCCATCCAACCTTTTGCTGTGATTTGACTAAAGCTCTCGCCTTCGTAAAGGGTTAAACCGATCGCGAAAGGTAATGCCACTAAGAAACCAAGCAATACGCCAATCACAGGGTCAGCCTTGTTTTTGGTGTTTAGAATCCAGTATCCCGCCCAAAGCAGAGTAGAAAGCAGCGCCAGTGCCACACCGAGTGGGCTATCGAACTGCATGCCTAACACATCGCCTTTGGTGGCAATAACTACCACACCCGCATAGCTGAAGGTACACGCAATCCAATCTTGCTTACGAATCTTTTGCCCCAGAAAAACCGCCGCCATTAAGGTTAGCGTGATAGCCCAGCTGTAGTTGATGGCTTGAGCTTGAGAAGCGGGCAGTAGGTCGTAGGCTTTGAATAGAATCAGGTAATAAGCCAATGGGTTAACCAAGCCGAGCAGCAGGTAATACCAAGGGTTTGAAAGGAACGTTGTACTCAGCTGAGAGAGCTTACCTTGAAAGGCGCAGACTGCGATCAGCGCAATCGACGACACAATGCTAGCGATAGTCAGCATTTGAATAGGTGAAAACTCAGCAAGGGTCAGCTTAAAAGCAGTAGCGACCGTTGACCACAGCAGTACTGCGGAAAGGCCAAAGCCCAAGGCACGACGTTCGTTCATGGCAACTCATTCTAATTTGATGGGACAGAATACGGAGCGCCTAGTCTATCTGTCGAATTTTAATACGGCAAACTGGACATTTATCCAGTATCAAAATACCATTTAATGAGTTATTTCCAATTAGGCTAAATCATTATCATGCAATGGATTATCGAACATCAGGCAACGCTTATTGCTGCAATTTCTGGCGCGCTCGTCAGCGGCGGTGTGGTGGGTTGGTGGATTAAACAGAAGCTCTCTTTTCAGCAGCGATTGCTCGAGCAGCAGCTAGAGTCCGATCGTTTGTTGCATGAATCTCAGCAAGCTCAGCTCAAAGCATCACTCGCAGAGGCGCAACAAGAGCTCGATGAGTTAGATGATGACCGAGACAAAGCGGCATTCGAGCTCAAGCAGGCGCACGGTAAGGTGATGGCTGCAATGGAAAAACTGCGCTACTTTGAGGCGGTAAAGCAAGAGCGCCAGCAGTACGCTGATGAGATCAATGTGCTTAAAGATCATAAGTCTGAATTAGAAGCCGAGCTGCGCGAGCAAGAAGCAAGGCATGACCAAGAAAACCTCGCCAATAGCGAAAAGCTGCAGTTGCTAGAGCAAGCTGAATCACGACTTAAGCAGCAGTTTGAATTGTTAGCGAACCAACTGTTTGAAACCAAAACCGCCAAGGTCGATCAGCAGAATAAGCAGAGCCTAGAAGGTTTGTTGTCTCCACTAAGAGAGCAGTTGGAAGGCTTTAAGAAACAAGTGAACGACAGCTTCAGCCAAGAAGCCAAAGAGCGTCATACTTTGGTGCATGAGCTTAAAAACCTGCAGCGTCTTAATGAGAGTATGACGCGTGAAGCGGTGAACCTGACTCAAGCACTAAAGGGCGATAATAAACAGCAGGGTAACTGGGGCGAAGTAGTACTGGCACGGGTGCTGGCAGAATCAGGGCTGCGCGAAGGTCATGAATACCAAACTCAAGTGAACCTGCAAAACGATGCGGGCAAGCGTTACCAGCCAGATGTGATTGTGCATCTGCCACAAGACAAGCAAGTGGTGGTGGATTCAAAAATGGCTTTGGTGGCGTTTGAGCGTTACTTCAATGCTGAAACCGACCAGCAGCGTGATGCTGCATTGCGTGATCACTTGGTGTCGTTAAGAGCGCACATCAAAGGTTTGAGCCAGAAAGATTATCATCAGCTCAAAGGCATCCAAAGCTTGGATTATGTGTTGATGTTTATCCCGGTTGAACCAGCATTCCAAGTGGCGATTCAGGCGGATCCTAGCTTGGTGAAAGATGCGATGGAGCAAAACATCATCTTGGTCAGCCCAACCACTTTGCTGGTGGCACTGCGTACCATTGATAACCTGTGGCGTAACGACAGACAGAACCAGAACGCACAGGTTATCGCAGAACGTGCGAGCAAGCTTTACGACAAATTACGCCTGTTCGTTGATGATATGGAAGGTCTTGGAAGCTCATTAGATAGAGCCAACCAAAGCTACCAAGGAGCAATGAATAAGCTGGTGACTGGGCGTGGCAACGTGATTCGTCAGGCAGAAAGCTTCAAGCAACTCGGTGTTGAGGTGAAGAAACCGATTTCGGTAGGCTTGGCTGAAATGGCTCAAAATGAGGCTTTTTCAGAAAATGTCTCTTTAGTAGAAAGACAACCTACTGAGGATAAAGTAAACTAATCGGCCGCAGCGCCTCTAAATAGAGCGTGTGCTGTCGATGAGAACTTACCATGGTAGATAACAGCATTATGGACACAAGCGTGCAGACAAATTCAGCAGTAGAGTCAGAAACCACACACTTTGGTTTCGAAACAGTCGCAAAAGACGAAAAAGTCGCGAAAGTAGCAGAGGTATTTCACTCTGTAGCCGCTAAATACGACATCATGAATGACTTAATGTCGGGTGGTGTTCACCGCTTGTGGAAGCGATTCACGATTGATTGCAGTGGCGTTCGCCCTGGTCAACGCATCCTAGATCTTGGTGGTGGTACTGGCGACCTGACTGCGAAATTCTCGCGTATCGTTGGTGAAAAAGGCCACGTGGTTCTTGCTGATATCAACAACTCAATGCTGAATGTTGGCCGCGATAAACTGCGTGATAGCGGTATTGTTGGCAACGTACATTACGTTCAAGCAAATGCTGAAGAGCTGCCTTTCCCTGATAACTACTTCGATTGCATTACCATCAGCTTCTGCCTGCGTAATGTTACCGACAAAGACCAAGCGCTGCGTTCAATGTACCGCGTGCTGAAGCCGGGCGGTCGTCTGTTGGTTCTTGAGTTTTCTAAGCCAGTACTTGAGCCTCTTTCAAAGGTTTACGATGCCTACTCTTTCCACCTGTTGCCAAAAATGGGTGAGCTGATTGCCAACGACGCAGACAGCTATCGTTACCTTGCAGAATCAATCCGCATGCACCCTAACCAAGAAACCTTGGAAGGCATGATGCAAGAAGCGGGTTTTGAAAATACAAAATACTTCAACCTAACGGGCGGCATTGTTGCGCTGCACCGTGGTTACAAGTTCTAGTCGAACTTGGTAGCAGGCTCGTAGGGCGTGCTAAAAAATAAGAATAAAGACAGAACGGATAGGTTAAGGCTTATCCGTTTTCAAAGGTAAGGACAGTCATGCCATTTGATCCATTGGTCACCGCGGTTATTGAAACCTCTTTAAATACTTTCGTGAACGATGATCCCGCCTTGGTTCGTCGTTTGTCTCGTTTAAAGGGGCAGATCATTCAAGTTAATTTGAAAGAGTTGAATAAAACACTCACTTTCGTTTTTAGCCAACAGATCGATGTGTTGTCGGAATATGAAGGGCAACCTGATTGCTACCTATCTTTGAACCTATCGGTACTGCCTGAACTGCGTGAGCAATCGAACATCACCAAGCTGATCAAGCAAGATAAGCTGATCTTAGAGGGTGACATTCAACTCGCACAAAAATTTGCTCAGCTGATGACAGACTGCAAGCCGGACTTAGAAGAGTGGCTATCGCGCGTAACGGGCGATGTGGTTGCGCATACCGTGGTACAAGGCGTTAAAAACGTCGGTGGTTTTGTGGCGAAGCAAGCAACTAAGCATCAAAACCATGTTGCTCAGGTTCTGACAGAAGAGTGGAAGATTGCACCGGCTCCGTTAGAAGTGGTGCATTTTTGCGATCAGGTTGATGACGTAAAAAGCTCGGTAGCTCGCCTTGAAGCTAAGTTGAACGCTCTGTTGGAGAAAATATGACCCCAACAGAACTGAAACGTCTTTATCATATTATCAAGGTACAGTTAGAGTACGGCCTTGATGAATTGATGCCTGAGCACCATTTGACTAAAGCTCCTTTACTGGCGCGAAAGTCACTGTTTTGGCTTAAGAACAAGCATCAAGATAAAGAGCTGGGTCATCGCTTACGCCTTGCGCTGCAAGAACTTGGGCCAGTGTGGATCAAGTTTGGTCAAATGATGTCGACACGTCGTGATCTGTTCCCTCCTCATATCGCTGATCAATTGGCGTTATTGCAAGACCAAGTCGCTCCATTTGATGGCGCATTGGCCAAGCAAGATATGGAAAAGGCACTGGGTGGCAGTTTAGATAACTGGTTTACCGACTTTGATATCGAGCCACTGGCCTCGGCTTCTATCGCTCAGGTGCATACGGCAAAGCTTAAAGAGAGCGGCCGCGAGATTGTTCTGAAGGTAATTCGCCCTGATATTCGCCCGGTGATTGATGCAGATCTAAAACTGATGCACCGAATGGCGCGTATAGTCGCTAAGTCGCTTCCTGAAGCACGTCGTTTGAAACCGGTTGAGGTCGTTCACGAGTACGAAAAAACGTTAATTGATGAACTGGACCTGCGCCGAGAGGCAGCCAATGCCATTCAGCTGCGACGTAATTTTGAAGGCAGCGAAGAGCTGTATGTCCCAGAGGTTATCCCTGATTTAAGCAGTGAAACCCTGATGGTATCAGAGCGAATCTATGGTATTCAGGTTTCCGATATTGAAACGCTGAACGCCAACGGCACCAACATGAAATTGTTGGCAGAACGTGGCGTGACGGTATTCTTCACTCAAGTATTCCGAGACAGCTTTTTCCATGCCGACATGCACCCGGGTAACGTATTCGTTAATCCAGAAAATCCGGATAACCCTCAGTGGATTGGTTTGGATTGTGGCATTGTTGGTACGCTCAACAGCGAAGATAAGCGTTATTTAGCAGAGAACCTGCTGGCTTTCTTTAATCGAGATTACCGTAAGGTCGCAGAGCTGCACGTGGATTCGGGTTGGGTGCCACACGACACCAACGTTAACGATTTCGAGTTCGCGATTCGCATGGTGTGTGAGCCAATTTTTGCAAAACCACTTGGTGAGATCTCATTTGGCCATGTGTTGCTAAACTTATTTAATACAGCAAGACGTTTCAACATGGAGGTTCAACCTCAGTTGGTGCTTCTTCAGAAGACCTTGTTGTATGTCGAAGGCCTAGGCCGTCAGCTGTATCCGCAACTTGATTTGTGGGCAACGGCGAAGCCTTTCCTTGAAACCTGGATGATGAATCAGGTGGGGCCGCAAGCTGTGATCAACGCAGTAAAAGAGCGTGCCCCATTCTGGGCAGAAAAACTGCCAGAGCTGCCAGAGCTACTTTATGACAGCTTGCGCCAAGGTAAAGCGATGAACCACAGAATGGATCAGCTTTATCAAGGTTACCGAGATAGTAAGCGTCAGCAAGCAACAGGAAAGTTTTTGTTTGGCGTTGGAGCTACTTTAGTCGTATGCTCCGCAATATTAGTTTCAAGCCCTTATGAGCAGCTATCTATGGGCTGTGGCATCGCAGGTGTCACATTTTGGCTGCTAAGTTGGCGAGCTTACCGTCGTTAGACAGTAGACTCCCTTAATATTTTTTATGTGTAGACAGACCCGAGGACAATGACAATGGGTGGTATCAGTATTTGGCAACTTCTAATCATTGCTGTGATTGTAATTTTACTTTTCGGAACGAAGAAACTGCGCGGCATGGGCGGTGACTTAGGTTCAGCGGTGAAAGGCTTCAAAAAAGCAATGAGCGATGAAGATAAGCCTGCAGATAAGAAAGACGCAGACTTTGAACCAAAGAACATTGAACAGCAGAAGAAAGAAGCTAGCGCTGAAACGACTGCTGAAACAAAGAAAGACAAAGAGCAGGCGTAAATCGTGTTTGATATCGGTTTTTGGGAACTGGTATTAATATCTGTCGTTGGGTTAGTGGTTTTAGGGCCTGAGCGTTTGCCTGTGGCTATTCGCAGTATTTCCAAGTTTGTTGGACAAGCGAAAAGCATGGCAAACAGTGTGAAAGATGAACTTTCTCACGAGCTTAAGGTGCAAGAGCTGCAAGAAAACCTACGCAAGGCGGAAAAAATGGGTATGGAAGATTTATCTCCAGACCTAAAAGCATCAGTTGATGAACTTAAGCAGGCCGCTGCTCAAGTTCAACGCCCGTATGCCAAGCCTGAGTCTGATAAGCCGAGTGAGACTGAACCTAGTGTCACGGAAACTGTGGAATCTGAAACCATTCAGGTCAACAGTGAAGCTTCAGCACCGTCAGATAAGAAAGCCGAATAGTCTCGCAAGGAGGAGTCGCCGGATACTTGATTCGCTAGATGTTTAAATAGATATCTATTCAAGTAAATAACTATTCAAGTGGATACCAATTCAACTGGATAGATACACGCGCGGCTCCTTTTCGATCTTCCTGTTTAAGAGGTTTGACATGTCTTCGACTGAGCAGACACAGCCTTTAATTAGCCACCTTCTAGAACTACGTAATCGCCTACTACGTGCGATTGTCGCGGTGCTAGTGATATTTGTCGGGCTAATTTATTTTGCTAATGATATTTATGAATTCGTATCAGCACCTTTGGTAGATCGTCTACCGGAAGGGGCGACGATGATCGCAACCGATGTTGCATCGCCATTTTTCACACCGCTGAAATTAACCTTGATCGCGTCTATATTCCTCGCGGTTCCGTTTATTTTGTATCAGGTGTGGGCTTTTGTTGCTCCGGGTTTATACAAGCATGAAAAACGCTTGATCATGCCGCTATTGGCTTCAAGTTCATTGCTGTTTTACTGTGGTGTGGCGTTCGCTTACTTTATTGTATTCCCGTTGGTATTTGGCTTTTTTACGGCCATATCATTAGGGGGAGTAGAGTTCGCAACCGACATCTCAAGCTATCTTGATTTTGTACTCGCGCTGTTCTTTGCTTTTGGTATTGCCTTTGAAGTGCCTGTTGCGATTATCTTGTTGTGTTGGACGGGGGCAACAACGCCTCAATCTCTGTCTGAAAAGCGTCCTTACATTGTGGTGGGTGCTTTCATCATCGGTATGATGCTGACACCACCAGATATGATCTCGCAAACACTGTTGGCGATTCCAATGTGTATTCTGTTTGAGATTGGTCTGTTTTTCGCACGCTTTTATACGCGTAAGCCAGATGCGGATGAAGAGGAAGAAGCTGAATCTTGATTCGGAATGCTTCAGTAAAAATCACATAATAAAAAAGCGGCCTAGGGCCGCTTTTTTATTATGTCTGTTTATCGAATCTTTAACTGATAGCCACAGTTCTGACATATATAGAGCTCTTTGATGCCCAAAATTTTATGCCATAGGGTTCGATGTTGACGTTGTAAGTGTTGTGAATGGTCACACATAATCAACTACCTCTATATGCAGGTGGTTGATACTATACATGTCACTTAGCTTTCTCAAATAAATTCAGGAAAAATCCGTAATAATTACTTATTAATAGATTTGTCATAAATTAAACAATGCCTTAGCATTTTTGGTGGTTATGTTTTCGACTTCTTCAAGGGTAATTCCGCGTAATTTGGCGATGCGTTTTGCTACTAATTCTGTGTAGGCTGGTTCATTGCGTTTACCGCGATTCGGTGTTGGTGCCAAGTATGGGCAATCTGTCTCTAGAATGACGTAATCCATATCGAGATGTGGGATCACCTTGTCCATCCCAGAGTTCTTAAAGGTCGAAACGCCGCCTAAACCTAAATGAAAGCCTAGCTCGTTGATCGCTTGAGCTTCCTCTAAGCTGCTACCAAAGCAGTGGAATACCCCGCGTAAGCTGCCATCTTGTTCTTTACGAAGTAGGGCAAGTGTCTCTTCAATGGAATCACGAGTGTGGATCACCACAGGTAGATCAAGCTCTTTTGCCCACTGCAGTTGAGTCACAAACGCCATCTCTTGTTCAGCCTTGAAGGTTTTATCCCAGTACAAGTCGATACCAATCTCACCCACGGCGATAAAGTCATGCTTATCAAACCAAGCTCGAATGGTTTTGAGGGTTTGCTCGATATTCGCATCCACATAACAAGGGTGTAAGCCCATCATTGAACGGCACACATCAGGAAACTGCGCTTCCGTTGCTAACATTGGTTTGATAGATTCTAAATCGATGTTCGGCAATAGAATGGTATCAATCCCTTGAGCCAGTGCGCGCTGCACAACTTGTTCGCGGTCTTCATCGAATTCGCTAGCGTAAATATGAGCATGGGTGTCGATCATTGTTTTGTCCTGAAAGCGGTCTTTACTGAGTTGTCATGAGTATACGGCAGTGTGAGGAGAAGGTCATTTTTGCCATTTATCCCTATTTTTGAGTGGGTTTCATATTTTACTGCTAGCGTCCTGAGCCATCAGTGATATGCTTTTGCCTGTATTTAGCACTTTTCATATCTAAGTATTTCGGTGCTTAGACTAGGCAAGGAGAATCTAGTGTCTGTTTCAATTCAAGGTCAATTCCCAGGTCGCCGTATGCGCCGTATGCGTAAGCACGACTTTAGCCGTCGCCTAATGGCAGAAAATCAATTGTCTGTGGATGATCTAATCTACCCAATGTTTATCCTGATGGGTAAAGACCGCCGCGAGCCTGTCGAGTCAATGCCAGGTGTTGAACGCTTGTCGATCGACTACATGCTCGAGGAAGCAGATTACCTGTCAAAACTGGGTGTTCCTGCGATTGCTCTATTTCCAGTCGTGAACCAAGATGCTAAAAGTTTATGCGCAGCTGAAGCTCATAACTCAGAAGGTTTGGTGCAGCGCGCTGTACGTTTACTAAAAGAGCATGTGCCAAACATTGGCGTTATTACTGACGTAGCACTAGACCCGTTCACCACTCACGGCCAAGACGGCATCATCGATGAAGATGGTTACGTGATGAATGACGAGACGACTGAAGTCTTGATCAAGCAAGCATTATCACACGCTGAAGCGGGTGCTGACGTAGTTGCCCCATCGGATATGATGGATGGTCGCATTGGTAAGATCCGTGAAGCGTTAGAAGAAGCGGGCCATATTCATACTCAGATTATGGCGTACTCTGCAAAATATGCATCGTGCTACTACGGCCCATTCCGTGATGCAGTTGGCAGTGCTTCGAACCTGAAAGGTGGTAACAAGAAGAACTACCAGATGGATCCAGCCAACAGCGATGAAGCGATTCATGAAGTCGCGATGGATCTTAATGAAGGTGCGGACATGGTGATGGTGAAACCAGGCATGCCTTACCTTGATATTGTTCGTCGTGTTAAGCACGAACTGCAAGCGCCTACGTTTGCTTACCAAGTATCTGGTGAATACGCGATGCACAAAGCGGCGATTCAAAACGGCTGGCTGAAAGAGCGCGAAACCGTCATGGAATCACTGTTGTGCTTTAAGCGTGCTGGCGCTGATGGCATTCTTACTTACTTCGCTAAAGATGTCGCAGAGTGGCTTGCTGAAGATAACGCACAAGCTGCTGAGCATTTAAAAGAAAAGTAACCGTGTAGATCTCACTTAAGTGATCAGTAAAGGGTTGGCCATTGTGCCAGCCCTTTCGTTTATAAGGATGAATAAGATGTCAGTTGTCGTACGTGAAGGTTCTTTAGAAGAAGTGGTGTCTGTGGTCGAGCAGATCTCTGAGTTCGCTAAAAAAGAGAGTGTCGCTTCTCTGTCAGAGCGGCTGGCAGGGAAAAAGAGCCTTATCTTAGTGGCTGAAGAAGCTGGCGTGTTGCTTGGCTTTAAGATCGGCTATGAATTGGATCAAGATACTTTTTACAGCTGGTTTGGTGGCGTGTCACCGCTCGCGAGGAACAAAGGCGTTGCACAGGCGCAATTAGACGTTCAGGAACAGTGGGCGAAAGAGCAGGGCTACAGACAGTTAAAGGTTAAGTCTCGTAACCAGTTCCCTGCAATGTTGCGCCTGTTATTGAGAAACGGTTACCTAATCGAAAGATTTGAAGAAAAAGAAGACATTAATGACCATAGAATCCATTTTTTGAAGCAAATTTAAGCACTGCTGTTAACGGTTTATAAATTAAATGAGATTTATTCTCATTTAATTGTTGACTATTAAATGAGAATCATTATTATTAACTTCGTCTTAGGGAATGAGGAAATGTTCACAAGGATGTTAAGTACTCAAGTATCTACTTGGTTACCCAACAGAATTCTCGCGAACTTGTACTAAGTTCTTTTTGACACGACATTGCTCACATTGCTTCCAGTGTAATTTATAGCTTTTAGGTAAAGCTGTGGTATTCAATTTGAATGGCTTTACCGGTTTTTGCTAGGCGACATCTTCGGGTGTCGCTTTTTTTTATACCTACCATTTCAACAAGATGCATATTTAGTGGCACGTATTTTTATGAATAAAACGCCATCAGCATTCTTTTCCACAACGCAAGATCGAGAAAAGATCGTTGATCATCTGTTCGATCTGTAAAATTATTCTTTATTTTCAGTTGTTTATTGGTGTTTTTTGAGTTGTTCACCGTAGTTCTCAACAGGGTGGATAAATAATATAAACAGAGTTATCCACAGAACGCTTGCGTCTAAGAACAAAAAATAACAACAAATCGATTATAACGAACACAACCGAGTGAACGGATACAGATCGACAACGTGGAATCCAACCAACAGACGTGGCATTCTTAACAGATAATTTCTGTACTTACTGGATACACAAACATTATGGCTCGTATTCCTGATAATCCATTGATTCTGATCGATGGCTCTTCTTACCTATATCGCGCGTTTCATGCTTACCCTGGCACCATGAGCAATGGTGATATCCCGACTAACGCGGTTTACGGTGTAGTTAACATGCTGCGCAGCATGATGCGTCAATTTGCTTCTGATCGTATTGCGGTTATTTTTGATGCAAAAGGAAAGACGTTCCGTGATGACATGTACCCAGAGTACAAGGCTAATCGTCCACCTATGCCGGATGATCTACGTTGTCAGATCGAACCTTTGCACAACGTGATTCGCGCAATGGGTCTACCACTTATCTCGATCCCAGGCGTTGAAGCGGATGATGTGATTGGTACGCTAGCTTCTCAAGCATCTAAAGCGGGCATGCCGGTTTTGATCAGTACTGGCGATAAAGATATGGCGCAGCTGGTTGATGACAACGTTACTTTGATCAACACCATGACCAACGTGGTTATGGATCGCGAAGGCGTGATAGAGAAGTTTGGCATCCCACCTGAGCTGATTATCGACTACCTTGCACTGATGGGCGATAAAGTGGATAACATTCCTGGCGTTCCAGGTGTTGGTGACAAAACAGCAACTGCTCTACTACAAGGCATTGGTAGCATCGAAAAGCTGTATCAAAACCTGGATGATATTGCCGCTCTTGGCTTCCGTGGTTCAAAAACCATGGCTAAGAAGCTGATTGATAATAAAGACAACGCTGAGATGTCTTACGAGCTTGCAACGATCAAACTGGACGTCGAGTTAGAAGAGACACCTGAGTCGCTTGTAAAAGCACAACCAAATACGGATGAGCTGATTAAGCTATACGGTCAACTGGTCTTCAAATCTTGGTTGAACGAGCTACTTGAAGGCGGCAGCGGTGTGGTTGAGGCGGATGAGAAGTCGGGTGCAGTGCGCAGCAGCGAGGCATCAACTACATCTACTGTAGAAATGAACACCTCTGCAGTGACGATTGATCGCAGCAACTACGAAACCATCCTAGATGAAGCCTCTTTTAATGCGTGGCTAGAGAAACTGAAAGCGTCAGAGGTGTTTGCCTTTGATACTGAAACGGATAGCTTGGACTACATGGTGGCTAACCTTGTTGGTCTATCATTCGCAACCGAAGAAGGCGTTGCCGCTTACGTACCGGTTGCCCATGATTACCTAGATGCACCTCAACAACTCGACCGTGATTGGGTACTTGAACAGCTTAAGCCGATTCTTGAAGATGACGCACAGGCTAAAGTCGGTCAAAACCTGAAGTACGATATGAGCGTTTTAGCGCGCTACGGTATCGAGATGAAAGGCATCAAGCACGACACCATGCTAGCGTCTTATGTTTTTAATAGCGTTGGCGGCAAGCATGATATGGATAGCCTAGCGCTGCGTTTCCTTCAGCACAGCTGCATCTCATTTGAGCAAATCGCAGGTAAAGGTAAGAAGCAGCTTACTTTCAACCAGATTGAGCTGGGTGAGGCGTCTCCATACGCTGCAGAAGATGCGGACGTCACGCTACGTCTTCATAACCGTTTAATGGAAAACATCGAGCAAGACGAAAAGCTAAAAGCGATTTATGAAGAGATCGAAGTACCACTGATTCCAGTGATGTCTCGTATTGAACGCACAGGTGTATTCATCGACGACATGTTGCTAGGCGCTCAATCGCAAGAGATTGCGGTTCGTCTTGATGAGCTAGAGCAGAAAGCTTACGAGATTGCAGAGCAAGAGTTCAACATGAACTCACCAAAACAGCTGCAAGCGATCCTTTTTGAAAAAATGGGCTTGCCTGTTATCAAGAAAACGCCATCAGGCGCACCTTCAACCAATGAAGAAGTGCTGCAAGAACTTGCGCTGGATTACCCGCTACCTAAGCTGATCATTGAGTATCGTGGTCTTGCGAAGCTGAAATCAACTTACACCGATAAGCTGCCGAAGATGATCAACGCTGAAACTGGTCGTGTTCATACGTCTTACCACCAAGCGGTAACGGCGACGGGTCGTTTGTCTTCTACTGATCCAAACCTACAGAACATCCCAATTCGTAATGATGAAGGTCGTCGTATCCGCCAAGCATTCGTTGCACAGCATGGTTGGAAGATTCTAGCGGTCGATTACTCTCAAATTGAATTGCGTATCATGGCGCACTTATCGGGTGACAAAGCGCTTCTGGAAGCATTCCAACAAGGTAAAGATATCCACGCAGCAACTGCGGCTGAGATCATCGGCGTTAATATTGAGGATGTAACGACGGAACAACGTCGTCGTGCTAAGGCCGTTAACTTCGGTCTTATCTACGGTATGAGTGCCTTTGGTTTGGCTAAGCAGCTAGGTATTCCTCGTGGCGAAGCACAGCACTACATGGATACTTACTTCGAGCGCTACCCTGGTGTGATGCAGTACATGGAAGACACGCGCAGTGCTGCTTCAGAGCAGGGCTTCGTTGAAACCATTTACGGTCGTCGTTTGCACCTTCCTGAAATTCAATCTCGTAATGGCATGCGTCGTAAAGCTGCTGAGCGTGCGGCGATCAACGCGCCAATGCAAGGTACAGCGGCAGACATCATCAAGAAAGCGATGCTATTGGTTGATGAATGGATCCAAGCGGAAGGCGATGGTCGAGTTAAGTTATTGATGCAAGTACACGATGAATTGGTATTTGAAGTGGAAGAGTCATCTTTAGCCGAAATTGAAAGTAAAGTACAAGAATTGATGGAATCAGCTGCAGAGCTAGAAGTGCCGCTGGTTGCGGAAGCTGGCCACGGTGACAACTGGGATCAAGCCCACTAATCAGTTTTTGACCTTAATAAGCAAATTAGTATGAGCCAGTGCACAAACACTGGCTTTTTTTTGTCTCAAATAAAGTTAAGTCGTAATAAGAATTTAGGTGTTTTAATAAAACATTCATGAAAAAAAACTACAAAAGTTGTTTTCATTTCTGAGCAATTGTTGTACATTAAATCTCGTAGGGTACAGAGGTAAGATGTTCTATCTTTCAGACCTTTTGTTTCACGTTATTGGATTAGGCTGATTCAGCCGCCCCAGTCAGTATTTGACTGGGGCGTTTTTTCTTGTGCGAAAGAAAAATATTTCCAACCTATCATTCCCCCGTAAAACCTCTCATTTTTAGTGCCTTTTATTACACTTTCTCAAGCACAGTGATAAACCCCTGATTTGCCTTAGATCTGGAATTCGATCAGCTTTTGGTAATTTAAATCCGTCTCTAAGTCGATTGTTTTATCACTTGAAATAACTTTTATTTTACAAGTTATCGATAAAGGATTGATGGCTCACGCCTTATTTATCAGTGTATTGAGTCGGTGAATGCTCAATGTAATCCATGATTTTCTGTTGTTTCTCGGTGCTATATTTCAGAGCTTCGGCGGTGATCTGGATGGATTGCGCCATTGAAGAGATATTGTTGGTCGCTTTTACCAAGGTTTGCTGCATTGGTTTCAGGATAAGCAGATAGATAGCGGTCAAAGCTATAATAATGACAGCGATAACGGCCGCCAGCGCAATGATGATCTTGGTCTGAATGTCATCCAACAGCATTTGACTGGTTTGTTTAAAGGCGAGTCGAGATTGGTCTAAGGCTTGTGGCAGTTGATTGAGTGATGTCTTGGTGGAGCTCGCAAGCTTATTGATACTTTCAACGGTTTGATTGAGGGCTTGTTGCTGGTCGTCGCTTAGGTTGGGGTTGTTGACTATCGCCTGCAAAGATTGTGATATCACCTCAAGAGACTCACTCGCATCTTGGGCGTACTTTTCCATGCCATCGAGGTCTAAGGTCATATCGACATTGATCAGTGGGGCTTGTTCTTGTTCTGCTTCAGAGGCAAACCCTGTCAGTGAGACCAACATAAGTGCAATGATGGCCAATGGTGTTTTCCACATGAGTATTCCTTTCTCATTGTTCTGATTATTTAGATGTGTCTTTTAGTATGGTTCACTTCTATTGGTTTTAGTGGCTAAATCCGATTTTTAACACTAAAAACTTAGGCTTAACTCACTCATTTTTGGGCAAAAAAATACCCCACCTATATAAGGAGGGGCATTGATAAGGCTAAATCACGTGTTGTAAGTGCTCTAACCTATAGCGATAAGTAGAGGAACTACTCTGAGTCGTTGTGCTCTTCGTCTGCTAACTCATCAATGATTTGATCAGCAAGCGCAGGCGCAAACCACTCATCCATCTTGGCACGCAGTTGGTCAACGCCGATGCCCTTCATTGAAGAGAAGACATCAACCGCAACATCACCACCGAAAGATTTTGCATCGTTACGGATTTTCAGTAGCTGTGCTTTACGCGCACCACTTTTCAGTTTGTCTGCTTTTGTTAACAAAACCTGTACTGGGATGCGGCTATCGATAGCCCAGTAGATCATTTGTTGGTCAAGGTCTTTCATTGGGTGACGGATATCCATCAATACCACTAAACCTTTCAGGCTTTCACGTCGTTGTAGGTATTCACCTAGCGACTTCTGCCATTTTTTCTTCATCTCAAGTGGTACTTGAGCAAAGCCATATCCAGGTAAATCGACGATATGACAACCGTCCGTTACCTTAAATAGGTTGATTAGCTGAGTTCGACCGGGTGTTTTACTGGTTTTCGCCAAGCTTTTTTGGTTTGTAACGCGATTTAGCGCGCTAGATTTACCAGCATTGGAGCGTCCTGCAAACGCAATTTCGATCCCTTCGTCTTCTGGTAAATGACGAATATCAGGTGCACTGGTAATGAAATGCGTGTTTTGATAATGAATTTTTACGCTCACTGTTAACTCCATCTCGACTTTGTGTAGTCGATTGATTACTTTTTTGTGAATTTGTGTAAAATAACCGTGCTCGGCATAAGGTCGCCTATTGTACCATGAGTGGCAACATAGAGTGGTACTGGAAGCTTGATAATTATAATGGAATGTCATGAAGAAATTAGCGCTAATTTTGAGTCTTTTAGCCAGCTGCTCAGTATGGGCTCAAGGTAGTATTGAAGCTGGTAAAGCCAAATCACAAACATGTGTTGCCTGCCACGGTGCTGACGGCAACAGCCTGATCACTCAGTACCCTAAGCTGGCTGGTCAACATGAGAAGTATCTAGAGAAGCAGTTAAAAGAGCTTAAGCTAGGTATGACAAGTGGTGGTAAGCAAGGTCGTTACGAACCTGTAATGGGTGCAATGGCGATGCCTTTATCTGAAGAAGATATGGCTGACCTAGCGGCATACTACGCCTCTCTACCTATCTCTAGTAACTCTACTCCTGAAAATGTAGTAGATGAAGGTAAGGTTCTTTACACAGCGGGTAACGCAGAACGCGGCGTAACGGCGTGTATTGCTTGTCATGGCCCTCGTGGTAATGGTACCGAACTTTCTGGTTTCCCTAAGATTTCAGGTCAGCACGCAGATTACATCAAGGCTCAACTTGAAAAATTCCGCGATGGTGACCGTAATAACGACATGAATGCGATGATGCGTGATGTAGCTAAAAAGTTAACAGACGCTGATATTGATACCTTATCGAAGTACGTTGGTGGTTTACACTAATTTGTCGGTTTCTTGCTCTTAGCCAGAGTAAAGGAATGTACGTTCGAGCGAGATTGAAGAGACGCCCCGATCAGTAATGGTCGGGGCGTTTTCTTTTGTATTGGTTTTATTAATGCGTTTTGTGTTTATGTCTGATTTATCAATGTGTGATCGATTTGTGTACAAAAGTGTGAAGTCGCACTCTTGTAGTCTTTTTGTAACACGGTAAAGTAACCGCCATCAGCTAGGAGCTGACTTAGATATGGATGATCATCTAGTCTAACGGTATAGACAGAAATGGATCAGGCTAGGACAGCCCAGCAACAAGGTGTTAGAAAAGGATAGCCAAAACTCATCAGGACGATGAACAACAAACAAATTTGGCATGGAAAGCACCAATAACAAATGGAGATTTGTGTACCAAGTTGAGTATGCAAATTTTGGCCGATATAGGCAGATTTAGAGAGCGATAGGTTTTCCTATCGCTTTTTTTATTGATTTGATGAAAAAACACCCAATACCTCTCCACTATAAACTCAGTTTCTGGTATGTTTCGCATCCCTGTTTAAGGATGTGCTATGTATACTTGTCCCTTATGCCATCACCAAGGCGTGAATCACTATTTTGAAGACAAACGCAGAGCCTATCTGCAGTGTCAGCAATGTGAACTGGTATTTGTTAAACCTGAACAAAGGTTAGAAGCAAAAGAAGAAAAAGCACACTATGATCTCCATGAGAACGATCCTAGTGATGCAGGCTATCGCCGCTTTTTATCTCGCATCGCGGATCCACTAACAGACAAAATTTCATCTAACTCACACGGGTTGGATTTTGGTTGTGGCCCAGGCCCTACGCTATCTATTATGTTAGAAGAAGCCGGACACACCATGGAGTTGTACGATATCTATTACCACCCAGAACCCTCTGTGTTGGAAAAAACGTATGACTTTATGACTGCCACGGAGGTGATAGAGCATCTTTATCACCCAGACAAAGTGTGGCAGCAATGGTTGAATTTAGTTAAACCCAAGGGCTGGATTGGTCTTATGACTAAACTAGTAATAGACGTAGACGCGTTTGCTGGTTGGCACTACAAGAATGACCCGACACATGTCGTCTTCTTTAGTCGTCAAACATTCCAGTTTTTGGCAGAGCGGGATAAGCTCGAACTAGAATTTTTTGGAAATGATGTAATTTTACTGAGGAAAGTGCAGTAATGGGTCGTAGTAAGAAATCAAGAAAGCCGGGAGCACTTGGCGCTCCGGAGCCTATGGTTACTCGTAACCGTAGTGAATCTGATGTTGAAGGTCGTGAACGTAAGCGTGTTAAAAAGCGTAAAGGCCTTAAGTCTGGCAGCCGTCACTCAGATGGTAGCGAAGCAAAACAGCGTAAAGCTGCACAAGCTCGTGATCCACGTTTAGGCAGCAAGAAAAAAATTCCGCTGATCGTTGAACCAGCGAAGAAGCCGACTAAACAAGAGCGCAAGCTATCTAACGAACAAGAGTTAGAGATGCTTGAGAATGACGCTCAACTGAACACACTCCTAGATCGTATCGAAAATGGTGAAAACCTAGGTGCTGGTCTACAGAAGTTTGTTGATGAGAAACTTGATCGTATCGAACACCTAATGGGCCGCTTAGGTCTACTAGAGCCAGAAGACGATGAAGAAGAGATCTTCGAAGAAGCACCGGTTGCCTCTAAGAAGAAAGCGAGCTCTGACGAAGACTTGCTATCTCAATTCGAAGATTTCGATTTAGACAGCTTTAAAGGTTAATAGCCAGTGAACGTAACCTTATTAGCAATTGCTGGTGGAATTATCATTCTCGGCTTGGGCTCTTACGCAGGTTACCTTCTACTTCAAGTGAAGAAGCAGACGGAGTTGCAAAAGCAGCATCAAGCACTAGCCATTGAAAAACGCAACGCGACGATTTACGAAAACGTAAATACTTTGTGCTTAGCGGGCATTCAAGGGCAATGTGACTTACCTGAGATCAGTATCCGAGTGTGTATCATTATGGATAATGTTCAGGGTGATGAGCGTGTCGATTTTGATTCTGAGTATCCTGCTCTTTCTGAGCTGTACCATATCGTAAAAGATATGGCTCGCGGAGAGGCAAGACAGGAACTGACGAAGAAAGAGCGCATGCAGCAGAATCTCACGCGCCATAAGGCAGAGACTCGCTTGAATGATGCGGTCATTGAAGATCTGAAAAGGTTGCAAGAGAAGGTTAAACCTCTCAACAACCAAATCAACATTCAGATGATCTAGTCGCTAAGACTATTTAAAATAGAGGCTTGTTTAATACAGGGTGTTCTTGAGACACCTTATCTTTATAGATAGTGTTAAATGAGCCTTCTTACCTTTTGCGTCTCGTTAATCCCGACGCTTTGTTAGTGATCAAGCTAGCAGTTCTGAGTTTTTGTCTAAAAAATTGATTTTGTCTTGGAACGACCTTACAGGTCGTGTGGCAAAATAACCCGTCTATATTTTAATGTATGTAAAATGATTTGAGAGACCTTAGGTTCTCGCGGATCTAAATTGGAAATACCGCTATGTCGAGCAAGCCAGTAACAACGAATCAGCAAATCGTTTGGGATCAAGAGATCTTAAACAAGTACAACTATTCGGGACCTCGTTACACCTCATACCCAACTGCGTTGGAGTTTCATGAAGCGTTTACCGTCGCTGATTACGACATGGCGTGTACTCAGTACCCTGAGCGTCCACTCTCTCTTTACGTGCATATCCCGTTCTGCCACAAGCTTTGTTACTACTGTGGTTGTAATAAAGTCATTACTCGTCACTCGCATAAAGCGGATGAGTACCTTGATGTGATTGAACATGAAATCCGCCAACGCGCCTCTTTATTGAATGGCCGTGAAGTGACGCAATTGCACTTCGGTGGTGGTACGCCAACGTTCTTGACCAAAACACAAATCACTCGTTTGATGAGTATTTTGCGTGAAGAGTTTAACTTCACCGCTGACGCTGAAATCAGTATTGAAGTTGACCCGCGTGAGATTGAGCTAGACGTACTTGACCACCTGCGTAACGAAGGCTTCAACCGCCTGAGCATTGGCGTGCAAGACTTCAATAAAGAAGTGCAGAAACTGGTTAACCGTGAGCAAGATGAAGAGTTCATCATTGCGATGGTTAAACGAGCGAAAGAGCTAGGCTTCCGTTCAACTAATCTGGATTTGATCTACGGCCTACCAAAGCAGACTCAAGCTTTGTTCGCTGAAACATTGAAGCAAGTGTTAGAAATGAAGCCGGGCCGTTTATCGGTATTTAACTACGCACACATGCCTCAGCTGTTTGCGGCGCAGCGTAAGATTAAAGACGAAGATCTACCTGAAGCGAAAGAGAAAATGGCTATCTTGCAAGATACCATCGAGACGCTAACGGGAGCGGGTTACCAGTTCATTGGTATGGATCACTTCGCACTACCTGAAGATGAGCTAGCCGTAGCACAGCGTGAAGGTATTCTGCATCGTAACTTCCAAGGCTACACCACCCAAGGTGAAGCTGACTTAATTGGTTTCGGTGTTTCTGCGATTTCTATGGTTGGTGATGCTTACGCACAAAATCAGAAAGAGCTGAAGAAGTACTACGCTCAGGTGAATGACCTGCGTCATGCACTTTGGAAAGGTGTTGCTCTAGACAGTGACGACCTTCTACGTCGTGAAGTGATCAAGCAGCTGATTTGTAACTTCAAGCTTGATAAAACAATGATCGAATCTGAGTTCTCGGTTAACTTTAATCGCTACTTCAAAGAAGATTTAGAGCTTCTACAAACTTTTATCAACGATGAGTTGGTTGAAGTCGATGATAAAGAAATCCGCGTGACTTTGCGTGGCCGTTTGCTGATCCGTAACATCTGTATGTGTTTTGATAAATACCTACGTGCCAAGGCTCGCCAACAGCAATTCTCTCGCGTTATCTAATCGCTCGATAGAGAATAGAACAATAAAAAATGCCAGCATCATGCTGGCATTTTTGTATCTGACTCATTCGATTTCTGCCTGGTTTAGGTGAGACTCTCAGTGGTATTTTGTTTGACCTTGGCACTTTGCTTGGAGTTGATGAGGTCGGTAGGCCATTGGTCAAACGGAACTGGGCGACTGTATAAGAAGCCTTGAGCAAGCGGGCACTGCAGCTGCTTGAGAAGTTCAGCCTGTTGCTGTGTTTCAACGCCCTCTGCCACCAAGCTTACTTTGAAGCCCTTAGTGATGTTAACGATGGCCGCGACGATGGAGCTATCTAGGTTCTCTTTATCAAGTTTGCTGACAAAGCTGCGGTCGATCTTAAGGCAGTCGAATGGCAGTTTGTGTAAGTAAGCCAGTGACGAATAGCCGGTACCAAAGTCATCAATCGCAATTGATATCCCTAGTGCTTTTAGAGTCAGCATGTTATCGATGATGGTCGGGTCGTTGTCGACGATGCGTGATTCGGTGATCTCTAGTGTCAGGTTGCTTGCTGGCAGATTTGTGTCTCGCAACGTGCCTTTTACTTGTTCCACAAAGCCACTTTCACTCAGTTGATCGACCGACAGGTTGACGTGAATCGAGAAGTCCTTGCTCCACTTTCCTGATTCAATCGCGATGGCAGTATCTCGACACGACTTATGTAGAATTTGCTTGCCGATATCGTCAATGAGCCCGCTCTCTTCCGCGAGAGGAATGAACTCGAGTGGCGAGATCACCCCTTCATCCGTTATCCAGCGAGCTAAAGCTTCTGCTCCTATGGTCGAGCCAGATTCCAGATCAATAATAGGTTGATAAAACGGTTCGAACTGTTGAAGCTCAATCGCTCGGTTCATCCGCGCTAACATCTTGGTGCGATGTCTCGATGCTTTGCCCATTTCAAGGCTATAAATACAGACACTGGTTTTGTCTTGTTTCGCATTGCTCAATGCAATGCTGCTGCTGCGTAGCAGGAGTGTAATGTCGTGAAGATTCGAGACATTCACTATCCCCATCGATACCTTAATCACCACGCTTTCCGATTCCATTGAAAATGGGGAAGCGAAGGTTTGAAGTAAGCGGTTAGTCAGCAGCTGAACATCATCGCTTTGCGTTACGTTTGGCGCGTAGATGGCAAACTCATCACCACCAGTGCGAGCTAATAGGTACTCGGATGGCAATGTGCCTCTTAAACGAGCGGCCGCAATGATAAGCAATTGGTCACCATTGTAATGACCAAGGCTGTCATTGATGTCTCGGAAGCGATCAATACCCACTAAATAAAGTGTGCCTTTTTCGTTTGCAGGGTTTTTCTTGGCAGCGTCGATAAAGCCTTCGCGGCTGTATAGCTTGGTTAATGAGTCATAGGTAAGCTGAGACTGTAATGCTTGAAAGGAAGCCTTTAAGTTGTTGGCCATTTCATTGAATGACGCCACCAACATGCTGGTTTCATAGATATGCCCTGTCTTTGGCATGCTCGTGTCCCAATCGCCTTTAGCAAGACGCTTTGCCGCATCCGCTGTTGAAGTGATGGGTTGGGTTACGCGATTAAAGGCAATTAACCCAGCAATGACACCAATGCAACTCAGCGCTAGCCCGAGCAACCAACTGTTTCTTTGGTTTTCAGGTAATTCACCGAGTAGGTTGCTTTCAGGGATCGACATACCAATAAACCAAGTGATGCCGTGCTCATCTTCATAAGGGGTGATCTGGTTGAAGTATCGTTCGTTGTCTAGGCGAAAGCTAAAGCGCTGCACGCCCAAATTATCGATTAGGTGAAATTGGTCTACGTAGCTCGCACTTTCACGTATTACCGGGTTAGCACTCTCTGATGCCAGTAAGCGTTGGCCCTTATTAGTTTTCCCTGTTCCCCAAGAGACCACGCTACCTCCGCCCGAGTGAGCGACCAAGCGTTGCTGTTTATCAATGATATAAACAGAGGCATCCGTTTTATCTTTGAGTTCTTTGAGAAATGCATTGAAGGTATTGATCTTAATGTCGCTAACGACGACGGCTTTGAATTCGTTGTCATCATAGATAGGGGCGAGGGCAGATAAGGTGATCTCTTGGCGTTCATCTGCATTGGCATAAATTGGCGACCATGCAGCCTTTTTTTGCGTCGCAACGGGTGTGTACCAAGGGCGGACTCTCGGGTCGTAACCTGAAATCACAGATCGAATGTCTTCGCTGATCTTGCTGCCACGGTAAATGACCAGCTGATCGCTAGTACGCTCGTCTTGTACCATCAAGGTATAGCCGTTGTTAGCTTCTTTACGAAAACCGACATAGTTACCATCTTCAGAACCAAAGCCGATCACATCGAGTTGAGGTATAGCAGTGAAATGGTCTGAAAACGTATAAAGAATGTAGTCTTGGACCTTGCTAAGGTTTCCCGCTTGGTAAAGGTGGTGGTAGCCGATGTTATGGCTGAGCGAGAGGTTCGCGTGAAATGGCTTTTCTAAAAAGTTGGACAGGCTTTGATGAACATGGTCAGTAAGTGATGTTAGTTGGCGTGCACTAACATCACTCACCATCTCTTTGTAGCTTTGCTTTTGAGTGAAAACCATTACGCTCATAGTGAACAGAAAAATCATCACGAATGGCAGAACCACAGCAGTTCTCAAGGTAATTTGTGTTTTCAAAGACATCTTTAGCTACAACTTTAGTGAATGACATACCTTAATTGTACCGACACTATTCAAACCAAGCGACCCTTTTTTGGTTAAAAAAGTAGCCGCATCGAGAGTCATATCAGGTCAGTACAGTTCTTTTAGTTTACGAGTTAGGGTGTTTCTTCCCCAACCTAAAACCTTGGCTGCATCCTGTTTATGACCATTGGTATGGTTGAGTGCAGCCTCTAGCAGTATACGTTCAAACTCTGGCAGCGCATAAGTTAGTAGCTCTTTTTCTCCTGAATCAAGCGCACACTTTGCCCAATTAGCGAGCAGTTGTTGCCAGTTGTCTCCCGTCCCTGAGGTCGTCACCACTTTTTCTTCCAACAGTTCTGGAGGCAAGTCTGAAGGGAGTATTTCACTGCCGCTCGCCATGACTGTGAGCCAACGACAGATGTTCTCAAGCTGACGTACGTTACCCGGCCAATTTAGCTGGTTGAGCTTCATGATGGTCTCAGAGTGCAGTGTCTTCACTTCTACACCAAGCTCTTCAGCGGCGGATGCTAGGAAGTGGTGAGTCAGCTTTTCAATGTCCTGTTTACGTTCGCGCAGTGCCGGAATATGGATTCGGATAACGTTGAGTCGGTGGAAAAGGTCTTCACGGAAGTCGCCTTCATGCACCAAGCGCTCAAGATCTTGGTGGGTTGCTGCAACGATACGAACGTCTACCTTAACTGCAGAGTGACCGCCGACACGATAGAACTGACCATCAGAAAGTACACGCAACAAGCGAGTTTGGATATCGAGTGGCATGTCACCGATCTCATCCAGAAATAGGGTGCCGCCGTTGGCTTGTTCAAAGCGTCCTTGGCGAACACTGTTAGCGCCAGTAAAGGCGCCTTTCTCGTGGCCAAACAGCTCTGATTCGATCAAGTCTTTAGGGATTGCCGCCATGTTTAACGCAATGAATGGCTTTTTAGCTCTTGGGCTGTGACGATGCAGCGCGTGCGCGACTAATTCTTTACCAGTCCCCGATTCACCATTAATAAGAACCGAAATGGATGAACGAGACAAACGGCCAATAGCTCGGAAAACTTCCTGCATTGCCGGTGCTTCACCGATGATTTCTGGTGCGTTGGTTTCTTCGGCTACTTCGCTGGCTTGCTCGCGTTTCTGCTCTTGGCTGTGTGCGATGGCTCGCTCTACTAGAGTCAGTGTCTCATCAATATCGAACGGCTTTGGTAGATATTCAAAGGCGCCTTTTTGATAAGCATTCACCGCCGCATCGAGGTCTGAGTGCGCGGTCATAATGATCACTGGCAGGTCGGGAGAGCGCTGGTGAACTTGGTGTAACAGCTCAATCCCGTCAATTCCAGGCATGCGAATGTCGGACACCAAAACGTCCGGTGTCTCGCGCTCAAGCGCAAGCAACACGCTCTCAGCATCAGCAAATGTTTCACACTTAATATCCGCAGATGAAAGTGTTTTCTCTACTACCCAGCGGATAGAGCTGTCGTCATCGACGACCCAAACGTATCCCTTACTCATAATTCAATTCCTTTACAGCCAAATCTATTGTGATAATCATTGTTGTTTTTATGATCTCTTAATCTTTGTGTTACCGAGCTAAGCCTTTCATCTCGCTGTCCAATAGCGAGGTTCTTATGACCTAAATCGGTAGATAAATCGTGAATGTGGTGTTGCCTGGCCAGCTTTCAACATCAATTTTCCCATTGTGTTGATCGATCAGGTTTTGAGAAATCGATAGCCCCAGCCCTGTTCCACCTTCTCGTCCGCTGACCATTGGGTAAAACAGCGTGTCTTTTAAATCATCGGGGATGCCCGGACCGTTATCGCTGATCTCAATACGAGCCGCGAGTTTGTGTCGCTGCCCGTGAATATTTGCTTGATGCACCGTTCTGGTGCGAATGGTGATTTTGCCAGAATCTTGAGTCTTTAGAATCTGCGCTGCATTGCTCACGATATTGAGCATCGCTTGTTCAACCTGTGCCGAATCCATCAAGATGTCCGGTAGGCTCGGGTCGTAATCCCTTTCGATGGCGAGCGTTGAACCCGATTCGAGCTCTACGAGCTGCCTGACTTTCTCAAGTATCTGGTGAAGGTTCTCTTCTGATTTAGTCCCCGGCTTCTGTGGGCCAAGCAGACGGTCGACTAATGCTCTTAAGCGGTCGGCTTGCTCAATAATGATCTGCGTATATTCATTAAGAGACTGATCAGGAAGCATTTTCCCAAGTAACTGCGCCGCACCTCTTAAGCCACCGAGTGGATTTTTGATCTCATGTGCTAACCCGCGTACCAGCAACTTAGCCGCTTGTTGTTGTGCATGTTGGTTGAGCTCTTGGCTAAGGCGTCTTTGCTGGTCTATCTTGCGCATCTCAACCAATAACAGCGTCTCTCGCTGCCAAGATATTGGGCTAACCGTGACTTCAAGCATCAGTGGGCGGTTATCAACAACGAAGGTAACGTCACTGTCGGTAATGCTCTGGCCACTTTGTAGCGGTTGCGTCAGAAGCGCCAAATCAAGTGAAGCGTGTTGGATAAGTTGGCTCAGTGGATGATCAACGATGCGTCGTGCGCTCTGTGAAAAGAGCTGCTCAGCCGCCGGATTTGCGTATCGGACATACAATTGCTCATCGAGCATTAATGTCGAAGTCACCATATTGTCGAGAATGGCGCTGGAAAGATGGTGTGTATCTATGCTGTCGCTTTTGGCTGATCGATTCACTATTTCGTCCTTGAACTGGTGTTTTTCTCACTGCACCAAATTGGTGCGTAGCTAAGTTCAAGTATGGCGCATATCAACCAGAAGCTAAAGATAATTCATTAGAGTCGCTGAAAGCTGCTTCGATTAGGTGAAAAGTAGAGGTTATTTGGCCTCTTTTAACACATTGGCCTACTTGAGCGTCGCTCGATGTAAATACACGGTGACTGGACTAGTAGATGCAATAAGCTTGCCGCTTCTATGTGCTTGAATTGCAATGGTGTGAGTACCTCGATCGATACCTTTTAATTCCCAAATAGGCTGGGTCTGTGGGGCGCCATATCGACGGCCATCAAGCATCAATTGTAATTGCTCACCTATACCAAGCTTTCGGTTGAGTTCTATCTGAATCGGGATTAAGCCGCGATTACTACGAATGGTTTGATCATGAACTGGAGTCAACATGGTGAGGGCTAATTGAGTAGGAACCTCGCGCTTTGTGGTTTCGGTTTCTGCCTGAGTTTTAGCTGGCGTTTTAGTTGTAGAGGAAGCTGCGGCGTCAACCGGAGTCGAGGCCTCAAATTTAGGGGCGGGTGCTGAAGCTTGCACATCTGGCAGGCGAAGAGCCTCGGCATCTTGAGCGCTAGGGTTATCACTAAAGTGGAGCACGCCATCTTCATCTACCCAGGTATACACAGTTTGAGCAGAGCACGAGAGCGCGACTGTTAACCCGATTAGGAACAGTATGTTTTTCATATCTTTAGCCTCTTTTCACCGCTAGGTGATTTCACGTTTGGCGTTGGTTTTATTGTATTTAGCGCGACAGCCTCTGAGGGCTTTTGTCTAAGGTATGGTACGAGGAAGCGGGGGGAGGGAGAATATAAAAAAGGCCCGCCTGCGAGGCGAGCCTAATATTTAGTCAGCGATTCTTACAAGGTTGCAGTAAGAAATGGCTTATCTCTACAGGAGATTAAACTGAGTAGTACAGTTCAAACTCAAGTGGGTGTGTAGCCATGTTCACGCGTTGTACGTCGTCAGATTTCAGAGTGATGTAAGAATCGATGAAATCGTCAGAGAATACGCCGCCAGCTGTTAGGAACTCACGGTCTTCGCTAAGCGCTGCTAGAGCTTCTTGTAGAGATTCTGCAACTGTTGGGATTTCAGCTGCTTCTTCTGCAGGAAGGTCGTATAGATCTTTATCCATAGCTTCGCCTGGGTGAATCTTGTTCTTGATGCCGTCAAGGCCAGCCATAAGCATTGCTGAGTAGCATAGGTATGGGTTAGCTGCTGGGTCACCAAAACGTAGCTCGATACGACGTGCTTTAGGGCTTGGTACTACTGGGATACGGATAGAAGCAGAACGGTTACGTGCTGAGTAAGCAAGCATTACAGGTGCTTCGAAACCAGGTACAAGACGCTTGTACGAGTTAGTTGATGGGTTAGCAAACGCGTTGATTGCACGAGCGTGCTTGATTACACCACCGATGTAGTAAAGAGCCATTTCAGATAGGCCGCCGTACTTATCACCAGCAAACAGGTTAACGCCGTCTTTTGCTAGAGATTGGTGAACGTGCATACCAGAACCGTTGTCACCAACTAGTGGCTTAGGCATGAATGTCGCTGTTTTACCAAATGCGTGAGCAACGTTGTGTACAACGTACTTGTAGATTTGAGTTTCATCAGCTTTCGCTGTTAGCGTGTTGAAGCGAGTAGCGATTTCGTTTTGACCCGCAGTTGCTACTTCATGGTGGTGAGCTTCAACAACTAGGCCCATCTCTTCCATTACTAGACACATTGCTGAACGGATGTCTTGAGATGAATCTACTGGAGCTACTGGGAAGTAACCGCCTTTAACGCCAGGACGGTGACCTTTGTTACCGCCTTCGAAGTCAGAACCTGTGTTCCAAGCTGCTTCTACGTCATCGATCTTGAAGAAAGAACCAGACATGTCGTTTGAGAACTTAACGTCGTCAAATAGGAAGAATTCTGGCTCTGGACCAACTAGAACTGTGTCTGCGATACCTGTAGAACGTAGGTACTCTTCAGAACGTTTAGCGATAGAGCGTGGGTCACGGTCGTAGCCTTGCATTGTTGCAGGCTCAAGGATGTCACAACGGATGTTTAGTGTTGCGTCTTCTGTGAATGGGTCCAGTACAGCAGATGCTGCGTCTGGCATCATTACCATGTCAGATTCGTTAATGCCTTTCCAACCAGCTACTGAAGAGCCGTCAAACATTTTGCCTTCTTCGAAGAAGTCTGCATCAACTTGGTGAGAAGGAATAGAGATATGCTGCTCTTTACCTTTTGTATCAGTAAAACGTAAGTCGATAAATTTAACTTCGTTCTCTTGGATCAGGGATAGTACATTTTCTACTGACATCTTGGATAACCTCCAGTGTTATTAATTCGGTATTAGCTCGATTCGGTTGAAACTAGCATTGATTAATGTCTATAAGTGCATTAATCGATGCTGATTTATCTATAGCCAAAAACGTGCCAAAAAAATTATTCCATTAATTTCAATGATTTACTTGTTTTTCGGTTTTGCTTAATTTGGTTTTTGCACCAAAATGATCTCCGGGCGCACCTTGTTGGTGCAATTGTTTGTCTGTGCACCAATATGAGACATAAGCGAGCACCATTCAGCAATGAATTGCCTAAGTTGTCAATCCACTTTTGTTATTTTGCGGGAGATTTGGCTCGCCACTCGTAGGTGATACTTTTTTAGAGTCCTACGAATTTGGCTGCTCAACACTGTACTGAATCAAAGTTAAGCGGATATGAATCGCTAATAAAGAAAAAAGCCCCGGTTCAGATCACATATTTCTGGGTTTTTGTCTAGAATCTGGTATATTATTGACCGTTTTTTAAATCAAGCTAGCGGTTATTATCCAAACTTTTGAGATAAGTGACGGCTACTTTTATGAGTGAATCGAGAATCCATGTCTACTCCACAGATTGATAAGTTAAGAAATATCGCGATCATCGCGCACGTTGACCACGGTAAAACGACTTTGGTTGATAAACTGCTACAACAGTCAGGCACTCTTGAGTCTCGTGGTGAAGCTGAAGAGCGTGTCATGGATTCGAATGACATCGAAAAAGAGCGTGGCATTACCATTCTTGCTAAGAACACAGCAATCAACTGGAATGATTACCGCATCAACATCGTAGATACTCCGGGACACGCGGACTTCGGTGGTGAAGTTGAGCGTATCATGTCTATGGTTGACTCTGTTCTGCTTATCGTTGACGCAGTTGATGGCCCAATGCCTCAAACTCGTTTCGTAACGCAAAAAGCATTCGCACACGGTCTTAAGCCAATCGTTGTAATCAACAAGATTGACCGCCCAGGCGCTCGTCCTGATTGGGTTATGGATCAAGTATTCGACCTTTTCGACAACCTAGGTGCTACTGATGAGCAACTAGACTTCACAGTTGTTTACGCTTCAGCTCTAAACGGTTGGGCAACAATGACTGAAGGCGAAACTGGCGAGAACATGGAACCATTGTTCCAAGCTGTTGTTGATACAGTAGATGCTCCTTCTGTTGACCTTGACGGTCCACTACAAATGCAAATTTCGCAACTTGATTACAGCTCTTACGTAGGTGTTATCGGTGTTGCTCGTGTTACTCGTGGTTCAGTTAAACCAAACCAACAAGTAACTATCGTCAATGCAGAAGGCAAAAAACGTAACGGTAAAGTAGGTACAGTTCTTGGTTACCTAGGTCTTGACCGTCACGAAGTTGAGCAAGCTAACGCTGGCGACATCATTGCAATCACTGGTCTTGGTGAGCTGAAGATTTCAGACACTATCTGTGACGTAAACAATGTTGAAGCAATGACTCCGCTTTCTGTTGATGAACCAACAGTAACAATGACGTTCCAAGTAAACACTTCTCCGTTCGCGGGTAAAGAAGGTAAGTTCGTTACTTCACGTAACATCCTTGAGCGTCTAGAGAAAGAACTAGTACACAACGTTGCACTACGTGTTGAAGAAACTGATAACCCAGATCGTTTCCGTGTTTCAGGTCGTGGTGAACTTCACCTATCTATCCTGATCGAAAACATGCGTCGTGAAGGTTTCGAGCTAGCTGTATCTCGTCCAGAAGTTATCATCAAGAAAGACGAAGATGGCAACCTAACTGAACCGTTTGAAACTGTGACTATCGACGTGCTTGAAGAGCACCAAGGTGGCATCATGGAAAACATCGGTCTACGTAAAGGTGAGCTAACTGATATGTCTCCAGATGGCAAAGGCCGTGTTCGCATGGACTTCATGATGCCTTCTCGTGGTCTTATCGGTTTCCAAACTGAGTTCCTAACTCTAACGTCTGGTTCTGGTCTTCTTTACCACTCATTTGATCACTACGGTCCTCACAAAGGCGGCGTAATCGGTCAACGTAACAACGGTGTTCTAATCTCGAACGCAACTGGTAAAGCTCTGACTTACGCACTATTCAACCTACAAGAACGTGGTCGTCTATTTGCTGAGCACGCGGATGAAGTATACGAAGGTCAAATCATCGGTATTCACAACCGTTCAAACGACCTAACAGTAAACTGTCTGAAAGGTAAGCAGCTAACGAACGTTCGTGCATCTGGTACTGATGAAGCACAGGTTCTTTCGCCACCTATCCGTCACACTCTAGAGCAAGCTCTTGAGTTCATCGACGAAGACGAACTAGTAGAAGTAACGCCAGTAAGCATTCGTATCCGTAAGAAGCTTCTTACTGAAAACGAACGTAAGCGTGCAGCACGTCCAGCTAAGGCTTAATTGCCAGCTGACTAGCTTCTTGCTAAGTAGATAAGAAAGCCCCGAGTAGCCTAGCTGCTCGGGGCTTTTGTTTTTTAGTTTGTTTAGATACGGTTAAACGAGATTTCGTCATCCTCAAGAGGGAGGAACGACCGAGTTGGGGATCTAGCTTTTGATACCTAAGTAACGCTCAACGAATTGAAGCCGTTCTTCGACTGGCATAAACGGCACTTCAACCACCTCATAACCAAGTTCTTGGTAGACTCTTTCTAACGCGTGGTGAATCTCTAACGCCTCCTCAAACGGATAAGGTCTCACATCATCTTGGACATAAATTGAAGCCTCAGGGCGACAGAACAACACTTGGGGGTGATAACCTTGGCTCGCTTCTCGGTAGGTTGTGTTTATCTCTAGTTTCGCCTGAGCCAAGTAGCCACAGATATCTGGAATGGCGCGATCGAGAAAGGCAACAGGATGCTGACTGGCTTGGTCTTTGTGTTCGCTCATGACGGTTAAACATAGGCGAGCAAAGCCTGGAAGGTCTAACCAAGGTAAGATACCGTTCTCAAGTTGACTCTGCTGTTCGATTAACTGGCGAGAGGACTCAGCGAATATCGGGTAACCCATGTCACCCAAGGCATTAATTAGTGTGGTTTTACCAGCCCCTGGGCCGCCAGTAACAATGATTGGGTTCATACGGGTTTATCTTAATTCGCTTCTAATGGCACTACTTCTGATTGAGTTGAGCTAGGAATTTATCCGACTCTGCTATTGCCGCATTCATCTGCTCTATTGCATAGGCGATGTCTTTTTCTAAGCTCATAAACTCACCTTGCAGCGAGCCGACAGCGCTCGCATTGAGGTTGTGCTTCAAGTAAAGCGTGTTGTCGCGAAGGGTATTGAGCACTGGGTCCATTTTCTTCTCGGCGCGCTTCATTGCTGACAGCATCGTTTGGTAAGACAATTTAGTTTCACGAAGTTTTTGCTCGCTCGAGCGGCGCAGTGAATCACTGGTGTAGAGATCTAACTCACTCTGCCACTCTTCAAACAGCGCATCCGACACATCTTCAATCGCAGCAATGCGGTCACTGACATTTTGCGCGGCTTTCTCGCTGTCTTGGTATTTATCATTGATTTGGTTGTACATGTCTTCAAGGTCGCCGCCACTGAAATTAGTCAGGCTACTCAAGGCTTCAAGTGCGCTGGTAAACTCTTCCTGAGCATCCTGCTGCGACTCTTTAGCGTCTTCCACTCTATCGACCATAATGTCACGCTTGTGGTAACCCACTTGCTCCATTGCGGAGTAATAAGCTGATTGGCATCCAGTAAGAGTAAAAATAGAGAGGACTATAACTATTAAATAAGGCATCCTAGTTTCCTATAGTTAAATAATATCAATCGTAGTAAATAACTGCCCAACCTAGCTTGTTAAAATGCTCGATAACGGCGTTAGAATTTTTGATTGTAGAATAACTACTTATCAAAAAATCTGCCTTGTTCTCAAGCCTTTTTCCTGCGCTATTTTTGAACATTTACTTACTGTGATTAATATGTCGGAATATTAATTAGGACTATGAACGAGTTACAAGGGAGTTACAAGTTGAAGATAAAAAAGGTCGCCACACTCAGTATTCAGTTTTCTCGCTATCTTTTGGCGCGAATGACGCACGATAGAGTCAACGTGAATGCGGGCTACTTGGCGTACATTACTTTGCTCTCGATCGTACCGATGTTGACGGTTCTGCTCTCTATCTTGTCATCATTTTCCATCTTTGCTGATGTTGGTATCGTGATTCAAAACTTCGTTATTATCAACTTTGTTCCAGCGTCAGGAGATGCGGTGCACGGTGCCTTGCTCGAGTTTGTTGCCAACACGGGTAAGATGACGGCGGTCGGTAGTGTGTTCTTGTTCATTGCGGCACTGATGTTGATCTCGAATATCGATAAGAACCTAAACTACATCTGGCGTGTTAATGAGAAGCGACGTGCGGTATTGTCGTTCTCAATGTACTGGATGGTGCTAACACTTGGGCCGATCTTGGTTGGGGCGAGTATTGCTGCCACTTCGTATGTGACATCGCTCAGTCTGCTACAAAATGAAGTCGTATCTGGCGCCTTTAATACCGTAATTCGCAAACTGCCTTTGATTCTCTCTTTCTTTGCGTTTTTCGGTCTGTACCTGTTGGTTCCCAACAAAAAGATACACTTTTCTCATGCGGCTGCAGGTTCTCTAGTGGCGGCTCTGTTGTTCGAACTCAGTAAGAAAGGCTTCGCGGCCTACATTACTCAATTCCCTTCTTACCAGTTGATTTATGGCGCATTGGCGGCGATTCCCATTCTTTTTGTCTGGGTTTATTTGTGCTGGTTGATTGTGCTGGTGGGTGCTGAGGTGACCGCTGCATTGGGTGAGCAGGAACAGTGGAGTGACTCGAAAGAAATGGTACACTCTTCGGATAACGACAAAATCACAGAGCAAGGAAACAACAGTGATAGCACTGATCCAGAGAGTAAGTGAAGCTGCCGTCCGTGTTGATGGCGAAGTAGTTGGTGAGATTGAACAAGGCTTATTAGTTTTGTTAGGCGTAGAAAAAGGTGACGACGAAGCCAAAGCCAAACGTTTGATGGAACGAGTGACCACTTATCGTGTCTTTGGAGACGAAGACGATAAAATGAACCTCAACGTGAAGCAAGTAGAAGGTAAGGTATTAGTGGTGTCTCAATTCACTCTGCCGGCCGATACCAAGAAAGGGACTCGAGCAGGGTTCTCTCGTGGTGCTCACCCAGAAGATGCTGAGCGTCTTTATAACTATTTCTCTGACCAGTGTGAATCAGTGTTACCAACGGAACGTGGCCGATTCGCAGCCGACATGAAAGTGTCTTTGGTTAATGATGGCCCAGTGACATTCTGGCTGCAGGTTTAGGCTTAAAGGAATAAGCATGTTTAAACTCATAACACCAACCACCGAAAATCAGCTAAACAAGTATTACCATTTTCGTTGGCAGATGCTCCGTGAACCTTGGCGAATGCCGGTAGGTTCTGAGCGCGATGAATATGACCCAATGAGTCACCATCGCATGATTGTTGATGGTCGTGGTCGCCCGATGGCGATTGGTCGTCTGTATATCACCCCAGATCTGGAAGGTCAGATCCGCTATATGGCGGTGAAGAAATCTCGCCAAAGTAAAGGCATGGGTTCGTTGATTCTAGTCGCACTTGAGTCATTGGCTCGCCAAGAGGGTGCTAAGCGCTTGGTGTGTAATGCACGTGAAGATGCGATCTCATTCTATGAGAAGAATGAATTTGAACGTCGCGGTGAGATTAACGATCAACGTGGCCCTGTGCGTCACCAACAGATGGTTAAGCATCTTGACCCAATGGCAGACGTTCTGCGTAAGCCTGAGTGGTGTAATGAGCTTCAGCAGCGCTGGGAACATCAGATCCCGATCAGTGACAAGATGGGCATCAAGATCAACCAATACACGGGTTACCAATTTGAGTGTAGTGCTCAGCTGAATCCCAACTTGAACCCGCATAATACCATGTTTGCAGGCTCTGCCTTTACCTTAGCGACCTTAACTGGTTGGGGGATGACTTGGTTATTGATGAAAGAACGCGGGCTGACCGGTGATATCGTGCTGGCAGACAGTAATATTCGTTATCGTCACCCGGTTGAGCAAAACCCTGTTGCCTCTACTTCATTGGATGGGATCAGTGGTGACTTGGACCGCCTTGCGTCAGGAAGAAAGGCACGTATCATCATTCACGTGACCATTCATAGCGGCGATGTGGAAGCGGTAGAGTTTACGGGAACCTATATGCTGATCCCTGATTATAAGAAAATACTATCGACGGATAGCAAGGCGAGTGAATAACTTCACGCTCGCTTGATGATAGATAGAATTATTGACTGAAAGCGCTACTCCTGAGGAGTGGCGTTTTTTTGTTGGCAGTCGTTAATCTCCGAATACTCAGCTTGGGTGAGCTTTCCTGAGATTTGATGACATGGGTCCGATAGGGTAATCGAGAGGGTGTGTTGCTCGGCTTTAAGCAAGTCGAGTTCTCCAGAAGCCTCGCCATTGAGCGTTTGAACCCTTTGTTCGCCTTGCTCTGCTGCTGACGCACCAATAATGTGCATCGGTTCGAGAGTGAAGCGCCCACGGTCAAAATGCGCATTAAGCTCTGGAATTTCAAACACGTTATCAGTCGATGTTTCAGAAAGCTTGTCATTAAAGGTCATCACACCCTGGCGAACGCTGCCAGTGAGTTGCCCTGTGGTTGAGTAACCGAGCATCAGTGAGTCGCCATATAAACCTGCGGCTTGAAGTTCAAACTCGCCATAGCCGGTTGCATCGAGTGGTAATTCAAGTCGCTGCAGCATGGGTGCTATCGGTAACCCATCGACAGAAATATCTAAGCTCCATGGCTTGCTGATTTGGTTAAAATCGAGCGTTGCATTGGCTTCAATGTAGCCATTCCTGAGTGGCGCAAACAGACGTGTCAGCGTCCATTTCCCTTGTTCGCTATTCATCTCAACCACAGGCTGTGCGCTGAGAATATTTTGATAGCTGGCATCATTGGCGCTCGCCATCAGCTTCCCTTGCCACAGACCCAGTTTTCTATCTTGCAGTAGTTGAACTTGATGCCCCTCGACATGTAATCCTGAGACCTGCCAGTAAGGTTGTTGTGCGAGTTGGATAAGTTGACTGCGTTCTATGTTAAGTCGGTTAATCTCGACGTTCTGGAGCTGTGTGAGCCAAGGTAATAGGCGAGCGGCCGGTAGAGGGCTATCTTGGTTTTCGGTAATCCACTTGATGCCTTGCAGGTCGAGCTGCGCTAATTGAATGCTGCTAGGGGTAACTTCGCCATTGAGCTGAACAGTGCCCTGCAGCAATTGAGTATAGAAATCCTCAATCAGAATCCGGTTTGCTTCTAGGTTGAGCTTTAGGCTTGGCTCGATGAACATGTCATCATCAATGGTCACTCCTTCTGCCTGTAGAGAAAAAATGGCTTTCTGTTGTTTCCAGATTTCAAAAGGCAGTTGGATATTTTCTAATGAGGCATCAAAGGCAGCGAGGTGGCCATCTTGCCACTCTACGTCGCTACGCAGAATATCTAAGCTATTGATGTGATTAATCTTAATGCCTGCAACATCCCACTCTTTGCTTAGTAGGTTTTGGGTCTGTTTCTGATTGAGTCGTAATCCATCGACGGTCACGTTCACCAACGACCAATCTTGTTGATACTGCTCTGCTTGACCGGAAATCTTGGCGCCACGCCAGTCAAATGAAGCACCATAAAGCGTGCTATCGCTAGGTTTTAAGTCTAGGTCAATCAACAGATTATCGAATGCTTCACCTTGCCAATACAGTTGTGAGGCAGAGAGTTGGGTTTTTCCATAAGGTAGCAGCGAGTTATCGTTGTTCCACGTTGGGGCGGAGATCTGCAGGTCGATGCCTCGCGCATTAAACTCTGGCGTCGAAAAGTCGAGATTGTTGATGGCCAGCTGGTGGAGCTTGATGTTTGGTTGGGTAAATAAAGAAGTCAGTGTTTTTAGATCGTCTGCCTCTAATTGTAGGCCGCTGATCAAAACAGATTCAAAGACCAGTTTGGCCTCTGTCATCGAGCTGGGGCTGAACCAAAGATCGATCTTGTCGATATACAGAGGTGTTTGCTTTTCTGGTTGGCTTTGGGTAATGCCCATTAAGGTGATGTGATAAGGCGCCTGATACTCAACATCTTCAATGAATACAGGTTGTTCAATCGTATGTTTGATAAAAAAGTTGGCAACATCCGCACGGTATTGGGTCTGCAGGCTTAATAGCAGCGCTGCGATAGTTGCAACGGCGATAGCCAACACAATGCCGAACACCATGAATACCTTTTTCATTCCCTGAAAGCCTTAAATTTCAATAGTCTTAAAACAGAGTGGAACAAAAAGGGTCAAGCATCAACAAAAAAGCCCCTCAAAAGAGGGGCTTGCTACAAAAATATCATTTTAAATTGGGCGTTTGCTTTTGGCTAAGCCCGAGCAGATGGTTGGATTAGTCCAGTTGAGGACCAGCTGCAACCAGTGACTTACCTTCAGCGTTGTCTGTGTACTTATCAAAGTTGTTGATGAAGCGCTCGGCTAGATCTTTCGCTTTGCTTTCCCATTGTAGAGGGTCAGTGTACGTATCGCGTGGGTCAAGGATCGCTGGGTCAACATCGTGCAGCGCTAGTGGCACTTCTAGGTTAAACATAGGGATAACCTTAGTTTCAGCGTTGTCGATTGAGCCATCTAGGATAGCGTCGATGATGCCTCGCGTATCTTGGATAGAGATACGTTTACCAGTACCGTTCCAACCTGTGTTCACTAGGTAAGCTTCAGCGCCAGCTGCTTCCATACGCTTCACAAGCACTTCAGCGTACTGAGTTGGGTGGAGAGTTAAGAATGCCGCACCAAATGCAGCAGAGAACGTTGGCGTTGGCTCAGTAATACCACGCTCAGTGCCCGCTAGTTTTGCAGTGAAGCCAGATAGGAAGTGGTACTTCGTTTGCTCTGGAGTCAGTTTAGAAACGGGTGGCAGTACACCGAATGCATCAGCAGTCAGGAAGATAACCTTTTGAGCGTGACCGGCTTTTGATACTGGTTTAACGATGTTATCGATGTGGTGAATTGGGTAAGAAACACGAGTGTTCTCAGTTTTTGAACCGTCATCAAAATCGATAGAACCATCACCACGAACTGTTACGTTTTCTAGTAGTGCATCACGACGGATTGCATTGTAGATTTCAGGTTCTGCTTCTTTAGATAGACGAATCGTCTTCGCGTAACAACCACCTTCGAAGTTGAAGATACCATCGTCATCCCAACCGTGCTCATCATCACCGATTAGCTCACGCTTAGGATCGGTTGAAAGCGTAGTTTTACCTGTACCAGATAGACCGAAGAAGATGGCTACATCGCCTTTCTCGCCGACGTTTGCACTACAGTGCATTGAAGCAATGCCTTGCAGAGGAAGCAGGTAGTTCATCATTGCGAACATGCCTTTCTTCATCTCACCGCCGTACCAAGTACCACCGATGATTTGAACGCGCTCTGTTAGGTTGAAAGCAACGAAGTTTTCAGAGTTTAGACCCTGCTTTTCCCAGTTAGGGTTAGTTGTTTTAGCACCGTTCATTACCACGAAATCAGGTTCGAACGTTGCTAGCTCTTCGTCAGTTGGACGAATGAACATGTTCTTAACGAAGTGCGCTTGCCACGCTACTTCAGTGATAATACGCACGCTTAAGCGCGTATCAGGGTTAGCACCACAATAACCGTCGATGACAAACAGGCGCTTGCCAGATAGCTGAGTTGTCACAAGCTCTTTCAGCTCATTCCATACTTCAGTTGTAATCGGTTTGTTGTCATTTTTGCCTTGATCTGACCACCACATGGTATCGCGGGTCGTGTCATCTTTAACAATGTACTTATCTTTTGGTGAGCGGCCAGTAAAGATACCAGTGTCTACCGCAACAGAGCCTAGTTCCGTTACTACGCCTTTTTCGTAGCCTTCCAAACCTGGCAGTGTTTCTTCAACGAATAACTGCTCGTAGCTAGGATTACGAAGAACTTCAGTAACGCCAGTCAGTCCGTGCTTAGTTAGATCAATTTGTGCAGCCTTTGTATGTTCCATAACGGTCATAGGTGCTCCTTGTAGGATATTTTGTAGGGATTTTGTATTAATTTTTTATTGTTATCTGCTCACCATGCTAGCAACGAGACTCGGGGGAAACAGGGATATAGCTCAAAAAATATCCATATTAGCCATGGGGTTTTAAGCGTCTCGTCACATATTGGCCCGACTAGTCTATCCTGTACGCAAACCTTTGCGCTAGGGGCGAGAACATTATTAATTGATTAAAATTAAGCGGTGATTTTATTACGAGATGTTACGGAGTTTGCGCTATTTTGATCACAAAAAAGGCCAGCTGAGTGCTGACCTTTTTGGGGTAAATTACGTGTTTTTGGTACGCCGTAAATTAATGAACCGTATTGCTGCCTTTATCTGCTGCTTCTGCGTACAGTGCATCAACATCATTCTTGTCGAACGAGTAGTTTGTGCCACAGTAATCGCAGTGTAGACCAACGCTTCCTTCGGTGCTTAGGATGTCGTAGATCTCTTCTTGAGCAACAGTAATGATTGCTGCTGCACTTCGATCGCGTGAACAGCCACAGAAGAACTCAACCGGTTGTGGTGTGAATAGCTGTACTTTCTCTTGGTTGTACAAACGGTAAAGCAGTTCGTTAGCTTCTAAAGTGAATAGCTCTTCGTTTTTCACGGTGTCTGTTAGTTGCTCTAGGTGCTCGAAGTCGTCTGGAGTACCGGTGCCGTCAGGCATTACTTGTAGCAACATACCTGCAGCGTGTGCTTTGCCTTCATGCTCGCCAGTGCGCAGCCATAGACGAGTCTTAAGCTGTTCAGAGTTAGCGAAGTAGCCTTCAAGCACTTGTGCAAGCGTGTCACCTTCAAGACCAACGATACCTTGGTAACGCTCACCTTTCTTAGGATCGATAGTGATCACTAGATGACCTTTACCCATTAGGGCGTGTAGACCTGCGTCGTCTGCGATATCGCCTTCAAAGCGAGCAACACCACGGATCTTCTGATCGTGATCGCCATTGATAACTGCTAGAGATACTGGGCCGTCACCTTGCAGCTGCATCGTGATAGAACCTTCAAACTTTAGGGTCGCCGTTAGTAGCGTCGTTGAAACCAGTAGCTCACCCAACAGCTTTTGTACTGGAGCTGGGTATTCCTTGCTAGAAATAATCTGTTGGTACGCTTCGTCCATCTGTACCAATTCACCACGTACTGATAGGTCTTCAAATAGGTAGCGATTTAAAACATTACTTGTAGACATTGGGTCTGCCATTTGGCTATTCCTTCTAGCTTATTGAGTCTTGAACTTGATGATGTCACGACGTTGCTTTTTATCTGGGCGACGTTCTGGTGCTGGGCTATGAGCATTTAGCTTGCGCTGTTGTGCAAACTCTTCTCTTTTTGCCAAGCTTTCGGTGGTTTCTTCATAGAGGGTTTGAGCGATCGGGGCTCCACCACGATGGGCTGAGATTTTCTCGATCGTTACCGTCTTTTCTTCATTACCTTGGCGCAGTGTAATCACAGCCCCAAGTTCGACAATTTTACTTGGCTTGCTGCGCTGACCATTATAGTGGACTTTGCCACCATCGACCATGTTGCGAGCAATAGACCGGGTTTTGTAAAAACGAGCTGCCCACAACCATTTATCGAGTCTGACAGCTTCATTAGCAGTTTTCATATAGGGCTGTGCCTTATTAAGTGAGAAATGAATGCGGTTTAACTGTAACGAACAGTGCGCAACATGTTTTTGATGATGCTTATCACATTAAGTAGAAGCTTAAAGTGGAGGCGGTTGGCATTTTTTTCAAGTCATAATACAAAATAGCCATGTTATGCCGATTTATCGATTTGCTATGATATAGTTCAGGATCTTATTGCTTAAATAAGCTTGGTATCGAACGAATGAATAAAAAAGCTGAAAGTTTAATGATTTGCAGCGTTTGTCGTCATGAAAAGGGACTAGGAAAGTGAACTTTTTAGAGCTCAAAAATCGCGTAGGGAATTCTCCTATGTTGAGCCGCTTATTAGAGAATGGATTTGTACTTCAGCAGAAACTAAGCTTAGCGACCTGTTGTGTATTGATTGCAGCTTCCGCATGGATCTTAGGGCAGCTTGCATGGTTTATCGAACCTGCTGAGCAAACTATCGCGCCTTGGACAGCAACGGCTTCATCGTCTTCAGCACCTCAATCGACCCTTGATATCTCTTCTTTGCAGCAGAGCAACATGTTTGGTGCTTACAACCCAAGCACGCCCGCTGTGGTTGAACAGCAAGTTATCCAAGATGCGCCTAAGACGCGATTAAACCTCGTTTTAGTGGGTGCAGTCGCGAGCTCGAATCCAAAACTGAGCTTAGCGGTGATCGCCAATCGCGGCACGCAAGCGACCTACGGAATTAATGAAGAGATTGAAGGCACTCGAGCCAAGTTAAAAGCGGTATTAATCGACCGCGTTATCATTGATAACTCAGGACGAGACGAAACCTTGATGCTTGAAGGTATTGAGTACAAGCGTTTGGCTGTATCAGCGCCTGCGCCACCTCGTAGCTCTTCTTCGGTTCGTGGTAATAATCCGGCTTCAGCAGAAGAGAAGCTTGATGAAATTAAAGCGAAGATAATGAAAGATCCGCAACAAATCTTCCAATATGTTCGACTGTCTCAGGTGAAGCGTGACGATAAAGTGATCGGTTATCGTGTGAGCCCTGGCAAAGATTCAGAACTTTTTAACTCTGTTGGGCTCCAAAACGGAGATATTGCCACTCAGTTAAATGGACAAGACCTGACAGACCCTGCTGCTATGGGCAACATATTCCGTTCCATCTCAGAACTAACAGAGCTAAATCTGGTGGTCGAGAGAGATGGTCAACAACATGAAGTGTTTATTGAATTTTAAAACTTTGCGTCTAACGAAGGACGAAAGTGTAGGAGAAGTACGTGAAGCATTGGTTTAAGAAAAGTGCATGGTTATTGGCAGGAAGCTTAATCTGCACACCCGCAGCCATCGCGAGTGATTTTAGTGCCAGCTTTAAAGGCACTGATATTCAAGAGTTTATTAATATTGTTGGTCGTAACCTAGAGAAGACGATCATCGTTGACCCTTCGGTGCGCGGAAAAATCGATGTACGCAGCTACGACGTACTCAATGAAGAGCAATATTACAGCTTCTTCCTAAACGTATTGGAAGTGTATGGCTACGCGGTTGTCGAAATGGACTCAGGTGTTCTTAAGATCATCAAAGCCAAAGACTCTAAAACTTCGGCGATCCCCGTTGTTGGTGACCGTGATTCAATCACTGGTGATAGCGTAGTGACGCGTGTAGTGACGGTTCGTAATGTATCGGTTCGTGAACTTTCTCCTCTGCTTCGTCAACTAAACGACAATGCAGGCGCGGGTAACGTTGTGCACTACGACCCAGCCAACATCATCCTTATTACAGGCCGAGCGGCGGTAGTAAACCGTTTAGCTGAAATCATCAAGCGTGTTGACCAAGCGGGTGATAAAGAGATTGAAGTCGTTGAGCTAAAGAATGCTTCTGCGGCAGAAATGGTACGTATCGTTGATGCACTAAGCAAAACCACAGATGCCCAAAACACACCAGCCTTCCTACAACCTAAATTAGTTGCCGATGAACGTACCAATGCGATTCTTATCTCAGGTGACCCTAAGGTACGTAGCCGTTTAAGAAGGTTGATTGAACAGCTTGATGTGGAAATGGCAACCAAGGGCAACAACCAAGTAATTTACCTTAAATACGCCAAAGCAGAAGATTTAGTCGATGTGCTGAAAGGCGTGTCGGACAACCTGCAATCAGAAAAGCAATCTTCAACCAAAGGCAGCTCATCGCAACGTAACCAAGTGATGATCTCCGCTCACAGTGATACCAACTCGTTGGTGATTACCGCACAACCGGACATCATGAATGCGCTTCAAGATGTGATCGCACAGTTGGATATTCGTCGTGCTCAAGTATTGATTGAAGCCCTAATTGTCGAGATGGCAGAGGGTGATGGCATTAACCTTGGTGTGCAATGGGGTAACCTTGATACTGGTGCTGTGATTCAGTATGGCAACACAGGTGCGTCAATCGGTGGCGTAATGGTTGGTTTAGAAGAAGCGAAAGACACTGAAACGACCACCGCAGTCTATGATGATAATGGCGCCTTTTTGCGTAATGAAACGACCACAGAATCCGGTGACTACTCAACGTTAGCTTCTGCTCTTTCTGGCGTTAATGGCGCGGCAATGAGCGTAGTGATGGGTGACTGGACTGCCTTGATCAGTGCAGTAGCGACCGATTCAAATTCAAATATCCTATCTTCTCCAAGTATCACCGTGATGGATAACGGCGAAGCGTCGTTCATTGTGGGCGAAGAGGTGCCTGTTTTAACTGGCTCGACCGCAGGCTCAAGTAACGATAACCCATTCCAAACGGTTGAACGTAAAGAAGTGGGTATCAAGCTAAAAGTCGTGCCACAAATCAATGAAGGTGACTCAGTTCAGCTGCAAATAGAACAAGAAGTATCGAACGTATTAGGCGCAAACGGGGCAGTAGATGTTCGTTTTGCTAAGCGTCAGCTAAATACGTCAGTGATTGTTCAAGACGGTCAAATGCTGGTGCTGGGTGGCTTGATTGACGAGCGAGCGCTGGAAAGTGAATCTAAGGTGCCGTTCTTGGGCGATATCCCTGTTCTAGGACACCTGTTCAAATCAACCAGTACTCAGGTTGAGAAAAAGAACCTAATGGTCTTCATCAAACCAACCATTATTCGTGATGGTATGACAGCCGATGGTATCACGCAGCGTAAATACAACTTCATCCGTGCTGAGCAGTTGTACAAGGCTGAGCAAGGACTGAAATTAATGGCAGACGATAACATCCCGGTATTGCCTAAATTTGGCGAAAGCATGAATTACCCGGCTGAACTTCAAGCCTTCATTGATCAGATGGAAACAGAATAATGGCTGAATTGGTAGGGGCGGCACGTACTTATCAGCGCTTGCCGTTTAGCTTTGCGAATCGCTATAAGATGGTGTTGGAGTATCAACATCCAGAGCGCGCACCGATACTTTATTATGTTGAGCCACTGAAATCGGCGGCGATCATTGAAGTGAGTCGTGTTGTGAAAAATGGTTTCACGCCACAAGCGATTACTCTCGATGAGTTTGATAAAAAACTGACCGATGCTTATCAGCGTGACTCGTCAGAAGCTCGTCAGCTCATGGAAGACATTGGTGCTGATAGTGATGACTTCTTCTCACTAGCGGAAGAACTGCCTCAAGACGAAGACTTACTTGAATCAGAGGATGATGCACCAATCATCAAGTTAATCAATGCGATGCTGGGTGAGGCGATCAAAGAAGGTGCTTCGGATATTCATATCGAAACCTTTGAAAAGTCACTTTGTATCCGTTTCCGAGTTGATGGTGTGCTGCGTGATGTTCTAGCGCCAAGCCGTAAACTGGCGCCGCTGCTCGTGTCACGTGTAAAGGTTATGGCGAAGTTGGATATTGCAGAAAAACGCGTGCCACAAGACGGTCGTATTTCTCTGCGTATTGGTGGTCGAGCGGTCGACGTTCGTGTATCAACCATGCCTTCATCACACGGTGAGCGTGTGGTAATGCGTCTGTTGGACAAAAACGCCACTCGTCTAGACTTGCACAGTTTAGGTATGACAGCAGAAAACCATGAAAACTTCCGTAAGCTGATTCAGCGCCCACATGGCATTATCTTGGTGACCGGCCCTACGGGTTCGGGTAAATCAACAACCCTGTATGCTGGCCTGCAAGAGCTCAACAGCAATGAGCGAAATATCCTTACCGTTGAAGACCCAATCGAATTTGATATTGATGGTATTGGCCAAACACAAGTGAACCCTAAGGTTGATATGACCTTTGCGCGCGGTTTACGTGCCATTCTTCGTCAAGATCCCGATGTGGTTATGATTGGTGAGATACGTGACTTAGAGACCGCTGAGATCGCTGTTCAAGCCTCTTTGACGGGTCACTTAGTTATGTCGACCCTTCACACCAATACAGCAATTGGTGCGATCACGCGTCTACGTGATATGGGCATTGAACCTTTCTTAATCTCTTCTTCGCTGCTGGGTGTTTTGGCTCAGCGTTTGGTTCGTACTTTGTGTAACGACTGCAAAGAGCCTTATGAAGCCGACAAAGAACAGAAAAAACTGTTTGGATTGAAGAAGAAAGAGAGCCTGACGCTTTACCATGCGAAAGGTTGTGAAGCGTGCGGCCATAAAGGTTATCGAGGCCGTACCGGTATTCATGAACTGTTGATGATTGATGATTCAGTCCAAGAGCTGATTCATAGCGAAGCAGGTGAACAGGCGATTGAAAAAGCAATTCGTGGCACAACACCAAGTATTCGAGATGATGGCTTGAGCAAAGTTCTGAAAGGGGTAACTTCCCTAGAAGAAGTGATGCGAGTGACCAAGGAAGTCTAGTATGGCGGCATTTGAATACAAAGCACTGGATGCCAAAGGCAAAAGTAAAAAAGGCTCGATTGAAGCGGATAACGCTCGTCAGGCTCGCCAAAGAATCAAAGAACAAGGCTTGATGCCGGTTGAGATGACCGAAGCTAAAGCTAAAACGACGAAAGGTGCACAGCCTTCGACCAGCTTTAAGCGTGGTATCAGCACGCCAGACCTTGCTTTGATTACTCGCCAAATTTCCACCTTGGTGCAATCAGGCATGCCGCTAGAAGAGTGCTTGAAAGCCGTGGCGGAGCAATCTGAAAAGCCACGTATTCGAACCATGTTACTGGCGGTTCGTTCGAAGGTAACGGAAGGTTATTCGCTAGCCGATAGCTTGGCTGATTACCCACATATCTTTGATGAACTGTTTAGAGCCATGGTCGCGGCTGGTGAGAAATCGGGTCACTTAGATGCGGTATTGGAGCGACTGGCTGATTACGCAGAAAACCGTCAGAAGATGCGCTCTAAGTTGCTGCAAGCGATGATCTACCCTGTGGTGCTGGTGGTGTTTGCGGTGACGATTGTTTCGTTCCTGCTGGCAACCGTGGTACCTAAGATCGTTGAACCGATTATCCAAATGGGCCAAGAACTTCCTCAATCGACACAATTTTTATTGGCATCGAGTGAATTTATCCAGAATTGGGGCATCCAATTACTGTTGTTGATCATCGGTGTGATTGTGTTGATTAAGACCGCTCTGAAAAAGCCGGGTGTTCGCATGAGTTGGGATCGCAAGCTATTAAGCATTCCACTGATCGGCAAGATCGCGAAAGGAATTAATACCTCTCGTTTTGCTCGAACACTCTCTATCTGTACCTCGAGTGCGATTCCTATCCTTGAGGGGATGAAGGTTGCGGTTGATGTAATGTCGAATCACCATGTGAAGCAACAAGTACTGCAGGCGTCAGACAGTGTTAGAGAAGGGGCAAGCCTGCGTAAAGCGCTCGATCAAACCAAACTCTTCCCTCCAATGATGCTGCATATGATCGCCAGTGGTGAGCAGAGTGGTCAGTTGGAACAGATGCTGACAAGAGCGGCGGACAACCAAGACCAAAGCTTTGAATCTACCGTGAATATCGCATTAGGTATCTTTACGCCAGCACTTATCGCTTTGATGGCAGGCTTAGTACTGTTCATTGTGATGGCGACTCTGATGCCGATGCTTGAAATGAATAATTTGATGAGCGGCTAACCTACCGCTTATAAGACGTTAGTTTTTGGATTAACGAGAAGAAGGACATTATTACCTTCAACTCGCTGTCTGTAATTTGGAGAAAATAATGAAAAATAAAATGAAGAAACAATCAGGCTTTACTCTACTCGAGGTGATGGTTGTTGTGGTTATCCTTGGCGTATTGGCGAGCTTTGTTGTACCTAACCTATTGGGTAATAAAGAGAAGGCAGACCAACAAAAAGCCATCACTGATATCGTGGCGTTAGAGAACGCGCTAGATATGTACAAACTGGATAACAGCGTTTACCCAACAACGGATCAAGGTCTTGATGCATTGGTTTCTAAGCCAAGCAGCCCAGAGCCTCGTAACTACCGCGACGGTGGCTACATCAAGCGTCTGCCAAACGACCCATGGGGTAACGAGTACCAATACCTAAGCCCTGGTGATAACGGCACTATTGATATTTTCACTCTTGGTGCTGATGGCCAAGAAGGTGGTGAAGGTATTGCTGCGGATATCGGCAACTGGAACATGCAGGATTTCCAATAAGCATCAGCTTATTGTTTGATTCGTTATTGTTGCTTGATACGTTATTGATGGTAGGACGTAAACAGATGGAGTCTAAAGGTGAAAACTAAGCAAACACAGCCAGGTTTCACCTTAATTGAGATTCTTTTGGTGTTGGTATTACTGTCAGTAACGGCGGTCGCGGTGATCGCGACCATTCCTACCAATAGCAAAGATGTTGCTAAAAAATACGCTCAAAGCTTTTATCAGCGAGTTCAATTACTCAATGAAGAGGCTATTTTGAGTGGTTTGGATTTTGGCGTTCGTGTTGATGAAAAGAAATCGACCTATGTACTGATGGCGCTTAAGTCCGAAGGCTGGCAAGAAGTCGATTTTGAAAAAATCCCCTCTTTAACTGAACTACCGGAAGAACTCGCATTGTCACTGACCTTAGGTGGTGGCGCATGGGAAGACGATGATCGGTTGTTCAACCCAGGAAGCTTGTTTGATGAAGATATGTTTGCTGATCTTGAAGAGGAAAAGAAGCCGAAACCACCACAGATCTACATCTTGTCGAGTGCTGAAATGACGCCATTTGTATTGTCGTTTTATCCAAATACCGGAGACACCATACAAGATGGTTGGCGTATTCGAGTATTGGACAATGGTGTGATTCGACTGCTAGAACCGGGAGAAGAAGATGAAGAGGAATAACCGTTCTCCTTATCGTTCTCGTGGTATGACCCTTGGTTCTCGAGGAATGACGCTGCTTGAGGTATTGGTTGCACTCGCTATCTTTGCGACTGCGGCGATCAGTGTGATTCGTGCTGTTACTCAGCACATCAATACCCTCAGTTATCTCGAAGAAAAAACCTTCGCGGCGATGGTCGTTGATAATCAAATGGCTTTGGTGATGCTGCATCCTGAGAAGCTAAAAAAAGCGCAGGGCACACAAGAGTTGGCCGAGAGAGAGTGGTTTTGGAAGGTCACGCCAATCGATACTAGCGATGATTTATTAAAGGCGTTTGATGTGAGTGTGGCAACCAGTAAACAAGCTTCTCCAGTGGTCACGGTGCGCAGCTATGTGGTCAAGTAAAAGCGTGTCGTTAGCTCAGAGCAAGTCGCTAAGTAAGAGCATGTCCGCCAATAAGCGTGTGCCTCGTAAACAAGGACTATCTTCGAAAGGGAGAGGCTTTACCTTAATTGAGGTTTTGGTCTCGATCGCTATCTTTGCCACGTTAAGCATGGCGGCTTATCAGGTAGTAAATCAGGTTCAGCGCAGCAACGAGCTTTCAATCGAGCGCAGTGCTCGTTTAAATCAACTGCAACGTAGCTTAGTCATTTTAGATAATGATTTTCGCCAGATGGCGGTGCGACAATTTCGTACCAACGGTGAAGAAGCATCATCTAAGCTGATCTTAATTAAAGAGTATTTACTGGATTCCGACAGCGTTGGCATCATGTTTACTCGCCTTGGCTGGCATAACCCACAGCAGCAGTTTCCTCGCGGAGAAGTCACCAAAGTGGGTTACCGCATTAAAGAAGAAACGCTTGAGCGTGTGTGGTGGCGCTACCCCGATACTCCTGCAGGACAAGAAGGTGTGATTACGCCTTTGCTTGATGATGTTGAAAGCTTGGAATTCGAGTTTTATGACGGAAGCCGCTGGGGGAAAGAGTGGCAAGCCGACAAATCGCTACCGAAAGCGGTAAGGTTAAAGCTAACCTTGAAAGATTATGGTGAGATAGAGCGTATTTATCTCACCCCTGGTGGCACGCTAGATCAGGCCGATGATTCTTCAAACAGTGACTCTTCAAGTAGTAATGAGGGGAATAATGACTCATCGAACTAATAAGTTTGCACTGACAAGGTCTGCCATGGGGCGCAAGCAGCGAGGTGTTGCGCTGATCATTATCCTGATGCTACTGGCGATAATGGCAACCATCGCAGGCAGTATGTCGGAACGCCTGTTTACTCAATTTAAGCGCGTGGGCAATCAACTGAATTACCAACAGGCTTACTGGTACAGCATTGGTGTCGAAGCGCTGGTGCAAGACGGCATTAGGCAAAGCTACAAAGACAGTGATACCGTCAACTTGAGTCAACCATGGGCGTTAGAAGAACAGGTATACCCGTTGGATTATGGTCAAGTTAAAGGCCGTATTGTTGATGCTCAGGCATGTTTTAATCTCAATGCGTTGGCTGGTGTGGCGACGACTTCAAGTAACCAAACACCTTATTTAATTACGGTTTGGCAAACCTTGTTGGAAAACCAAGATGTTGAGCCTTATCAGGCCGAGGTTATTGCACATTCAAGCTGGGAATTTGTTGATAGTGATACCCGAACCACCTCTTCAGCTGGTGTAGAAGACAGTACTTATGAGGCGATGAAGCCATCTTATTTGGCAGCGAATGGCTTAATGGCCGATGAGTCCGAGCTACGCTCGGTTTATCAAGTCACTGGTGAGGTGATGAATAAGGTTCGCCCCTTTGTTTGTGCTCTGCCGAGCGACGATTTCCGTTTGAATGTGAATACTCTTACGGAAAAGCAGGCGCCGTTATTGGAAGCGATGTTTGCCCCCGGCTTAAGTGAATCGGATGCCAAACAGCTGATAGACAAACGCCCATTCGATGGTTGGGATACGGTGGATGCGTTTATGGCTGAGCCTGCTATTGTGGGTGTGAGTGCCGAAGTCAGCAAAAAAGCGAAAGCATATTTAACTGTAGATAGCGCCTATTTTGAGCTAGATGCAGAGGTATTAGTTGAGCAGTCACGTGTACGTATACGGACGCTTTTCTATAGTAGTAATCGAGAAACAGTGACGGTAGTACGCCGTCGTTTTGGAGGAATCAGTGAGCGAGTTTCTGACCGTTCGACTGAGTAGCGAACCACAAAGCCCTGTGCAGTGGTTAGTTTGGTCGACAAGCCAACAAGAAGTGATAGCAAGCGGTGAACTGTCTAGCTGGGATCAGCTTGACGAGTTAACGCCTTACGCTGAAAAGCGCAGCTGTATCGCTTTATTGCCGGGAAGTGAATGCTTAATTAAGCGTGTTGAGATCCCGAAAGGTGCTGCTCGCCAGTTCGATTCTATGCTGCCGTTTTTATTAGAAGACGAAGTCGCACAAGATATCGAAGACTTACACCTGACTATTTTAGAGAAAGACGCAACGCACGCGACAGTGTGTGGTGTGGAACGTGATTGGCTTAAGCAGGCGCTGGATACTTTCCGCGAAGCGAACATTATCTTTCGTAAAGTATTGCCTGATACCTTAGCGTTGCCTTTAGAAGATCAAGGCATCAGTGCGCTGCAGATCGACCAACATTGGTTATTGCGTCAAAGCAACTATCAAGCAGTGTCGATCAATGAGGCGTGGCTAGCGATGTTCTTACAAAGCGATTGGGTTGCCTTAGATGACGAAGAGCAATCACCAACGATTTTTAGCTACACCGCACTGCCAAGTGATGACGTTCAACTGCAAAGTGGCATTGAGTGGCAAGCTAAACCTGCTGAACTGGTGATGTCTTTACTGAGCCAACAAGCCATTACAAGTGGCGTAAACTTACTGACTGGCACCTTTAAAACCAAATCTTCATTCAGTAAGTACTGGCGTGTATGGCAAAAAGTAGCGATCGCAGCTTGTTTGCTGGTGGCGGTGATCGTCACTCAGCAAGCCTTAAAGGTTCAGCAGTACGAAGCACAAGCCGAAGCGTACCGAACGGAGAGTGAACGTATCTTTAGAGCGGTGCTGCCTGGTAAACAGCGTATTCCGACGGTCAGCTACCTTAAGCGCCAGATGAACGATGAAGCTAAGAAGTATGGTGGCTCGGGTGATGGTGATTCCTTACTTGGATGGCTAGCGTTACTGCCAGAAACTTTAGGACAAGTGAAAGCCATCGAAGTGAATAGTATTCGCTACGACGGCAACCGCTCAGAGGTGAGATTGGAAGCGAAAAGTACTGACTTCCAATATTTCGAGACTGCGCGAGTGAAACTTGAAGAGAAGTTTACCGTTGAGCAAGGGCCATTGAATCGTAATGGTGATGCCGTATTTGGCAGCTTTACTCTTAAACCCCATCAATAACCTGCGTAAGGAGATCAGTGATGAGAAATATGATTGAGCCACTCCAAGCGTGGTGGACTTCAATAAGTCAAAGAGAGCAACGACTAGTGATTGGTTGCTCAATTCTATTGGTGGTCGGTGTCGTTTATTGGGGGCTAATCCAGCCACTCAGTCAGCGAGCTGAACTTGCGCAGACCCGTATTCAAAGCGAGAAGCAACTACTGGCTTGGGTAACCAATAAAGCCAATGAAGTGGTTGAACTACGAGGCAGTGGCGGCATTAGTGCCAGTCAACCTCTGAATCAATCTGTGCCAGCTTCTATGCGTCGCTTTAATATCGAGCTAATACGCGTGCAACCACGTGGCGAAATGTTGCAAGTGTGGGTAAAACCTGTGCCTTTTAATAAGTTCGTTGACTGGCTAACATACCTGAAAGAAAAACAGGGTGTGGAGGTTGAGTTTATGGACATTGATCGCTCCGATAACCCAGGGGTTATTGAGGTCAACCGACTACAGTTTAAACGAGGTTAATGTGAAACGCGGTTTATCTTTGAAGTTAGGTTTACTTTTTGGCGGCATCTTTATTGTCTTTTTCTCGGTTAGTCTGTTGCTGCATCTACCGGCCTCTTTTGTACTCAAACATGCACCGGCTGTGCGTGGCTTGAATATTGAAGGTGTTGAAGGAACGGTTTGGCAGGGCAGCGCCAATAATATCGCCTGGCAGCGTGTTAATTACGGTTCAGTACAGTGGGACTTTCAGTTCTCTAAACTCTTCCAAGCCAAAGCTGAATTAGCGGTTCGTTTTGGTCGTAATAGCGACATGAACTTGTCAGGAAAAGGGCGTGTTGGGTACAGCATGAGTGGTGCGTATGCGGAAAACTTAGTCGCATCAATGCCCGCTGCTAACGTGATGAAATATGCTCCAGCCATTCCAGTCCCGGTTTCAATTGGTGGAAAGGTTGAGCTGATGATCAAGCATGCGGTTCATGCTCAACCTTGGTGTCAGTCTGGTGAAGGTACTGTGGCTTGGTCTGGTGCTGCAGTCGATTCACCTGTTGGTTCATTAGACCTTGGTCCTGTGATTGCGGACATAACCTGTGAAGACAGTACAATTGCAGCCAAAGGCGTTCAGAAGAGCACTCAAGTAGACAGTGAGTTCTCAGCGAGTCTAACATCTAACCAGCGCTACACATCTGCAGCGTGGTTTAAACCGGGTGTTGAATTCCCGCCAACGATGCAAAATCAGCTTAAATGGTTGGGTAATCCTGATAGCCAAGGTAAGTACCAGTTTACTTATCAAGGTCGTTTTTAGCTAAACGGCTAAGGGTCACTAAATTACGAGATATAAAAAACGGGCACCTCACTGAGGTGCCCGTTTTGTTTGTTCTGAGAATCTAGAGGATATCTGACAGTTAAAGGGAGCAAACTCGCCTAGTCTTTGCCTTGCAAAATTTCTACCCACGGTAAATCTGCATCACCGAGTACAATGAAGTTCGGGTTTTCTAGCGTTTCTCTTTCATTGTACGAAAGCGGTTCTAGTTGAGTACTTAAGATACGTCCGCCAGCTTCTTCAACAATGCACTGCGTTGCGGCGGTATCCCACTCTCCGGTTGGTCCAAGGCGCAGATAACAATCCACAGCGCCTTCTGCGACTAAACAGGCCTTAAGCGCTGCTGAGCCTAGAGGAACCAAATCATAATTCCATGCTGAGCTCATACGGCTAGTGATGCGATTGATGTCCTGGCGACGGCTGATCGCCATGGCGATTGACTGGTTTGGCAGCTCGTGACGATGCGTTTTGATTTTCACGCTGTCATTAAGGTCTGGGATCTTCCAAGCGCCTTTGCCACTGTAAGCGTAATAGCTCACACCTGAAACGGGTGCGTATACCACGCCCATCACTGGCTTGTTATGCTCGATTAGGGCGATAATTGTCGCGAAATCACCACTTCGTGCGATGAACTCCTGGGTGCCGTCCAGTGGGTCAACTAACCAGTAGCGATCCCATTGAGAGCGTTGCTCTAGGCTGATGTCGGCGTCTTCTTCGGATAATACGGGAATATCAGGCGTCAATTCACTGAGTTTTTTTAATATCAGCTTATGTGCTGCAAGATCGGCACTGGTTACTGGAGTGTCATCACTCTTAATGAACTCTTCGTAATCCTTTTTCTCGTAGATCTCTAAGATGAGTTGACCAGCAGAGCGAGCAATCTCAATGACAGAGGGTAGGAGGTGAGACAAATCTTTTGTTATTGGCATAAATGTTCTCTTACTCTTAGAGCGAGCCTGAATGTTCTAGTTATTGTTTAATACACGAAGGCTTAAAAGCAGGGCTGTAATACTCCGAGCCTCACAGAAATCGAGATGTGTTAACAGTTCTTCGGCTTGAGCAAGTGGCCAGCGCACAATATCGAGAGGCTCTGGCTCATCACCTTCTAGCTTTTCTGGGTAGAGGTCTTCTGCAATAAACAGCGTCATTTTGCTAGAGAAGTAAGAGGGTGCAAGGATCACTTCCTTCAGCGGAGTAAGCTTGTTGGCACCGAAGCCTATCTCTTCTTTGAGTTCGCGAACGGCGGCTTCGTTTGGCTGCTCACCTGGATCGATAAGCCCTTTCGGAAAGCCCAGTTCATAGCGTTCTGTGCCCGCTGCGTATTCACGCACCAATAGAATGTCGCCTTGTTCAGTAATCGGAACCATCATTACTGCGTTGCGGCCACTAGGCTTCATGCGTTCGTAAGTGCGCTGTTCGCCGTTTGAAAAGCGTAAATCGAGAGACTCGATAGAGAATAGTTTTGATTGAGCGACAGTTTGCTGAGCCAAAATCTCTGGCTTGGTCCTTTTTGTCATTGCGCTCGCTCCTTAGCTCATTGGAATTCTTTCTTATAAAGTCATTCTAATATAGGGGAAATGACGTTGAGTTCCTAGATCCGAGTTTTCATATCCTAGAATTATTAGAGCAGGAACCGATTGCGATCACTTGAATACCTTACTCAAGATGGTAACCAACCGAGAATTCGGGTTATTTCGTTCGGGAATACAAGAGCATAGTGAGATCGTGTTCGAGCGTATCTGTTTAGCCCTAAAACAAAAAAGGTTGATGCTTGCGCATCAACCTTTCAAATAACAACTAACACTAAATCAGTGATTAGTAGTAAGAGTGCTCACCACGATCGTGCTCAGTTGCATCACGAACAGCAGTCAGTTCACCTTCAAACTGTTGAAGAAGTTCTTTCTCGATGCCTTCTTTTAGCGTTACATCAACCATAGAACAACCGTTACAACCACCACCGAATGCTACAATAGCTGCGCCGTCTTCAGTGATTTCTACCAAGCTAACGTGACCGCCGTGACCAGCAAGTTGTGGGTTAACTTGTGTTTGAATTGCGTATTCAACACGTTCTACAAGTGGTGCATCGTCTGCGACTTTACGCATCTTAGCGTTTGGTGCTTTAAGCGTTAGCTGAGAGCCCATTTTGTCAGTAACGAAGTCAATTTCAGCTTCATCTAGGAACGGTAGGCTTAGCTCATCTACGTATGCACAGAAAGCTTCGAATTTAAGCTCTGTGTCAGACGCTTCGATAGCATCTGTTGGGCAGTAAGAAACACCACACTCTGCGTTTTGTGTACCCGGGTTTACCACGAACACACGAATGTTTGTACCTTCAGGCTGCTGTGACAGCAGATTGGCAAAGTGAGTTTGAGCTGTTTCTGTAATAGTAATATTTGACACGACGAATACCTGAGTAGATTTGTAGGTTATTAGCGCCATTCTACTCCTGTCAGATTTGTAATTCAGCCCTTTTTTGTTGGATTGCTGTACAAGTAGTGATTCACAGCTTTTATCCAGAGGGCTCAGGAGTGCGGCAGATGCAGTAAATATCAATCCTTTTAACGTCCACTTCAAGTAGTAATTGGCATAATTGATACACAGTACTGCCGGTGGTTACAACATCATCAATTATCGCGACGTGAGAGGGGATAGTTCCTTGAACGTCTTGTTTTCGCAGCGCAAAAGCGCTCTTTAGATTGTGTAATCGTGCGGATTTAGTCAGCCCCTGCTGGGAAGCCGTTGAGCGAATTCGACGAAAGAGCACATCACTTTCAACGCCAAGCTCTTGAGCCGTGTAGTCGGCTAGCAGCTTACTTTGATTAAAGCCGCGATGAGTATATCGACGCCAATGCAGCGGCACGCTGGTGATCAGCGGAGCAGGATATTCGATACGTGATGCCAATAGCTTAGATAGATCACGTGCAAACCAAAACTTATCAGCGTACTTCATTTGCTGAATGTAACCTGCTGTAGGGAAGGTGTAATCGCCGACACAGTAGAGGCGATGCCAAGGTGGAGGTTGAGATAAGCACTGTCCGCACTGCTCTACTGTGAGCAGTGTTTTTAAACCACATCGTTGGCAGCGTGGTACTGGCTGAAAGAGTTTGAGACAAGAATTGCACCATCGAGGATGTGTATCACTGGGCAGTTTATCAAGTTTGCACAGGTGGCATTGAGGTGTGACCAGACGTGGTGTGTGTTTTTGTAGCCAATCGGATAACATAGCTCGTGATGCTTTTGGGTTATGGTGTTCCTTTTGCTCACCATACTGAAAAGCGCGGATTATCGCTGATGGAAAAAGTAGGGAATATTGAGAATGAGTGACGCGTTATATTGGCATGTTTCTGGGCAAGGGCCTGATTTAGTACTGGTTCACGGCTGGGGAATGAACGGTGCGGTATGGCAACAAACCGTTAATGCATTACAAGCTGATTTTCGAGTGCATGTTGTCGATTTACCAGGGTATGGACACAGCGCGCACTGCCACGCTCAAGATCTTGAAGAGATTGCTCAGCAGCTTTTGGCCGAAGCACCAAAGCAAGCGATTTGGGTGGGTTGGTCACTTGGAGGCTTGGTCGCAACGCACATGGCTCTCCATCACTCAGATTACGTGAGCAAGCTGGTGACTGTCGCCAGTTCTCCCAAATTCGCCGCTGCAAAAGAGCCCGTGTTATGGCGAGGCATTCAGCCCAACGTATTAAGCGCATTCACCGAGCAACTGGTTGAAGATTTCCAAACCACCATCGAACGCTTTATGGCATTGCAAGCCATGGGCAGCCCTTCAGCAAGGCAAGATGTAAAACAACTCAAGCAAGCGGTGCTGTCTCGCCCGTTGCCGAACCCTGACTCATTATTGGCAGGATTAAAGATGCTGTCGGATGTCGATCTGCGTGAACAACTGCCTGAGATTTCAGTACCAATGCTACGCTTGTATGGTCGATTAGATGGATTGGTGCCAATCAAGGTTGCGAAAGACTTAGGCACAGCCTTGCCTCATACCGAGCAATACATATTTACCCAGTCTTCGCATGCACCGTTTATGACCGAAGCGGATGCCTTTTGCAGTGAGCTTGTCAGCTTCGCACAAAAATAATTGCTAAATATATATCCGGCTTGGTCGATATATAAGCTAATACCAATCACAGTAAGTAAGTGTTCAAAAATAGCGTAGGTAAAAGGCTTGAGAACAAGGCAGCTTTTTTTTGACAAGTAGTTTCGATAAGTAGTTATTCTACAATCAAAAAATTTAACGCCGTTATCGAGCATTTTAACAAGCTAGGATGATCAGTTATTTACTACGATTGGTATAACACCAACGTGTTGCTTGATACTCAGACCTAACTCTCTCCTGAGCTGATTGCGCTAAGTTGGGCTATGCCTGTTGTGCTGACTCACAGTACAACAGCGTTATAGCAAAAACGATGGGCGATTCTTGAGGAGAGTTCGCGATGATTGTGTCACCTGCAACTGCAGTGAGTGTGCCACTAATCGCCCCGTCCGTTAATGTGCAAACAGAGCAAGTTGCGCGTGATAATAGAGTCCGAGAGCCTGTTGCTCCCGCAGTAGCATTGGCGAGAACCAATGCAGAGCGTAAGGTAAAATCAGACGATAAACGAAGGCAGCAGTCGGCTTGGGATCCTTCAGACCATCCAGGTTATGAAATGGAGAACGAGTCAGAGGCCAATTCGGTTAGCCAAGAAGAGCCACAAGACCCTTTTGATCGGCTGTTCAGCTTATTGGCACTGAAAACATACAGTGCTGATCAAGGCAAAGGTTATACCATGCGTTTCCGCCTGCCAAAGCATGTTTTAGATGCGGCGATTCAGGAAGGACAGATGGAGAAACGACGTAAGGTCATAAAGTATCATTATGGTCATGCTGTTGCGCCTCATGCTCCATCAGAGATGTTGGTGGTCTTATAAATCAAAAGTTTACGAGTCAACCAAGCTTCGATGTCTTTTTTGAACACATAATAAAAAAACCTGCATACCCTAAGGGATGCAGGTTTTCTGTTTTAAGCACATCAGCTTTTTAGATGAGCTAATGGATTACTTTTTCGCTTTAGCAAAAGCGGCAGCGAATGCTCCACCCATTGCAGCGTTTTGTTGCGGCTCTTCACGACGGCGTTGGCCACCTTGCGAGTTTTGATTCGAGCGGTTTTGTGTACGAGGTGCACTTGAACGTTGAGCACGGTTGTCTTGTCCAGGCTCGTCCTTCATACGCATGCTCAGTGCAATACGTTTACGCTGAACATCCACTTCCATCACCTTCACTTTCACGATGTCGCCCGCTTTAACCACTTCACGTGGGTCAGAGACAAAGCGATCGGTGAGCGCTGAAATATGCACTAAGCCATCTTGGTGAACACCAATATCAACGAAGGCACCAAAGTTAGCCACGTTCGATACCACACCTTCTAAAATCATGCCCGGTTCTAGATCTGAAACACTGTTTACGCCATCGGCGAAGGTTGCAGTCTTAAATTCAGGGCGAGGGTCACGGCCCGGTTTATCGAGCTCTTTGATGATGTCGCTGACCGTTGGTACACCGAAGTTCTCATTGGTGTAATCGATGGCGTGTAAGCCACGTAAGAAGTCTGTGTTACCCACCAGAGATTTGATGTCTTTGTGGTTTTTCTCAGCGATGCTTTTCACTACTGGGTAAGCTTCTGGGTGAACCGATGATGCATCCAGTGGGTTTTTGCCATCCATAATGCGTAGGAAGCCGGCACACTGTTCAAAGGCTTTTGGACCTAAACGAGCCACTTTCTTCAACGTAGTGCGCGCTTCAAAACGACCATTCTCGTCACGGAAATCCACGATGTTCTGAGCAATGGTGCTAGACAGACCAGCAACACGAGTCAGTAGCGCAGCCGAAGCGGTATTCACATCAACACCAACCGCGTTTACACAGTCTTCGACAATCGCATCTAGGCGCTTAGCGAGCATAGTTTGGCTCACATCGTGTTGGTATTGGCCCACACCGATCGATTTAGGGTCAATCTTCACTAGCTCTGCCAGTGGATCTTGCAGACGACGAGCAATAGACACCGCACCACGAATTGATACATCCATGTTCGGGAACTCTTTTGCAGCTAGTTCAGACGCGGAATACACCGATGCGCCCGCTTCGCTAACAATGATCTTTTGCGCTTTTAGGTTGCCGCGTTTAATTACGTCAGCCACAAAGCTGTCGGTTTCGCGTGAAGCCGTACCGTTACCAATCGCAATCAAATCAACATTGAATTGACGAACCATCTGCTCAACCACGTGTGCCGATTTGTCGTATTGCTTTTGAGGTGGGTGAGGGTAAATAGTTTCTGTTGCCAAAACCTTACCGGTTGAATCCACGACAGCGATTTTCGAACCGGTACGTAAACCTGGGTCCAAGCCTAAGGTTGCTCGAGGACCAGCTGGCGCTGCCATGAGTAGGTCTTTTAGGTTGGTTGCGAATACTTCAATCGCTTCGATCTCTGCACGCTCTTTCATTGCGCCCATCAATTCAGTTTCCATGTGCATAGAAACCTTGATGCGCCATGCCCAGCTAATCACTTGCTTACGCCAAGCATCCGCAGGAGCACTGCTCAGAGTAATGCCGTAGTGATCAGAGATAATGTTCTCACAGTAAGAACCACGAGCGCCTTCTTCTTGCTCAGGATCGGCATTCATCGCCAGTGTTAGGAAGCCTTCATTGCGGCCACGCAGCATGGCAAGTGCACGGTGAGACGGCACTTTGCTGAGTGTTTCGTTGTGCTCGAAGTAGTCTTTGAACTTCTCGCCTTCTTGCTCTTTACCTGTCACTACACGAGCGACTAGCTCTGAGTTGCGTGTTAGGTGTTGGCGAATCTTTTCTAGTAGGTTTGCGTCTTCCGCAATGCGTTCCATGATGATCGCACGAGCACCATCGAGAGCAGCTTTGGTATCGGCAATGCCTTTATCGTTGCTGATGAAGTTCGCCGCTTCCGTTTCTGGATCGTGCTGCGGTTCATTCCACAGTGTGTCGGCAAGTGGTTCTAAGCCCGCTTCAATCGCGATCTGGCCTTTAGTGCGACGCTTTGGTTTGTAAGGTAGGTATAAATCTTCTAGACGAGTCTTGCTGTCGGCTTGAGTGATATCACGCTCGAGTTCTGGCGTGAGTTTACCTTGGTCTTGAATCGACTTAAGAATCGTTTGGCGACGATCATCAAGCTCACGAAGGTATGAAAGGCGACTATCAAGGTTACGTAGCTGGGTATCGTCTAAGCCACCCGTAACTTCTTTACGGTAGCGGGCAATAAAGGGAACGGTATTACCGTCGTCAATTAGGTTGACTGCGGCAGTGACTTGCTCAGAACGGACATTCAGTTCTTCAGCGATCAGTCGACAGATAGCTTGGCTCATCCGATGAATCTCTTATTTAATATCATGACAAATACATGGGGGTGAGCGTACGCTTTTTCTAGCTTTGGCTGTGTAATTATCCTGTCAGAAGTCGAATTTCCGTTTCTGATACCCGCTTTGTGCGAGATCTCTTACAAGTGATGTGAGAGTAAGTCGCTTTAGACCGATGAAATCGTCTTGATGTTACACTAAGTTGCTGATTTTATTTGATTGTGTGTTTGTGGGCGTATTTCTCACCTGAAATGTTTTTTAAGACTATCTAGGAAACACGGCCATTTGCCGTAATATTTAACTTGTCGACAGGGAGTTGGCAGGAACAGGAAAAAGCCTAATGGACTAGGTATCTTCAGGATGAAGATTTGATTACTTAGGATGAGTGGTCAGCAAGGAAGTGATAATCTCTGGATGAGATTCGCCAGTCAGGATGACAGGCTAGAATGGACACCGCTAGGATGGCGATGAACAAAAAGGAAATTGGTTAAAGGATTTAGCCACTATCAAGGAAAGATGCAGGGAGCACCTTATCTCGAAGAGATAAACAGTAGCCGGATTGCTGCGATAGAGACTTAACCCCGCTAGGCGAAAGCCTTGCGGGGTTTTCTTTTATCTGGAGTTTGGGTTTGCTGAACACTCAGTTTATCGCTAAGTGTTTATTAAGTTTGGTTATTCGTTGTCTGCGTAGCGAATCGAGTTAATGAACCACTCTTTGTCGCCTTCCGGTGTTTTTACCGTAAACTCGTCATCTACTTCTTTCTTGAGCAGAGCTCTAGCCATTGGTGAGTCGATAGAGATATAGCCTTTAGCATCGCCGTAGATCTCTTCTGGGCCGACAATTCGAAACTTCTTAATTTCCCCATCATCATTCTCAATTTCGACCCAAGCACCGAAAAATACCTTACCTTCTTGTTGTGGCGAGTAATCAACGATCGTGACATCAGGTAGGAACTTTCTTAAAAAACGCACTCGGCGATCGATCTGACGAAGTAGACGCTTATTGAAGGTGTAATCTGCGTTTTCTGAGCGATCTCCAAGGCTTGCCGCCCAAGTGACTATCTTAGTAATTTCAGGGCGTTTCTCGTGCCATAAGTGGTCATGTTCTGCTTTGAGCTTGTTATAACCTTCTCGAGTAATAAGTTTGGTTTTCATAAATCTGACTTAATGAAATGATGATCTAAGATAGAATATATAGAAAGGCAACATACGTTAACAATTATTTAGGCGACTTTTTCTCCAATAATGTTACATTTTTAATGTCTTATACCAATATACAATTTACCAAGAATGCTTAACCTTAGGTTTAAGCTTTAATAGGTGGAACCATTACATGCAAGAAAACTACAAAATTTTAGTGGTCGATGACGATGCTCGTTTACGTGCACTGTTAGAGCGCTATCTGTCAGAGCAGGGCTTTCAAGTGCGTAGCGTGGCAAACAGTGAGCAGATGGACCGCCTGTTAACCCGTGAAAATTTTCACTTGATGGTATTGGATTTAATGTTGCCGGGCGAAGATGGTCTATCGATCTGTCGTCGTCTACGAAACGCAAACAACTCGCTACCAATCCTGATGCTTACTGCAAAGGGTGATGAAGTGGATCGCATTGTGGGCTTGGAAGTGGGTGCTGATGATTACCTGCCAAAACCATTTAATCCACGTGAACTGCTTGCTCGTATTAAAGCTGTACTGCGTCGCCAAGTCATTGAAGCACCGGGTGCACCAAGCACAGAAGAGTCTGTGGTTGAGTTTGGTGAGTTCCGCTTGAACTTAGGTACTCGCGAAATGTTCCGCGGTGAAGAGCCAATGCCGCTTACTTCGGGTGAATTTGCGGTTCTTAAGTCCTTGGTAACGAATGCTCGTGAGCCAATGTCTCGCGATAAGCTGATGAACATGGCTCGTGGCCGTGAGTATTCAGCAATGGAACGTTCTATCGATGTTCAGATTTCACGTCTGCGTCGTCTAGTTGAAGAAGATCCAAGCAAACCTCGCTACATCCAAACGGTGTGGGGCTTGGGTTATGTATTCGTTCCAGATGGCAAAGCTGTGTAATTCAGCTTAATAAGCTCTACAGTAGCTTTATCGATTCTGTGAATCTTACGGGTCATCTCATTAATATGCGATGGCCCGTTTTCTATTCAGCACAATGGTTTAGAGTTATAGTCATATAACACTTTCTTTATCTTTCTACATCTCGGGTACCCCATGCGTATACGTAGCTCCTTTACTCAGTCGATAGTGCTTTTCTTAACGCTATTGGTCGCTAGCCAAATTTTTTCTTATTACGCGGTGTTTAACTATGCGTTGATGCCAAGTTTGCAGCAGTTTAATAAGATTTTGGCTCACGAGCTAAACCTGGTATTGGACCAAGGCAGTGATATCGAGATCGATGCGCCATTGCGTCAGCGTGTGCTTGAACAGCTCGGGGTAACCGTTCACGCCAAGGACAGCGAAGCGGCGGGTGAGTATTACCATGCGGTCGCAATCGACCTGATGAGTGAGGAGATGACCAAGGAGCTGGGTTCTGAAACTGAAGTGCGGCTGATCTTGGGTAAAGAGAGCTATGTGCTTTGGATGGACATTGCGCAGTTACCCAACTCTTTAATTCGTATTCCGTTATCAGAGCTGCAAGAAGAGGATTTTGCACCACTGTTTCGTAACAGTCTGATCATGGCGCTGTTGATTGTCGCAGGTGGTTGGCTGTTTATCCGATTGCAAAACCGTCCGTTGATAGCGCTAGAGAAAGCGGCGCAAGGTGTCGGGCGAGGTGATATTCCACCGCCATTGCCAGTTCAAGGCGCACAAGAGATTCGCTCGGTAACTCGAGCCTTTAACCAGATGTCGAAAGGCATCCAAGAGCTAGAAGAAGACCGCGCCTTGTTGATGGCGGGTATCAGCCATGATTTACGTACTCCGTTAACGCGTATTCGCTTAGCGACTGAGATGATGTCACCAGAGGATGCCTACTTAGCTGAGGGGATTATCAGTGATACCGAAGAGTGTAATGAAATCATCAGCCAGTTCATGGATTACCTAAAGCCTGTCGACCGAGATTCATTCCAAGCGGTGTTTGTCGATGATATTGCTCGTGAGGTATCGAGCTCTGAGGGTGGCTACGAGGTTCAGATTGAAACCGATATTCCAGAATCGATGAAGCCAGCGCTAGGTAATCCGATCGCGATGAAGCGTGCTGTGAGCAACTTGGTGGTGAATGCGCTGCGTTACGGTAATGGTTGGGTCAAGGTATCAACTGGTATGACGGCGGATAACAAGCTTGCTTGGGTGACGGTAGAAGATAACGGGCCGGGTATTCCACAAGACCAGATCGGAAAGCTGTTTGAACCTTTCACGCGTGGTGACACGGCTCGTGGTAGCGAAGGAACGGGCTTGGGCTTAGCAATTGTGAAACGTATCGTTAGCCAGCATCAAGGTGCTGTTGTGGTCAATAACCGCAGTGAAGGTGGCTTAAAAGCGCAGATCAGTTTCCCGGTTAAGCCCTAGTTATCATCGGTCCGTTTGATGACGATAAGTTCGGTTCGAGGAACGGTTAAGAGATCCCCGACTCGGTCATTCTTCCCTCTCCGAGGATGACGAATTGCTAACCATGGACTTTGATGATGAAAGTTTACTTTGATCGTCATTCCCTATCGTGAGGAACGAGCGAATAGGGAATCTCGCTCTTGCTTGATGAAAGTAACGCACACTAAAAAGGCTTCCTTGAGGAAGCCTTTTTTACGTTTGAATACGGTCTCAGTGTTAACTATGCCTTAGTGTTAACTACGCCTTAGAGTAAACATCGCGTTCACCCAACCAACGGTTGATGATCGCCTTAGCATTGTCTGGGTAGCTATCGTGAATATGACGCGCAATACGCTGCACTTCAGGTATCAAACGTTGGTCACGAATTAGATCGGCGATCTTGAAATCAGCCAAGCCAGTTTGTTTGGTACCGAGCAATTCACCGGGGCCACGGATTTCTAAGTCGCGCTGTGCAATCACAAAGCCATCGTTACTTTCACGTAGCACACCTAGGCGTTTCTGAGCGGTTTTAGACAGCGGAGAGTGATACAACAATACACAATGACTTGCGACCGAACCTCGGCCGACACGGCCACGCAGTTGGTGCAGTTGCGCTAGGCCAAGACGTTCTGGGTTCTCGATGATCATTAAGCTCGAATTCGGAACATCCACACCAACTTCAATCACGGTTGTCGCAACCAATAGATGCAGCTTGTTCTCTTTGAACTCTCGCATCACCGCTTGTTTCTCGGCGGGTTTCATACGGCCATGGACTAAACCAATTTTTACGTCAGGCAGTTTGCGTTGTAGCTCTTCTGCTGTATCAGCTGCAGCTTGAGCTTCCAGTACTTCCGATTCATCAATCAGCGTACATACCCAGTAGGCTTGTTTGCCTTCATTGAGACACGCATTTTTCACACGTTCAACAATGTCATCGCGCTTGGTATCAGGAATTGCCACGGTTTGAATTGGGGTTCGTCCCGGTGGCAGTTCATCAATAATCGAAGTTTTGAGGTCGGCATAGGCCGTCATTGCTAACGTTCGTGGGATTGGGGTAGCGGTCATGACCAACTGATGGGGGTAGTAGCCTTGCTTTGCGCCTTTCTCACGTAGCTCTAATCGCTGGTGGACACCAAATCGGTGCTGTTCATCAATGATCACTAAACCAAGGTTTTTGAACTCGACATGCTCTTGGAACAGGGCATGAGTACCGACCACCATTTGCGCTTCGCCACTGGCAATACGTGTTAGTTCAGTTTCACGAGCTTTGCCTTTGAGCTTACCTGCTAGCCATCCAACTTGAATACCCATTGCCTCAAACCAGTTGGCAAAGTTAATCGCGTGTTGTTCTGCGAGTAGTTCAGTGGGTGCCATAAGTGCTACTTGTTGACCGTGTTCCAATGCGCGAACCGCCGCCAGTGCAGCGACTAAGGTTTTACCAGAGCCCACATCACCTTGCACTAAACGCATCATAGGATGCGGCTTTTCCAAGTCAGCTTCGATCTCTTTGGTCACTCGTGCTTGGGCATTGGTTGGTGAAAACGGCAGCTGAGCCAGTAGCTTATCTTTAAGGGTGTTTACTGGAGGAAAAGGCATTGCCTTGTCTTGCTGCCCTTTGCTACGAACAGACAACATAGACAGGTTTTGAGCCAGTAACTCTTCCATAATTAGGCGCAGTTGCGCAGGGTGCTTGCCTTCATCAAACAGCTCTAGGTCAATGCCCGGGGGCGGCCTGTGAATGGTATGCAGTGCTTGTGCGAGGGTAATTTGGTGGTCGTATAAACCTGATGGGAGAAGCTCGTTAACTGCGGCCTTGTCGATTAGCTCTAAGGCTTGATCGGTAAGATTACGCAGCGTGACTTGTCTTAGCCCTTCGGTGGTTGGGTACACCGGAGTCAGATTGGCTTCAACGTCTGGCTGTTGCCTCGGCGCAAAGAATTTGTAGTCAGGGTGGACGATCTCAAGCCCCATATTACCGCGCTTGATCTCACCATAAGCATGCACTTGTTTGCCTTCGGTAAAGTTATTCTTCATGCCTGCAGTGAAGTTGAAAAAACGCAGTGTAATAGTGCCATTACCATCACTGATCTTTACTGCGAGCATCTTACGTTTACCGAAAATGGTATCGACGTGCATTACCTTGCCTTGCACTGCTGCCCATAAACCAGCATGCAGTTTTACGATTGGATAGATACGCGTTCGATCTTCATAGCGCAAAGGCAGGTGAAATAGCAGGTCTTGTACATTGTTAAGCCCAACCTTCTCTAGTTTCTCTGCGACTTTAGCGCCGACTCCAGATAAAGAGTTGAGAGGGATAGCAGATAAAAGCTGTGACATAACAAGGCTCATAAACGTAAGAGAGATGATCTATTCAAGCATTTTACTGGATTTTTGTACAGGCAGGAATGGGAGGGAGCGCGGTAAATACTAGGATTACGGTTATAAAAATCCCCTTAAGCGATAAAGCATTAAGGGGATTTAAATTCTTGGCAAAACTATTATCAAGTTTAAACGTTAGTTCTTACGACGTCTTACTTTCAGCGCGTGTGGCATCACACGTAGCTTTTTCATAATACTTGCAAGATGAACACGATCTTTGGTGGTCAGCAAGATAGTCACTGTGTACAGGCGTCCATCACGTTCTTCAGTTGAAATACCGTGAATGTTCGAGCCTGTTTTCGAGATAACGTTAGTTAACTCAGCCAGTGCACCTTGGTGATTCTGCAGATCAACCTGAAGTTCAGCAGTGAACTCTTGGTCGTAATCGTCAGACCATTCAACCGCCATGTATTTGTCTGGTTCTTTCTGGTAACCACGAACGTTTGGACACGTTTCACGGTGAACCACAAGGCCACGACCTGGCGATACATGGGCAATGATGTGATCATCTGGAATTGGGTGACAACAGTTAGCGAACGTCAGTAGTAGACCTTCAGCACCACGGATAGCCAATTTCTTCCTTGGTGTGTCGCTGTTGTTTTCCACTTCAGTCAGTTCGTCAGCATCACCCAGTAGACGACGAGCAATAACGATACTCATCAGCTCACCAAGACCAATCGATGCCAGTAAGTCTTCAACATTGTCTAGGCGAAGATCAGACAATACGTGGTCGATATTCTCTTGGCCGATATCGCCAATAGAGTGTTCGCCAAGTGCATGATTCAGTAGACGACGGCCTAGCGTGATCGACTCTTCACGACGCATCGTTTTCAGAACCTGACGGATCTTAGTACGCGCACGTGATGTCACCACGTAGTTGAGCCATGCTGCATTCGGACGTGCGCCCGGAGCACTGATGATCTCAATAGTTTGACCGTTCTTCAGCGATTTGCTGAGTGGGTAAGGGTTCATGTCTACACGAGCACCTACACACATGTTGCCGACATCGGTATGCACCGCGTAAGCAAAATCGACCGCTGTTGCGCCTGCCGGAAGCTCGACAATGCGACCCTTCGGCGTGAACACGAAGATCTCATCTGGGAACAGATCAGACTTAACGTTTTCAATGAATTCGAATGAGTTACCCGCGCTTTGTTGCAGCTCAAGTAAGCTCTGCATCCAACGTTGTGCTTTAACCTGTGCGGTTGTGCCATTACTGCTGCGTGAGCCGTTGCCTTTGTAAGACCAGTGCGCTGCGACACCTTTGTCTGCCATTTGATCCATATCTTCAGTACGGATCTGAACCTCAACTGGCACCCCGTGAGGGCCGATCATTGACGTGTGCAGAGATTGGTAGCCGTTGGCTTTTGGTACCGCAATGTAATCTTTCATGCGGCCAGGGCGAGGCTTGTACAGGCTGTGAGCCTGACCAAGTACGCGATAACAAGTATCTGGGGTATCAACCACGACGCGGAAAGCGTAGATGTCCATAATGGTGTGGAAGCGCTGCTCTTTAGTTTTCATCTTGTTGTAGATGGAGAACAGGTTTTTTTCACGACCAAGTACGCGAGCAGGCAAACCGACCTCTTCAAGGCGGCCTTCAATTTCGCTATGGATACGTTGGATCATTTCCTTACGGTTACCACGCGCAGCTTTCACTACGTTTTTAAGTACGCGATAACGGTTAGGATAGAGGGCTTCAAAGCCCAGCTCTTCTAGTTCGGTCTTGATGTTATGAATACCAAGACGGTGAGCTAGTGGAGAATAAATCTCTAGGGTTTCACGAGCAATACGACGCTTTTTGTCAGGACGAAGTGCCCCAAGCGTGCGCATGTTGTGAGTACGGTCAGCTAATTTGATCAAGATAACGCGGATGTCTTGCACCATGGCGAGAACCATCTTGCGGAAGTTCTCTGCTTGCGCTTCTTTGCGATCACGAAATTTAAGCTTATCCAGCTTAGATACACCATCAACCAATTCAGCAACGGTATTGCCAAATTTTTCCTCTAGATCTTCTTTAGTGACATCACAGTCTTCGATGACATCATGAAGCAGAGCAGCTTGCAGGGTTTCGATATCCAGACGCATTTCTGCCAGGATTCTTGAAACAGCTACAGGGTGGATAATGTATGGTTCACCGCTTGAGCGGGTTTGCCCTTCATGGGCGTCTCTCGCTACCACATAAGATTGACGCAGAGCCTCAATTTGAGGCTCTGTTAGGTATTCTTGGGCAACGTCTTTGAGGCTATCGAATAGATACAAATTAAAGGCCCGGAAGGTTAATTAGTTCGAATGACGTTCTTAACGAGTGTGAGCGATGCTGCTTACTGCTGCAAGTTCAGCTGCTTCTTGCTCTTGTTGCTCTTGACGCTCACGAGCATCTAGTACGTCTTTAGTGATAAGACCTTCTTCGATTTCGCGAAGAGCGATAACCGTTGGCTTATCGTTTTCTTCAGGCACTAGTGAATCTTTACCGCCAGTTTGCATTTGACGTGCGCGGCGAGCCGCAATAAGAACTAGGTCGAAACGGTTGCCAACTTTTTCAACAGCGTCTTGAACAGTTACGCGTGCCATGAGGACTCCAAATAGTAATTAACTAATAAATTTTTGATGACGAGAAAGTATACAAGTTTAACTAGATACTTTCTAGATCACCGTATACTTATCTCAATAGAAAATCTAGGGGATCTAGATTATTCCGCTAATAAAGCAGTAAGCATGCCGCTGTATTTCGCTGCTTGCTTATCTTCTTTTAAGCGCTCCGCACGAATGATAGCTCTGAAGTCCATTAGGGCTGCATCAAAGTCGTCATTCACGATCACATAATCATATTCTGCATAGTGAGAAATCTCTGATTTTGCTTCGCTCATGCGTTTCGCAATAACTTCGTCGCTGTCTTGACCGCGAACATTCAAACGACGCTCTAGCTCACCATTTGATGGTGGAAGAATGAATACACTCTTCGCTTGAGGCATTTGTTCACGGATCTGACGAGCACCTTGCCAGTCGATATCTAGGAACACATCGATACCGCGGTTTAGGTTTTCTTCAATCCAAACGCGTGAAGTACCGTAGTAGTTGCCGAACACTTCAGCGTACTCTAGGAATTCACCTTTAGTAATAAGGTCTTCAAAATGATGCTTCTCTACGAAGTGGTAGTGAACACCATTTTCTTCACCAGGGCGCATACCGCGAGTGGTGTGTGAAACAGATACCTTCATTGCGTAGGTTGGATTGGTTTCTAGCATTGCTGAGATCAAGCTCGACTTACCTGCGCCACTAGGTGCAGATACGATGTAAAGAGTACCTTTGCCCATCTGTATATTTCCACTGTTGGTTGGATTGAGTGGAGGCAATAAACCTACACTTTAAAAGATAGCACTGACTCTAATTTTTGTTCCGATGGCGCATCTACTAATTGTGCCGTTGGTTACGTCTATAAAGAGATAACGAGTAAAACTAATAGAAGCAACTGGTGAAAATTAGGTCAGAAAAATGGAGGCGAAGAGTAGCATATTTAGATGATTGAGAACAACTGGCTTGATCGTTATTTATCAGCAAATGATCTTCTCAAAGATCTTTGTATAAATGTAATGACTCGTCATCGGTACTTTTTTATGTGATCTGGACAAAATTTGTTGAAGTTTTAATCTCAATCCTTACAATCCGCGCAAACGATTAAATGCTGTATATATCTAGGGTCTGTTGACCTTTCGCGATGGAGTTTTGTTCGAGAAAAAATCGTTTTAGGCGCGGCAAGGAGTTTGTAGCCTAGTATTCTAAGTAAAGACTCCTTAACAAAGCATAAAACGATTTTAGCCGAACCCTTCGGGCAGCGTTTGTTGGTGATTTCTACTGCGTTATCGACTTCTTATGTAGGCTAGCTACACTTCAAAGTCTCTGCCTTGTAGAAATCCCCAACAACTCGCTGCAAAAATCATCTCGAAGGGCCAACAGACCCTACTAGACTAGATGTTTCTACTACCGAGCCTACCTTGGTGACTACAGTTTTTAGTGTAGAGACCTCTCTATTCTCACAGCATTTGAATCACCAAATTCTTAATTTATTGCATAGGTTTTGTTGTGAGTACCGATTCCACCCTGAAAGCCCAGAACACCTCTGGCTCGCTTGATTCGATGTTTAAAATCACTGAAAGAAAAACCACGATTGGCACTGAGCTGTATGCGGGTTTCATTACTTTCTTGGCGATGAGTTACATTCTGGCGGTTAACCCAGCAATTTTGGGTGATATTCCAGGCATGGACAAAGGTGCCGTGTTTACTGCAACGGCTCTGTCTGCGGCAATCGCAACCCTAATTATGGGCATTTGGGGCAACTACCCTGTAATGCTAGCGCCGGGCATGAGTATGAACGGCTTTTTCAAAGGTCTGCTGTTAAGTGGATCTGTTGCCGTGCTTTGGAATGAAGCGCTGTTCGGTATCTTCCTATCTGGTATTTTGTACCTTGCGTTCTCATTGACCAATATTCGTAAATCGATGATTGAATCGATTCCTGAAGATTTGAAGTTGGCGATTACCGTGTCTCTCGGACTGTTCATTGCTTTCTTAGGTCTTAAGAATGCGGGCATCATCGTTTCTAACCCATTCGTATTGGTAGGCTTAGGCGACATTTCTGATCCACAAGTGATCATCGCTTACGTGAGCATCTTCATCGCACTGGGTTGTATGGTTCGTGACATCAAGCTAGCAACGTTCATCTCATTCGTTTCTGCTATCGTGTTGACGATTCTTGCTGACGTCTTCATGGGCACTTCAAACGCACCAATCCCAGAGCAGTTCATTGCTATGCCACCAAGCATGGCTGGCAGCTTCGGCGCTATCTTCGATTTCTCTGCTTTCACGCCAGAGAAAATGTTCGACCTACTGTTCATCGTACTTATCTTCTTGATTGTCGATTTCTTTGATGGCTTGAGCACCATTGTCGGCGTTGGCCGTGATGCGGGTATCATCGATAAAGACGGCAAGGTGCCAAACGCGAAATCGGCTCTAGTAGCAGATGCGGGCGGTACTGTGATTGGTTCAATTCTTGGTACCACATCGATCACTGCTTTCTCTGAGTCTGGCATCGCTTCTTCTCAAGGTGCAAAAACGGGTTTGGCAGCAGTCATGGTGGCTGGTCTGTTCCTAATCTCGCTATTCCTATACCCAATCTTCTCTATCTTCTCGGCTGCAATGGTTGCACCGGCGATGGTAGTAGTCGGCATCTACATGGTAGGTCGTCTTGGTCAGATCAACTGGGAAAAGAAAGAGTCACGCATTGCAGCCTTCTTTACCATCATGTTCACAGTGCTAAGCTTCTCTCCAGCGAACGGTATGGCGATGGGCTTCATCAGCTACGCATTCACAATGGTTGTGGCAGGTAAGCGCAAAGAAGTACACCCGCTTATCTACGGACTGTGTGTGGTGTTCTTAACTTACCTGATTCTGCTTTAAGGCTAATTAGTCACTAAGAAGTCGCTAAGTAAAAGACAAACAGATGGCTCTGCAGTGAATGCGGGGCCATTTTTGTATTTGTTGCTTTTTACCGTTGCTTCTTAATGTTGGTTACCGATGAGTTGATGGCGTTAGCCTAAAGTCGGTGCTTTGACAGTACGCGACTTATATTGATGCATGCTATTGTAGAGACTGGATTAATTATTTTTTGAAGAGTGACTATGCCTTCTCACTTACCTAAATCTTTTAGTAAGCCGTTTTTAAAAGTATTCTACATTATGGAAGCGGTATTGCTGGTGGCGATCACGCTCGCGACCTTGTTTGCGATGGTCGAAGAGTTCATGCATGTCTTCGCTGAACGCCGAGTGCAATTGACCGACATTCTGCTGATGTTTATCTATTTAGAAGTGTTGGCGATGGTTCAGCAGTTTGTGATGAACGGTAAGATCCCAGTGCGATACCCAATCTATATCGCGATGATGGCGATTGCTCGTTACATCACTTTGGGCATGAAAGAACTCGATGCGGTATTGATCGTTTGGTTATCTTTAGCGGCATTTATCTTAGCAGCAGCAACTCTGTTGATTCGAGTCGGTCACCATTACTGGCCATATGTCGATCTCAGAACTAAGCAGCCGGACGAGTAAATTTTTTGAGATCAAAGTCTTACAAATCAAGCCCGGTGACCTAGCTGGGCTTGAATTCAAGCCAACCGAACAAAAAAACATCAATTATTTTCAAATAAAGCTTTACAACCCGACCCAGATCACCAAGAATGGCCTCGCTCTGTTTTCAGAGTTATTAAATGAAACATCAGTTGTAAAGTAAAACCCTTAGTATTGCTTCATTGTTATTCTCAGTGTTTCCCTTGGCTTCATAGATACATTAAATAATTCAAGCTTTCAGCGCATCGCACTTTTGGCGATTAATTTTTTATTTTTATATAAGGGACACATCATGTCTAACAAAACAAACGGCGTAGTAAAATGGTTTAACGAAGAGAAAGGTTTCGGTTTCCTAACTCAAGACAACGGCGGCGCTGACGTATTCGTACACTTCCGTGCAATCGCTTCTGAAGGTTTCAAGACTCTTAAAGAAGGCCAACAAGTGTCTTTCGAAGTAGAGCAAGGCCAAAAAGGTCTTCAAGCTGCAAACGTTGTAGCTCTATAAGATTTTAAGTCGGCGCAGGTTGCAACAGCAACTTGCGTCACTTTCTTCCTTAAATCTTTCCCCTTTAGTTCCACCTGTAATACCCCCTTCAAAATATTCTAAAATCCTTTGCTACATCCGCTTCTCTGTTCTATCTATAGCTGTATCTATCTCTTGCTCCAAACAAATCTCCTGCGTAACAACCTGCTCACTTACTCATCCTGATTGGCATTATTGTATCCATAAAAAAAGCCCCTAAAACTAGGAGCTTATCTTGATCTAATCAACACGGTTAGTTAATCAACACTGATTCAGTTAATGGCTATTCAGCGTGTTACTGACAAACTGTTATTCAATATTCTGAATTTGCTCACGCATCTGTTCGATAAGAACCTTAAGCTCTACGCCTGATGCTGTGATGTCTGTGCTGATAGACTTAGACGCTAGCGTGTTTGACTCACGGTTGAACTCTTGCATCATGAAGTCTAGCTTACGGCCACAAGCGCCACCTTTCTTCAGTACTGCATTTGCTTCTTTCACGTGAGAATCTAGACGGTCTAGCTCTTCTGCTACGTCTGACTTCTGCGCAAGTAGGATAAGCTCTTGCTCAACACGAGAACCTTCAAGTTCGATTTTCGCATCTTCAAATTTGGTAAGAAGACGCTCACGTTGCCACTCTAGGATCTCAGGCATGCGTGCACGAACTTTCACTACTTCTTCAGTGATTGCATCTAAGCGCTGTACGATTAGCGCCTTCATGTTCTCACCTTCACGAGCACGAGCATCAATGAACTCTGCGATAGCATCGTTGAATGCTTCAAGTAGGTCTTTGTTGATGGCATCCATGTCTTGCTCTGGCGTTTCCATCACACCAGGCCAGTTCATGACTTGGAATGGGTTCAAACGGCTCTCTTCGCCAGTCATCGTCATTACTTGGTTCGCCGCATTGATTACTTGCTGAGCCAAACCTTCGTTAATGCTTAGTTCTCCCTTTGCAGCAGGGTTTGCTTCAAAGCGTAGGTTACATTCAACCTTACCGCGTGCAAGACGCTTACGGAAACGCTCACGCAAGATTGGCTCTAAACCACGGAACTGTTCAGGCATACGGAAGTAAGTTTCTAGGTAGCGTTGGTTTACACTACGGATTTCCCATACTGCTGTGCCCCAATCGCCTTTTACTTCTTTGCGTGCGTACGCGGTCATACTATAAATCATCGAATTTTCCTGTCTTTTATCATTCTGAAAATAACGCGCACGCATAGTATCACGATATGGTGTGCTCTCGAAGCCTGTCGCTTTTCACTGTAAATAGCCTTTCGTGATAAATAGCTTTGAACGGTAAATAGATTTGCACGATAAACTGCTATATAATCTTGCCCCAATCAAAACTGTCTCACCCCTTTCTTAGGTGATGCACTCTTTCGATAGTAAATCACTTCAGACTGTTAATAAGGTAGATACCAATGCGTCCAAATGACCGCGCTGTAGATCAAATTCGTCCAATTAAAATTACTCGTAACTACACAGCTTATGCTGAAGGTTCTGTATTAGTTGAGTTCGGCAACACTAAAGTTCTATGTAATGCGACGGTAGAAGAAAACGTACCGCGTTGGTTAAAAGGCCAAGGAAAGGGTTGGGTAACGGCTGAATACGGCATGCTGCCACGTGCAACGCACACTCGTAACCGTCGTGAAGCGGCGAGCGGCAAGCAAGGTGGTCGTACGATGGAAATCCAACGTCTGATCGCTCGTAGCCTACGTGCTGTTGTTGACCTGAAAGTAATGGGTGAAATTATGATCACTGTCGATTGTGATGTTATCCAAGCAGACGGCGGTACTCGTACTGCTTCTATCTCAGGTGCAAGCGTTGCAATGGCTGATGCTATCAACAGCCTACTAGCAAGCGGCAAACTGAAAAAGAACCCAATGAAAGGCCACGTAGCGGCAGTTTCAGTGGGCATCGTTGGTGCACAAGCACTGTGTGACCTTGAGTACGTTGAAGACTCAGCAGCCGATACCGACATGAACGTTGTAATGACGGAAGACGGTAAGATGATTGAGATTCAAGGTACCGCAGAAGGCGAACCGTTCAGCCACGAAGAGTTGATGCAGCTTTTAGCCCTGGCTAATAAGGGCATTGCCGATATCGTCGAAGCGCAGAAAGCTGCGTTGGCCGACTAGTCATTTTTAATAGCTCCCAATTTGGGGGCTATTTTTTTGTCTGTAAAACCTGAAAGGGTGGTACAGGGCGTAAGTTAAGTTTTATTGAGTAAACATAGAGGATGAGCATGAAAGCATATCAACGTGAATTTATTGAATTTGCACTAGAGAAAGAAGTACTTAAGTTTGGTGAGTTTACTTTAAAGTCTGGCCGCAAGAGCCCTTACTTCTTCAATGCTGGATTGTTTAATACAGGTCGTGACCTAGCGCGCTTAGGTCGCTTCTACGCAGCAGCATTGGCTGATTCTGGCATTGAGTTTGATGTACTATTTGGTCCTGCATACAAGGGTATCCCAATTGCAACGACGACAGCGGTTGCACTGGCAGATCACCACGATGTAGATACGCCTTACTGTTTTAACCGTAAAGAAGCGAAAAACCACGGTGAAGGTGGCAACCTTGTCGGTAGCGCGCTTGAAGGTCGCATCATGTTAGTGGACGACGTGATCACTGCAGGTACTGCGATTCGTGAGTCGATGGAAATCATCCAAGCAAATGGCGCTGATTTAGCGGGCGTGCTTGTTGCTATCGACCGTCAAGAGAAGGGCAAAGGCGAACTGTCTGCGATTCAAGAAGTTGAGCGTGACTTCGGTTGTGCGATTATCTCAATCGTTAGCCTGACTGACTTGGTGACTTTCCTTGAAGAGAAAGGCACCGACGCAGCGCATCTAGAGTCAGTAAAAGCGTACCGCGCTCAATATGGTATCTAATGCCTGAAGTTTTGAACCTGATGGTTTAGATCCCTAGGTTTAGAATTTCAAAACGAGAAAGGCCCGAGAGATAAATATCTTTCGGGCCTTTTACTTTTCTATTGAGGTGAGCTGCTTTCTTATCTGAAGATAGGTGCTCTATTTGTAACGAATGCCGCGTTCAGCTTCTGGGTCTTCCATAGTCTTAAATCGCTTGTGCAGCCACATCCACTGTTCTGGTGCTCTTAAGATAATCTTCTCAAGGTAGCGGTTCATGTAGGCGGCAGCCGCTTTCTCATCTTTCTGCGGGTAGTTTTCTTCGATTGACTCATCAGCCATGATTTCATATTTGCCGTTGGCATTTCTAAAACCAGACCCCGGAACAAGTGCACATCGGCTCGTATAAGCCAGAATACTGGTGCCTGTTGTGGTACACGCATCTTCTACTGCGAAGAAAGGCACAAACACAGATTTGTTACGGCCGTAATCATGATCCGGTAGGTAGAAAAGGATCTCACCCTGACGCAGGATTCGAATCATACGCTTCACGTCTTTACGGTGAATCAGGCGGTTGCCGTTCTGAGTACGACCACGGTATTGAATGAATTCATAAGCCGGATTGTTGTGCGGGCGATAAACACCTAAACCTGAAATACCGAGAACAGCCATTGCTCGCGCAGTGATCTCTAGGTTTAAGGCATGCACACAGCATAGAAGAACACCTTTACCGTTAGCTTTGTGCGTACGCAGTGTTTGGGTGTCTTTATCTACTAGGATGCGCTTGAAGCGCCACGTAGGCCAAAACCAGGTAATGCCGGTTTCGATGAGTGCCATACCTGTGTTCTTAAAGTTCTCACTGACCATTGCCGCGACTTCATCTGCTGGCTTGTCTGGGAAGGCGAGCTCCAAGTTACGTGTTGCTACCGCGACGCGCTTTTTACCATAGCGAGCACCCAAAGAGCCTAACGATCGGCCTAACAGCAGTAAGAGGCGATAAGGGAGAACGTTAACAATAAGCGCCAATAACCCAAAACCAAACCATACACCCCAATATTTAGGGTGAAGTAGAGCTAGAGTAAAAGGCGGCTTAGTAATCACGTGTTGTGCTGTGCCGTTTGCTGAAGAAGTTTTCGTCGTCATAACCATCACTTAAGATTTGATTGCTACTTAATTTGATTGTTACTTAATCTGAGCGCTTAGCAGAGCCCAATAAGCATCAAAGTTTTCTGTTGGTTGATATTTGAAGTCTGAGCGAACAAATCGATTCAAGCTGCCTTCAACTTGACCGAGCAGTTGAGCGGCTAAGATTTTCTCATCAACCGGGAATGATTTCCCTTCACGAAGCTTTCTTTCACGCAGGATCTGGCGAAGTTGCGTCTCAATGCGTTCGAAAAGTTGGTTGATGCGTTCACGCAGGCGCTCATTCTCAAACATTAGGGCATGGCCCGACAAAATACGAGTCAAACCAGGGTTGCGCTCAGAAAAGACTAAGATAAGTTGCATCACGAGGCGGATACGCTCAAGAGTGTCTTTTTCTTCATCGAGAATGCGGTTGATTCGAGACATCAACGCTTCTTCAATGAACTCTATTAGGCCTTCAAACATGCGAGCTTTGCTTGGGAAGTGGCGGTAGAGCGCAGCTTCAGATACGCCGACTTGCTTGGCCAACTTTACCGTTGTGATACGAGAAGCACCTTCGGTCGATTCCAACATTTGTGCGAGAGCTTGTAGGATTTCTTCACGACGGTTTGATTTTCGAGTACCAGCCATCTATTTACTTCCTTTCCTAAAGATGAGGATTGAGTGAAGCAGGATTATAAACACCATTCAATTCTGTTTCCTAGTTTTGTGAGCCCTAGGTCAACAGAATCGAGAGGTGTCAGCACATTGTCAGAGCGAAATCGTATATTTATTCGACAATAAGTTGTTGGATCTGATCGAGGATCTGGAAACCAAGTGTGTCTTTGCTATCCAGTGGCAGAGATTTATCACCGTCTTTCCAATAAAGGTGCAATTCATTACTGCTGCTGTTGAAGCCTTGTCCTTCGACAGAGACATCATTAGCACAAATCATATCGAGGTTCTTTCTTTCCAGTTTGCCGCGCGCGTACTTCTCAACATCTTGAGTTTCTGCTGCGAAGCCTACGGTAAATGGACGGCCTTCCGTCATTGAGGCAACAGAAGCGACAATGTCCGGGTTCTTAACCATTTGAATGGTCATGTCATCTTTACCATCCACTTTTTTAAGCTTCTGGTCTGCAATGGTCTCGGGGCGATAATCGGCAACCGCAGCGCAGCTGATGAAAATATCGTGTTGAGCTGCGTTGGCAGTAACGGCATCAAACATCTGTTGTGCGCTGTCGACATCAATACGATTAACCTTGTTTGGCGTCGCTAATGAAACAGGGCCACTGATTAGAGTCACTGTTGCGCCTTGTTTAGCGGCCGCTTCAGCCAGTGCATAGCCCATCTTGCCTGAGCTGTGGTTAGTAATGTAACGCACCGGGTCGATGGCTTCACGAGTTGGACCCGCCGTAATTAACACCGAACGGCCAGCAAGTGGTTTAGGTTGGAAGAAGTCTTCACAACGATGCACAAGCTGCATTGGTTCTAGCATACGACCCATGCCGACATCACCACACGCTTGTTCGCCTGCGGCAGGGCCCCAGATTTCACAGCCACGACGTTTTAGCGTCGCGATATTCTCTTGAGTCGCTGGGTGGCTGTACATCTGTTGGTTCATTGCCGGAGATACCGCAACTGGCGCATCGGTTGCTAAAAGCAGCGTGGTCAGCAGGTCGTTGCCCATACCCGCCGTCATGCGAGCAATAAGATCTGCGGTTGCTGGCGCTAGTAATACCAAGTCAGCCCATTTTGCGAGCTCGATGTGCCCCATGGAAGCCTCAGCAGCAGGATCAAGCAAACTATCAGACACTGGCCTTCCAGAGACGGCTTGCATGGTGAGAGGAGTGATGAACTCCTTGGCTGCATTTGTCATCACGACTTGTACTTGCGCCCCACGTTCAATTAAGCGTCGAGTCAGTTCGGCACATTTATACGCAGCGATACCACCACTAATGCCAAGTAGGATTTTTTTCCCAGCTAGGCCTTGTAGGTCAGCGTTATCCAGTTGATTAACCAATGTTTGCATGATTCTGTTCCTTAATTTCTCTGCGACTTACGATATCAGAACAAAGGATAAGTGCCTAGAAGCAGAACTCGAACAGAGTTGACGCTCATCAAGTTGGTGTTATCAAACTTATCAATTACACGATTTTGTTAGTGTCTCGTTTCCTTTGATCTCTATCGAAGGATCTCTGATTACGATCTCATTAAGGTGATGGGTTGTGTTCATGACCAATGATTGTCTTTATATGCCAATAGATAAAATACCTGCCGAATCGATGCCGAGAGAAAAGTTGTTAAATAGAGGGCCTGATTCTTTGAGTGATGCTGAACTGCTCGCGATATTCCTGCGAACAGGGACACAAGGAATGAACGTGTTGGAACTCGCTGACAAGTTGATCAAAGACTTTGGCTCACTCCGTCATCTTTTTTCAGCAACACAGGAAGAGTTTTGTGCTCATAAAGGGATGGGGCAGGCCAAGTATGTTCAATTGCAGGCTGTATTAGAGATGACGCAGCGTTATCTAGCAGAGACTTTATCTCGTGGAGATGCGCTTACGAGCCCTAGCCATACTAAGCTTTATCTTTCGAGCATGTTGCGTGATCGCCAGCGAGAAGCCTTCTATATATTGTTCCTCGATAACCAAAATAGGGTAATAAAGGACGAGGTGATGTTTGAAGGAACCATCGATGCCGCATCGGTTTACCCGCGGGAAGTGGTTAAACGGGCACTTCATCATAATGCGGCGGCATTAATCTTAGCTCATAACCATCCTTCAGGTGTTGCTGAGCCCAGCCAAGCGGATAGGCGGATTACACGCCGATTAACCGATGCATTAGCGCTGGTGGACATCCGAGTTCTCGACCATTTTGTCGTTGGAGATGGCGAAGTTGTCTCTTTTGCAGAGCGTGGATGGATTTGAATCACATTTTAGGTTGTTAGTTGCGTTAAATCTGCTATTATTCCGCCCACATTTTTAGACCTAAAATCAGCTCTGATTACTCAAGCAAGCTGCGCTGCACAAAAAAAGATCACGAAATCCGTAAAAAGGATCTGTTCGGGTCTTGAGCAATGCGTGTCAAGTTAGTATAATGCGCGACCTTTGATAGCCTTGTATGGATTTTCCATAACGGTTTTTACCTTCTATTTTAACTGATAGAGAGGTTCGGCCACCAAGGTTGATATCGAGCTGAAACGATTGGAGAAGACATTCATGTCCCGAGTATGCCAAGTAACTGGTAAGCGTCCAGTAACGGGTAACAACCGTTCACACGCACGCAATGCTACTAAGCGCCGTTTTCTGCCGAACCTACAAACTCATCGTTTCTGGGTAGAGAGCGAAAAACGTTTTGTTAAACTACGTCTAACTGCTAAAGGCATGCGTATCATTGATAAGAAAGGCATCGATGCTGTTCTTGTTGATATCCGTGCACGTGGCGAAAACGTTTAAGAGGAATTAAGCAATGGCTAAAGGCATTCGTGAGAAAATTCGTCTAGTATCTTCTGCAGGTACTGGTCACTTCTACACAACTGATAAGAACAAGCGTAACATGCCAGGCAAATTTGAGATCAAAAAGTTTGATCCAGTAGTTCGCCAACACGTTATGTACAAAGAAGCTAAAATCAAGTAATTGATGCTTTTTTTGCTCTTCTTCAGTAGAAGAAAGAATTGAAAAACCCAGTTTAATCGCTGGGTTTTTTTATATCTAAAATTTGAGTAACTCAATTGTTCTTGCTTGATATAGCCTCTGATAGATAGAAATCTGTACAACATAGAAAGTATTGCCACTTTCACGATATACTGAATGTTCAATAGGTTAGATGAGCAGAATCAGATGAGATATCGTGGACGCCGGTGGAACAACATACTCATGTTCAGTGTGATCGCTTTTATTGGCGTGTTAAACCTTCCAACATTGATCAAAGCGTACCTTATCGAGCCTGAACCGCAGGTTGATAGCCCTTATCCTTATCTCCTGAACCCAACAGCAAAGCTTCAAGCGTTACACTTTGCTAAGTGGTCTGTCATTCAACAAGATAATCAATGGGTTTACCAGTTCGAAGATACTGACTTTCCTCAAGCCACCAATGCACAAGAGCTGTCACAACGTTGGAAAGAGCTTGTGGGCACGGAAGTCGACTCACAGACCTACACAGACCTTACGCCTCGGTTAAATACACCACACACCATCGAAGTATGGTATCAAGACCAAGAAGAGCCCCAGCGTATTACCTATTATCAATTGCCTGAGTTCTGGTTGTTAAAAAACTGGAATGATCAGTGGTTGGCGGTGTCTATTGAAGAGAGCTACCTGTTTCCAAGCTTTAACGCTAACCACTCCTCTAAATCGGACGACTAACTATGCCTGAATTACCCGAAGTCGAAGTAAGCCGTATGGGGATCTCGCCTCATTTAGTTGGCGAGACCATTAAAACCCTTACTTTTCGCACGCCTAAGCTGCGTTGGGATATCCCACAAGAGTTAAAAGCATTAGAAGGGCAGGTGATTCGCTCTATCTCGCGCCGTGCAAAGTACCTATTGATTGAAACGGATACTGGCACTGCCATTGTTCACCTTGGTATGTCTGGCTCACTACGCGTATTAGATGCTGACTTCCCAGCAGCAAAGCACGATCACGTGGATCTTAAGCTCACTAATGGAAAAGTACTACGCTACAACGATCCACGTCGTTTTGGCGCTTGGCTGTGGTCTGCTCCCGACGAAACACACCCTGTGTTACTCGGTTCTGGCCCTGAGCCGTTAACGGACGACTTTAACGCTGATTACATCGCTGAGAAAGCAGAAAAGCGTAAAGTCGCAGTCAAGCAGTTCATCATGGACAACAAAGTAGTGGTCGGTGTCGGGAATATCTACGCTAACGAAGCGCTATTTGCTTCACGTATTAGCCCTTTGCGCCCTGCAAGCAAAGTGACAAAACAAGAGTGGGCCTTGTTAACCCAAGAGATCAAACAAGTGCTTGCCACCGCCATCAAGCAAGGCGGCACTACTTTAAAAGATTTTGCGCAAGCAGATGGCAAGCCGGGGTATTTCGCCCAAGAGCTGCAAGTCTATGGAAAAGCAGGCGAAAAGTGCCCAAGCTGTGAAGCTCTAATCCAAGAGTTAAAAATAGGGCAGAGGAATACGTTTTTTTGCGAAGAGTGCCAAGTATAAAAAAACTGAACGCGCGTTCACTTTTTACTGCTAGTAGATATAAGTGCTAGTCGCTACAATTACATTAATGATATGAATTGAGAATAGTAGAATGAAATATTTAGTAACTGGCGTTGCCGGTTTTATCGGCTCTGCAGTGTCAGAGCGACTATGCGCAGCAGGCCATGAGGTTGTCGGTATTGATAACTTGAATGACTACTACGAAGTCTCTTTAAAGCATGACCGCCTTAAACGTATCGAACATGAAAACCTGACCTTTATTGAGCTGGATCTTGCTGATAGAGAGGGCATGGCGAAGCTGTTTGCTGAGCAAAAATTTGACCGTGTGATTCATTTAGCAGCGCAAGCTGGCGTTCGTTACTCAATTGATAACCCAATGGCGTATGCCGATAGCAACCTTGTCGGTCACTTAGCTATTCTTGAAGGCTGTCGCCATAATAAGGTTGAACACCTCGTTTATGCTTCATCGAGTTCCGTTTATGGCTTGAATCAAAAAATGCCATTCCATACAGCAGACAGTGTTGATCACCCGATTTCACTGTACGCCGCGACTAAGAAGTCGAATGAGTTGATGGCGCATACCTATTCTCATTTATACGACGTACCAACGACAGGTCTTCGCTTCTTTACGGTTTACGGCCCTTGGAGTCGCCCTGATATGGCGATGTTCAAGTTTGCGAATCTAATCGTAGCGGGCAAAGAAATCGACATTTATAACAACGGCGACATGATGCGTGACTTCACTTATATCGATGATATCGTTGAAGGTATTATTCGTGTTCAAGATCGTATTCCAGCCAAGCAACCAGATTGGACAGTTGAACAAGGGTCACCAGCAACCAGTTCTGCTCCGTATCGCGTGTTTAACATCGGTCATGGCAGCCCGGTTAAATTAATGGACTACATCGAAGCATTAGAAGGTGCTCTAGGTGTTGAAGCGAAAAAGAACTTCATGCCAATGCAGCCTGGTGATGTGTACGCGACTTACGCTGATACGGAAGATTTGTTTGAAGCGGTTGGCTATAAACCTCAAGTGAAGATCCAAGAAGGCGCGAAAGCTTTCGCGGATTGGTATAAAGCCTATTACTCGCTGTAGTAATTGATAAACTTTGAATAAAAAATAGCGCTCAATGAGCGCTATTTTTATAGGTAATCGCATGATTGCTTTTTAGGTATAAACATAAGCATAAAGAGAGGGGGCAATTTAATGTGAGTGTACTTTTCCTAGACCTAGAATTTTGGTCTGAACTCTTTATCTAGTACTGCAAGGTGATAAAGGTTTGTTGATAGATTAAGTGCCATACTCTTTATTTTGTTCACAATCTTCATAAAGGCGACAGAATAGTCTTTTCTACCTTTATGTTTACGACTACCGATAATTGACGGCCGTTTACTACGCTGTAATCCAGCAGAAGAAACACCAAACATGGGGTGCTTATGAATCCAAGTATTCCTTAAGAATACATCAACTGGATAATTAAAAGTTGAACTTTGTTCGATGAAAGCTTGTGCCGCTTTGGGAGATATAGCATAGCAGGCGGTTCCTTGAGGAACTTTTAAATACTTTACAAGATGCTGTGTATCGTACTTATCAACTGAATAATGTAGTCTATTCTTACTGTCTTGTAAGCGAATAAAACCACACTGCTCAATATGCTGCTCGGCGATAGTCAAAGTATTGCGAAATATATCGATATCAATATCGGCATGATCTTCGAAGACTAAAATGGGTTCATTTAACTCTATGCATTTTTGCCAAATAAGATAATGGCTTGCATAACACCCCACTTCCCCAATTGCATGCGGTCTACCCATATTGTGTAAAAAAGCTCTATCGTGAATTCTTGTTAGTAGAGGATGTTCATCGGTTCGTGCATCCACTCCGATAAAAAACTCAAAATCAACCTGAGCATCCTTAAGGGCGTTAGCTGTTGATTTTTGCCTACAATGGTTTGCTTTTAAGGTAATACAGTATGATTTCATAAAGCTATATTGATGTATTTATTCACAAGAAATTATGTTATCACTCGTTTGGCTTTTTGTAATGATTGTTCGCTTTGTTAGAGGTTATGGTTGTGACGAACCTCAAGAGTGTTCGGGGTTCGCATGATCTGATTCATCGGTTCTGCAGTGTTAGAGCTAATATGTAGGGGTCTAAATGAATTTATCTGTCTCAAAAAATAGCGCTCAATGAGCGCTATTTTTTTCGGTTTAGGTAAAGAGAATTACTTGGCTGTCTTCAGCTTTATCTCGGCTGCCACCTTTTGTGGCACAAACTGGCTAATGTCTCCACCATGAATGGCCACCTCTCGAACTATTGTCGAAGAGAGGAATGCATACTCCTCTGAAGGTGTTAAAAATACACTTTCAAGGCCTGGAAGTAGCTTTCTGTACATGCTGGTGAGTCCAAACTCGTACTCAAAATCCATGGTTGTTCTTAGGCCTCGCACCAACACATTCGCTTGCTGCTGTTTAGCAAAATCGACCAGTAACCCCGAAAATCCTTCAACAGACACGTTAGGTAAGTGAGACACCGCATCACGTAACAACTCTACACGTTCATCTAATTCAAACATGGTTTTTTTACTTGGGCTCGCTGCTACTCCAACAGTGATATGGTCAAACATGCTAGCGGCACGAACAATGATATCAAGGTGGCCATTGGTCACCGGATCAAAAGTTCCTGGATAAATAACGTGTGTGCTCATTTTAGCTGTCCTTGCTTAATGTAGTGTTCGAATTCGGTGCTTTACTAGAGTTTAAGGCCTTATCGAGTTGCTGCTTTACCATATCGAGTGTGATGTCTTTCATCAGGTCATCGCCTTTAGCACGGGTTCCCCATGGAAGGTCTGCGACTGGTTTACCTTGTTGTGCTTCTACGTGCTGTTGATAAACACTCACTACGATATCGAGATCGTTGTAAGGTCCTGTTCTACGAGGATCGCTGTGCGCGTACAAGCCGATTACAGGCGTTGACTGCGTAGTTGCCAAGTGGGCTGGGCCAGTATCAGGTGCCAATACCACCGTTGCATGTTTCAGTACGGCAGTCAGTTGCTTCAAGTTCGTTTTGCCAATCAAGTTGGTTACTGGCGACTGGCATAATTTTTCGATGTCGCTACCAAGGTTAACTTCTCTTGGTGCCGGAGAACCACATAACACCACTTGCATGCCTTGTTCGACAGCATAATCAGCAATAGCTGCATATCGCTCAGTTAACCAATTGCGTGAATCTTTGCTTGCAGCTGGGGAGATAACCAAGGTCGGCTTGTCTGCCATGGTGCTAATTGCGAGTTGTTCATCTTCAGGTGTCAAAGGGATATCCCATTGAGGCTTATCGAAGGGGACACCAATGTAGCGAGCAAATTCGGCAAAGTTATCCAACACATGAAACTTATCTGAAATAGGTAGATGGTGGTTGGTAAAGAGTGACTGCATTTCACGAGTACGGTTTTTGCCAAATCCCACTTTGCACTTCGCCTTTATCCCCCAAGATAGCACGCTGGCTCTGAGTGCGGCTTGCATATGCAGAAGTGCATCAAATTTACGATCAGATAGCTGACGCCATAATTCACGCATTCCTTTGAAGCCTTGTTTCTTATCGAAAACAATCACCTCAATACCGGGTAGATCACCGATCAGCATGGCTTCTATTTTGCCCGTTATCCAAGTGATTTTCGTTTCAGGCCACTGCTTCTGGATGGCTTGAACCACAGAAATAGCATGACAAACATCGCCAATCGCGGAGAGGCGAAGTATGCAAAGAGATTGAGGTGCAGTTGAGAACAGTGACATAAAGTGCCCGAAAAAAGTGAATAACATCAGAATTATGCAGATACTCGCATTAGTTGTAAAATAGCAATGACGAAAAGCGACCCAAAGGCCTCATAGATGGAAACGATTAGCACCAAGAACCAAACAATTTGGTACGACCCTGAACTTTTGGCTCAGGTACCAGAGGGCGATATCGCTCAGATCTTTGAGGCTGAATATTGGCAGCAACAAGACGCCATTTCAGGCAGTGCTCAAGGACGCGGTACCACATGGTTCATCCAGCTTGATGGAATACAGGCCGCATTGCGCCATTATCGCCGTGGCGGATTGTTTGGGAAGCTAGTCGAAGACCAATATCGCTTCTCTGATTGGGAAAGCACGCGCTGTGCGATGGAGCTTAATGTTCTCAAGGCATTGGCAAACTCAGGTGTGAATGTACCGAAGCCCATTGCTGCTAGAGCCATTAAAAGCGGACTACTTTATCGAGCGGACTTAATGTCTGAACGAATTCCCAATGCCAAAGATCTGGTTGATGTCTTGGTCAATGGCCCGATAGATGCGGATGTTTATCGTCGAATTGGGCAAGAGGTACGCAAGATGCACGATGCTGGGGTTAATCATACCGATCTCAACATTCATAATATCTTGCTTGATACTTCACAAAACGTGTGGATTATTGACTTTGATAAGTGTGGTCATCAAGCGGGTGATGACTGGAAAGAAGACAACTTGAATCGCTTAAAGCGCTCGTTCTTAAAAGAAGTGAACAAGCGCCAGATTCAATGGCAAGAGCAGGATTGGGAACCGTTATTGCAAGGCTACCAAGGTTAGTTGCTGTTAGTTAAGAGTGGTGACTAGCTAAGAATGGTCATTAATTAAGAATGTATACCAAGGTTTTATCCAACGCCCCTCGATTCTGTTCAACCACTTGATAAGCCGCTAAGCCTTTAGTTTTACGCAGTTCTGATTGTTTGAACAGTTGTTGGAGTTGGCCAGCGATATCTTGGCTATTTTGACAAATAGTGACGGCTTGAGCTTCAAGCAGTTTGTCTGTGATCTCGCTGAAGTTAAAATAGCTAGGGCCATTGAGTAAAGGTAACTGCAGTGCCGCAGGCTCTAGAAGATTGTGGCCACCCACCTTACCGCCCACAAGGCTTCCTCCCATAAAGCACACATCAGATCCGCCGAGTAATACCAACATTTCTCCCATCGTATCCGCAATATAAACTTCAACATTAGAGGTGATTGGTTGCTGACTCGTTCGAGTGATAGTCTTGAAGCCGTGCTCTTGAGCTAGCTCAGACACTTGGTTAAATCTCTCTGGGTGACGAGGCACAATCATCAGCAAGGTATTCGGATTGTCTTTAAGGAGCTGTTTATGAGCGTCTAAGACAATTTCATCTTCGCCTTGATGAGTGCTGGCTGCTATCCACACACAGCGTTCAAAGCCAATTTGTTCACGTAACGCTTTGCCTTTTGATACTTGTTCAGCTGAAACTTCAATATCAAACTTGATCGACCCAGTCACATGCACAGATGCTTTATCTAACCCTAATCGTATAAAACGCTCAGCATCACTTGGGTATTGGCAAAGTACTTGAGAGAGATTTTTGGCTAAGAGATCAAAAACGGCTTGGAATTTAGCATAACGCTGGCACGAGCGTTCAGATAGGCGAGCGTTGAGTACCGAAATGGGGATTCCAGCTTTCGCGACGCAGTGCAGTGTGTTTGGCCATAACTCGGTTTCCATGATTAACATCTGTTTAGGCTGAACAGTCTTCAAAAAACCTCGAATACACCAAGAAAAATCAATCGGCATGTAGCGATGCTCGACTAAATCACCGAGTTTTTCTATCTGCTCTGCACCCGTGCTGGTTGTCGTGGTAACGATAATGGCTTGGTTTGGATTGCGTCGCTTCAGTTGCTTGATGATCGGTACGGCGGCAATCGATTCACCAACCGATACTGCGTGAATCCAGATAGGATTCTTACCTTGAGTTTGCGGTGTGATCCCGAAATGTTCTTTCCAACGCTGACCAAAACTTGGCTTTCCAGGTTTGCTCTTATAAAGCCCATACAGCAGTAGCGGAGAAGCTAATGACAATATGAGAGTATAGATAAGTCGTATAAGCATAAGAACAGTGACACCAGAAGGTAAAATCAATATTCAGAAGAGTATTTTCTTCAATCTCGAAAGTAAAGAGCGTTATAATTAAATGCTTAGTTGCGCTTTCAAACGGACATGGTGAATTTTATCTCATCGCTTATGCAAACCGATCAAACCTATCGTTTCTTGCTCTACGTCGAGCAAAATTATTCATTTGCTATTCTTCGCCCATTCTATGATTACGCGAAGCAACTCGGCCATGAGGTTAAGTGGTTGCTTGTTGGTGAAGACGCTTCTGAACATCTTTTACTGGATCAAGAGCAGAGCGTCTCTTTGACAGAAGCTATTGTTTTTAATCCTTCTGCCGTTCTAGTGCCCGGTGATCGTGTTCCAGCGTTTATTCCAGGGTTGAAGGTACAAGTATTTCATGGTTTGAACGAGAGCAAACGTGGGAACTTATACCCTGAACGTGGTCTATTTGATTTGTATTGCACCGAAGGCCATGAAAGAACGAGCTCATTGGAACCACTAGCTAAACAGCGCGGCTATTTTCAAGTAAAAGAGACCGGGTGGCTGAAGCTCGATAGCTTGTTTAATTACCAAGCCAGTGACAAGCATTTTGAAAGACCGCAAATTCTATTTGCTTCCACTTTTTCGCCAAGCTTATCCTGTGCCGAATTGGTTTATGAAGAGCTTAAGCGCTTAAGCAAACTGAGCCAGTGGCAATGGTTAGTCACACTGCACCCTAAAATGAAGCTAGAGACACGAGAGAAATACCAAGCGTTGGAAGGTGATAATCTTCTGTTCTTCGATAATGATCGAGTGATTGAGATGCAGCATCGTGCTGATGTGATGGTATGTGACAACTCATCGATATTTCAGGAATTCTTGTTGCTCAATAAGCCTGTTGTCACGGTAAATAATCGAGACCCTCAAGCAAGCTTTATTAACATTACTCAAGCCGAGCAATTAGAGTCAGCAATTAAGCAAGCAATGCTACCTGATGAAGAAAGAGATAACGCTATCGCTCATTACGGACCGTCAATAACACCATATTTAGATGGGCAATCCTCAGCGAGAGTTCTGAGTGCTATTACGGATGTGCTAGAAAGCGGCTGGCAAGATAACAAGCCAAAAAATTGGATTCGTAACTTTAAAATCCGTAAATCATTAAACTATTGGAAATTCTAGGGCTGAATAATGAGAAAACATACCCTGTCTGTCATTGTTATTACCAAGAATGAAGAAGACCGAATTGAAACTTGCCTTAAATCTGTTGTTGATATTGCCGATGAACTGATTGTTCTAGACAGTGGCTCAACAGATGCAACCGTTGAAATATGCCAAAAATATACAGATAACGTGACAATCACAGATTGGCCTGGTTTTGGTAAGCAAAAGCAGCGAGCGCTAGATAAAGCGACATGTGATTGGGTGCTATCAATTGATGCTGACGAAGCTCTCGATAAAGAGATGAGCAACGCTCTTGTTGAACTATTAAAACAAGATCAAATCAAACACACTGCGTACAAGCTGCCTTGGGGAGTGACGCTTTATGGCACGACTCTAAAACATGGCCGCAGTGCTCGTGCAGTATTAAGACTGTTTAAGAGAGAAGGCTCTCGATATACGTTAGACGAGGTTCACGAGACCGTCGTTCCTGAGCAAGGCTCTACAGGAGTACTGAAGGGGTTTCTTCTTCATTACACCCATCGCGATTATGGTCATGGTTTAGACAAAGCAGCGCAGTACGCTTGGCTTGGATCGCAAAAGTATCATCGCAAAGGTAAGAAATCACACGGCTTATTTTTAGCTTTATTACGTGCAATATGGACGTTCTTCCTTGTGTATATCATTCGCCGTGGCTTTATGGATGGCAGTGTCGGCTTCATTATGGCGATGACTTACGCTCAAGTGAATTTCAATAAATATGTCGGCTTGTGGCTTATCGAAAAAGAAAGGAGTTAACCAGTGGCTTTTAAATTAGAGTACTGCCTGTCAGATACTTACAATGTAGGGGATGATCTTAACCCTTGGCTATGGCCACAACTGTTTGGTGACTTGATTGTAGAAGATAGCTCTCGTTATTTTTTAGGCATAGGGACGATTTTGACGGAGAAGCGATTAAATAAAACGCTTTCAGGTGCGGACGAAGTTATTATTTTCTCATCAGGTGCATGGGAGTGGAACGTCCCCAAGTTATCTGACAAGTGTACTGTTTATGGTGTAAGAGGGCCTAGGACGGCAAAAAAATTAGGGTTAAAACCCGAACTGGTGGTTGGAGATGGTGCTTATCTCCTTCGTGAAGTTGACTTCCCTAAAGCGGAAATACAAAAAGGGAAGATTGGCTTTATACCTCATCATCGTAGTGAAGATTTTATCGATTGGGATAAAGTTTGCCAGAAGATAGGTTTAACATACATTACAGCAAAACAACCGGTCGAGACTTTTTTGTTGGCTCTTCAAGAGTGTGAGTCCGTTGTGACTGAGGCCATGCACGGTGCAATTATTGCGGACGCACTTCGCATCCCTTGGAAAGGAGTTCGTTTCTCCCCGACATTTGACGATGAAAAGTGGTATGACTTTGCTGAATCTATGGATGTAGAGCTAATATTACACGACTTACCTTTTATGAGTGTTAATAAGATGCCCATTGGTAAATTGTTAGAAAATACGTTTAAGAGAAATGTAGCTAAATTATTTAAATCTTCATCGAGAAAGTGGCTGTCACTCGTGACTGTGTACAAACTGGCCTCTAATGACGATATGAAAAATTTACAATTGAAGCTTAAAGTTTTAGCCAATGACAAGAGCAATTACCAATTGAGCTCTTTGGCACAACTCAATGCGATAGTCGAAATTCAAAAAGAAGTGATAAGTAAAATTATCAAAGATCAAAACTAAATCGTTAGGGCAGGTTAACTCATTTTCCTGCCCTTTTAGTATTAAATTATTTCTTAGTTAGTTTTTCAAAAAAATTAATATGCTGTTTTACTGTTTCTGATGACGAAAAGTAGCGTTGAAGTCTGATTTTTGCTTTACGTCCCATCTCCGCGCAATGTTCTTTATTCTTCGCCATATTGTTTATAGAATCACCTAATAACTGGGCGTTTTTTACGGGAACAATGTAGCCAGTTTCGTTTTCTTCAATAAGTTCTGGGGAGCCACCAGTTGTCGTTACGATGGATGGTGTCCCATTAGCCATGGCTTCAACTATCGTTCTTGGAAGGCCTTCTCCACTGATTGATGGCTGGATTTGAAAGTCAGCCATTGCCATTATAGATGGCACATCTTTTCTGTGACCAATGAAGTGTATTCTTTCCGACATAGGGCTTTCTTTGGCCATTTCGAAATAAGGTTCGTAGCCACTGCCAATCAAAAGAAGATGGAAGTCGGGATTATCTACAAAGTGTGTAGCTCTGATTAGAACATCAATTCCTTTACTGGGTCTTACATGAGCAGCGCACACAGCAACGACTTTATTGGAATCTAAGCCAAATTCTTCCGGTTTATTTGCTTGAACAGTGTACCAGTCTAGTTCATGACCTTTGTAGATGGTGACTACATTGTCTTTATTGCACCAAACTCTCTTCTTGACGTCGTTAGCAACAGCTTTTGATACACAAACAACGCCGCTGACTTTTGGGTGCAGGTGAGTAAGATAGGCTGAAGGATCATGACGATACAGACCACCTGTAGTCCCGCGATATGTGATTAATTTTGTTTTTGTGCCAATACACGCAAACGCCGCGTTTGGGATTGTTTTGGAGTTAAATGCATAAAAGATGTCATAGCTTTTATTATTAAGTTCTTTTTTATAAGCTTTGATAGTCTTTATACAAATCTTTTTATTTGGGTAGGCATCAACAACTCTTACGCCATTTTCTTGAAACCGTTGAGCGTATTCTGCATCGCCTTGGGTAAGAACTGTGACCTCATGACCTTGCTTTACCATTTCTATAAACATTTCGGCTTCAGGACGTACACTATTTCGAGCATGATAGTAGGAACTAGCAATAAGAATTTTCATTGGATTACCGCTTCGAGTATTTGAATTTTATGTTATGTAGGTGACGCTGGATAGTTTCGTTTAAATTGAACCATTCACGCTTAAATTTCTTGAATAAACTTCTGGTGCTTGTGCGTTTTTCATATCCGATATCAGAATCAAACTTTGGGTCGTTCGTTAAACAGGGTACTGCAGTGCCGTAGCACTCGACTTCGTTTTGCCAGAATCGGTCCATATAAATATCTACAGCCATATACCACTCTTTTGAGTGTTCAAGGAATTTTTTAGCTCCTGAAGGTCTTAAGAAATAGGCTGTTGCACTCATATGCCCTTTAGTAAACTTATGAATACTAGTAGATTTAGCTTCGAAAACTTCGTAAGAACCATATTTACGGCGCTTATTTTTGAATAATCTCACACACTCTACATTTTCTGGTATGTCACTAATATCTCGAATGAAGTTAAGGAACTCATCTTTATATAGAAGAGCATCATCTTCGATTACGATTATTGGTTGATTGAGTTCAACACACTTTTCCCATAATAAAAAATGGCTTGCATAGCACCCTAGTTGCCCTGCACTCAGTGTTTTTGCTCGGTACGTTTGGCTTAAACTATCGTTATAACGTTTTAGTAGCGGATGAGGAGGAGAAATTCGACCATCTATCGCAGAAAAGAGCTCAAAAGGAAGAGATAGTTCATCTAGTTGACGACTAATGTTTTTTTTTCTATCTGTGGAAGATTCTAAATTTATGACAAATATTTTAGTCATTGGTAACTCTCTTACATCTTGAGCAAATAGGTAGAAGGAACAATAAATACAACATCAGGGGTTGAGGGTGATTGAAAGGGACATCTGTTAGCCCTGCAATGAAAAATAGACTAACTAAACCAATCACTATATATGTATCGAGTGATGGTAAATTTTTCACTATCATTAGTGGATAAATTAGAAGTCCAATTACAAGTGTTAGCCCTATAATTCCAGACTTAACCATTTTATCTAAAAATTGATTGTGGTAGTGAGCTGAAGCGAAGTGAAAAAGTTGTTTGGATATTTCACCATTTTTCAACTTACCTTTTAATATTTCTCGTTGTTCTTGTCCGTGTCCTAGTATTGGTTTTTGTTTTATTAGTTCTGGTGCCAGCATCCACATTTGTAGCCTAAGCCCAATAGAAGTACTATAGTCATTTGATTGTATTCTCTCTATTTCATAGATGGTTCTGTCATATCTATCATTTATTTTTTCTTTAAATAAGAATACACCAGTAGAAGTTAGAATGGCTGTGAATATAAAGGCAAGTAATATTTTCCTTTTTGAAGGCGGGTTCTTAATGCATTTAGTAATGAATATAAAAAAGATACTCAAAGTAAACGCTAACCAGATACCTCTAGTTTCACTTAGGATAATAGGTGGGAGTGACAATAAAAAAGCTATCAAAGGAAGTGTTTTTCCCTTTAAAGATGAATTATCTAGCAATAAAGAGAAAGCGATTATGGATATCAAAGCGCAAGCTGTCGCGTAAGGTATTGGGTTTATATAGCCAGCATCACGTTCTATACCTATATAAAGGTTGAAATATACGCTATTGACACATACAACAAAACTACCGATCAAAACTACCCATTGAATTACTTTTTGAGTAAGCATTTGATATGGGAAAGCTATAAGAAAAAGAGTAACGCCAATCAGTGACCTCAGTTCTCTAGAGCTTGCTCCATGATAATAGTAACTAAATACTGTATATATACATGAAATGCCAATTAACCACACAAACGGGCTCTGTATGTTATTTAATATAGTTTCTTTTTTAAATACTAATATACTGACGATGATACTAATCAAAAATAGTGGGATCATTTTCTTATCACCACTATCTAAAACTAACATACCTGTAACAGCAAGAAAGTAAGGTAATAGTAAGAGTGCTGTATAAATCTGCTTTCTGTTAATAATATTCATACTGTTGAATTTAATGCTAACTATTATAAGGATTTATATTACTTTCAGGACGAGTCTTAAGCAGTCTTAAGATCCACATATATTGCTCAGGCTTTTTGCTTACGTAGTCTTCAATACATTGATTCATCATACGCGCGTCCTCCTCTTCGCCTCCTGTTGGGAATGGTAGAGCAGGGTAGAAGTCCAAGGTGTATTGGCCTGTACTGCTATCGTATTGAGCAAACAAGGGCACAATTTTAGCTTTACTTAGTTTTGATAGGCGACCAAGGCCTGAGATAGTTGCTTTTTGAGTCGCGAAAAAGTCAACGAAGACACTGTGCTCACGGCCAAGATCTTCATCAGGGAGGTAGTAACCCAGGTACCCATCACGTACCGACTTGATGAAAGGTTTGATACCACCGCTGCGATCATAAACACGACCGCCGTATTGCACGCGCTGTCGGTGCATTAGCCAGTCACTGAGTTTGTTTTTTTGTGCTTTTGCCATCGCAGATACAGGTAAATTGCGTGAAGCTAATAATACCGCTGGGATATCGATAGCCCATGTGTGTGGCACCAGCAAGATCACATTCTCGCCACTGTCTGTAATATCGGTTAGGTTGCTCAGGCCGTTTATCGCAGTGTTATTCTCTAGCCAAGTTTTACTCTTGAGTGTCAGTGAAGCAAATCCCATCAAAAATGAGATGGAAGTAACGTATGACTGATAGAGAGTTTCTTCGCGCTCTTCGATAGATTGCTCAGGGAAACACATCTCAAGGTTAACTCGAGCCCGGCGGTTAGCCTTATTCTTAATTTTTACAGCTTGCTTAGCCATAAACTTAGCTAATGCTAAACGAATGTTGTTAGGTAAGAAGCAGACTAAAGACGATAACAAAACAGCAATCCAAGTTCCCCAGTATTTAGGTGCTAGAAAACCCCATTCAAACTCAGGGTTGTAAGCTTTTGGATCAAAATCATTGCGTTGTGTGGTCATTCATTCACTACATTATTTAAATCAGAGAGTTAACTTAATATCGGTCACTCTGGGAATGATTATATTCGTTAGATATTCCCAATAATACACGCTAAAAGTAAGGTGTATTATTGGTCCTAATCTGAAATATACGTTAAGCGTTTACGATCTTCATGTACTCAGCAACGCCATCGGCTACTGCTTTAAACTCGATATCGCAACCTGTACCGCGAAGCTTCGTTAGGTCTGCTTGAGTGAATTCTTGGTAAGCACCTTTTAAATGATCAGGGAAAGGAATCGTTTCGATTTCGCCTTTACCATGGTGCTTGATAACTGCCTTGGCGACTTCTTCAAACGACTCAGCATTGCCAGTACCTAGATTAAAGAGGCCAGATACCCCATTTTCTAAGAACCACAAGTTTACAGCCGCAACATCACCTACATACACAAAATCACGCTTAAAGGTTTCGCTACCTGCGAACAATTTCGGGTTTTCACCGGAATTCATTTGGTTGTTTAGGTGGAAAGCGACAGAGGCCATGCTGCCTTTGTGTTGCTCGCGTGGACCATAAACATTGAAGTAACGAAACCCTACGATTTGCGAAAGCTTTTCGTTGTGTGCTGCTGCATCCGCGGTTAAGCGGCGAACGTAGTTATCAAATTGTTGTTTTGAATAGCCGTAGACATTCAATGCACCTTCGTACTCTCGTTCTTCAATGAAAGTGTCGGTTTCACCGTAAGTTGCAGCTGAAGAGGCATACAAGAAAGGAATTTCACGTTCAACACAGTAATGAAGTAGCTCTTTTGAGTATTCATAGTTGTTGAGCATCATGTATTTGCCATCCCACTCAGTGGTAGCAGAGCATGCTCCTTCATGGAAAACAGCTTCAATATGACCAAAATCATCACCGGCCATGACTTGAGTTAGGAAGTCATCACGATCCATGTAATCCGTGATGTCTAGGTCTACAAGGTTCTTAAATTTCTTACCATCTTTTAAGTTGTCGACGACTAGAATATCGTTGTGGCCCGCTTCATTAAGCGCCTTAACAATATTGCTGCCAATCATGCCAGCACCACCAGTTACGATAATCATAATTTCTAACTCTTTTGAATACAAAACTGTCACGAGTATAGCAAGGAATGGATAAAGCGGGCTAGTGGAATAATTCCCCAACCAGAGTATGATACGGCAAGCTAAGTTATAAATTATGTTGAGTTAATTACTCAAAACTATAGGTATTATCATGAAGATTGCAGTAGCCGGTACTGGGTATGTGGGTCTATCAAACGCAATGCTGTTAGCACAACATCATGAAGTAGTCGCGGTAGATATCATCGATGAAAAAGTGGCAATGCTAAACAATAAGCAGTCACCGATTGTAGACAATGAGATTGAGCACTTTCTATCAAATAAGACACTGAACTTCATGGCTACAACGGATAAAGCCGCTTACAAAAATGCTGAATTTGTCATCATTGCTACACCTACCGATTATGACCCTAAAAACAATTATTTTGATACCAGCTCTGTAGAATCTGTCATCAAAGACGTCATGGAGATCAATCCTGATGCGGTGATGGTTATTAAATCAACGGTGCCGGTTGGCTATACCGAGCGTATTAAGCAAGAGCTGAACTGCGAAAACGTCATGTTCTCACCGGAGTTTTTGCGTGAAGGCAAGGCCCTGTTCGATAATCTACACCCATCACGTATTATCGTTGGTGAATGTTCTGAACGCGCTAAAGTGTTTGCGAATCTTCTTGTGGAAGGTGCGGAAAAAGAAAACATCGACGTACTGTTTACTCACTCAACGGAAGCAGAAGCAGTAAAGTTATTCTCAAATACTTATCTAGCGATGCGAGTTTCTTATTTCAATGAGCTTGATTCTTACGCGGAAGCGCATGGCTTGGATTCTCGTCAGATCATAGAAGGTGTTGGCTTAGACCCTCGTATCGGCAATCATTACAACAACCCTTCATTTGGTTACGGTGGTTATTGCTTACCAAAAGACACCAAGCAACTATTAGCAAACTATCAAGATGTACCAAACAACATTGTGGGTGCGATTGTTGATGCAAACCGTACCCGAAAAGACTTCATTGCGGATTCAATTATTAAGCGCTCGCCTAAAATTGTCGGTATTTATCGTTTGATCATGAAGGCGGGCTCTGACAATTTCCGTGCTTCTTCCATCCAAGGGATCATGAAGCGTTTAAAAGCCAAAGGCATCGAAGTCGTCGTGTATGAGCCGGTATTGGAAGAAGAGCATTTCTTTAACTCTAAAGTTTATTCTGACCTTGAAGATTTTAAAACAGTATCGGATGTGATTGTATCTAACAGAATGGTAGAAGAAATCGCAGACGTAGCAGATAAGGTGTACACACGAGACCTGTTTGGCAGCGATTGATTACAGTAGCGATTGATTGTACGAGTGATTAAGATTAATGACACGAGCGATTAATTACAGCTGTGATTGATCAAAGGTGTGACGGTTGAAGGTGAATTTTAGCGTTTGCTAATTCGACCAGATGTTATCAGCTCGATCTATCCGCTTAGTGGCGATATACTGAACCACTAAACGGATAGGGATACTAATAACTAATGAAAACACGTGACAAGATTGTTTACGCTGCTCTAGAGCTTTTTAATGAGCACGGTGAGCGTAGTATTACGACCAATCATATTGCTGAGCATATCGAGATTAGCCCTGGTAACCTCTACTACCATTTCCGCAACAAGCAAGAAATTGTCCGTGACATCTTTACTCTCTATTCGACAGAGTTACTTGAAAGGTTCACACCGATTCAAGGCCAACAAGAAAGCCTGACGCTACTAAAGCGCTACTTAGATTCTATCTTCACGTTGATGTGGAAGTACCGATTCTTCTATGCGAACTTACCTGAAATATTGTCACGTGATGAAAAACTCCACCTTGATTACATGGCCGTACAAGAAAAGCTGCAAACGAATCTTGTCGATATCATGCGAGCCTTCGTTGAGTTGAACCTGCTCAAAGCAACGGATACGGAAATGAAATCGATGGTGACGTCTCTTCACTTGATTGCATCAGGTTGGTTGGCGTATCAATCTGCGATGTCTCCAAAAGCTCAAATTACCGAGCAAGTGGTTCATCAAGGAATGCTGCAGATGATCGCGACGGTTAAACCGATTGCGACAGCTCAAGGTTTTGAGCAGCTGACATTATTGGAAGATGGTGTAAGGGCGTTGAACTCTAAATAGAAAGAGACGAGTAAGCGGTATACGGGATTCGAAGAAAGATACTCGCATCCCGTATCTGCTCTTTACCTAACCAACCAACTCTTTGGATTCTGAGCTTGGCTGTTTCTACGAATTTCAAAGTACAATGATGGGCGTGTTTGGCCGCCAGTGTCACCTGCAAGCGCGATGGCTTCACCCGCTTTAACCTTGTCACCTTCTTTCTTCAGTAGTGCTTGGTTAAAGCCATAGAGCGTCATATCACCTTTACCATGGTCGAGAAGAACCACTAAACCATAGCCTCGCAGATACTCGGAAAATACCACCGTACCTGAGTAAACGGATTTTACCTGCTGACCGTACTTGGCGTTGATCACCATGCCTTTCCAGTTAATTTGCCCCGTTTGACGTGAACCGTAGTTATGTAGAACTTTATCTTTGATCGGCCAAGGTAGCTTACCTTTACGTTTTGCTAGGCCATCCATCGGTACTGCATTACGTCGTTCTCGAGCCGCTTTTTCTGCTTTTGCTATTTCAGCTTTCAGGCGAGTTTCATTTCGCTGAAGTTCAGCCAAGTAATTTTTGTCGCCAGAAATATTCTTCTTAATGCTGCCAACGGTTTTCTTACGTTGTGTTTGAGTCTGAGACAACTTGTCACGCTTTGTGGTTTGCTGTTTTAACAATGTTGCAATTTGTTCTTGCTCAAGTTGACGCTGTTTGTGGCTTTCTTCTAATTCGAGTTGCGTCTGTTCAATCGTTTTAATGGTTGCGGAGCGAGCTTTGGCAAGGTGCTGGTAATAATGACTGATGCGATCTTCTTCTACACCGGTGTTGAGAATGTGAGAAGAAGCCTTAGCTCGACTCGTCATGTAGTAAGTCTGAATGAGCTGCTCTAACTTGTCTGTCTGGACTTTTTTCTGTGCAGTGAGCGCTTTAATCTTTGTGTCTAAATTAGCAATATTAGCATTAGCAGTATTGAGCTGCTTTTTACTGTCTAGAATCGCTTTTTCAAGTGAAGCGATGGACAGCTCCTGCTTCTTGAGGTTTGCCTGTAGGCTATCGAGTTTCTTTTGCTGGGAAGAGAGCGCTTTCTGTTGACGAGAGATTTCGCTTGATACGCCTTTCAGTTCACCTTGAGATGCAGCAAATGATGATGAAGACAAAAGAGCAACACCAAGGCTGGCAGATATCAAAAGAACAGTGCTCATTGATTGAACGGGTTTCATCATTATCGTCATTTTGCTCTTATTAATAATCAGCATCTGCTGCGAGTCTTTTCGCATCTCGGCTATCGGCTATTCGTCGGATCCCGAATCTGCTCTTAAATCCCATCACCATGGATGAAGTTCTGAGAGCGACCGTTAAACCCCTGATCCATGTCTAAAGATGGCTTATCAGTTTTCGGCTTTCCAACAATTTTTGCAGGAACACCAGCGACAGTCGTATGAGGCGGAACGGCTTGAAGAACCACAGAGCAAGAACCAATTTTCGCGCCTTCACCCACTTCAATATTGCCAAGTATTTTAGCGCCGGCACCGATCATTACACCTTCTCGGATTTTAGGGTGACGATCGCCACCTTCTTTACCCGTACCACCTAAAGTCACGTCTTGAAGGATCGATACATCATTTTCGACGACAGCAGTTTCACCAATCACGATACCAGTGGCGTGGTCGAGCATGATCGCTTTACCGATACGAGCGGCTGGGTGAATATCCACTTGGCAAGCAACCGAAATTTGGTTCTGTAGGTAAGTAGCAAGCGCAATACGCCCTTGCTTCCATAGCCAGTTAGCCACTCGGTAACCTTGCAAAGCGTGGTAGCCTTTCAGATAAAGCAGAGGCATCGAGTACATCTCGACCGCAGGATCTCGATTTACCGTCGCGCAGATATCACAAGCAGCCGCATCAATAATCGATTGATCTTGCTTGAATGCTTGTTCAACCACCTCACGCACCGCCATTGCGGGCATTGAAGCCGTCTTTAGCTTGTTGGCTAGGATATAACTTAATGCAGCGCCTAAGCTTTCGTGGTTGATAATGGTGGCATGGTAAAAACTCGCAAGCATAGGTTCTTGCTCTGACTGCTGTCGAGCTTCCTTCACAATGCATTGCCAAACCTTTTGCTGTTCACAGTGTTTCATTTTTCCATCCATTTTATCTATTTCATTCCACGACTTAATAAGCGATGTTATCGCTCTGACTTCTTGTCTCGTGCAAGTAGATCTTGTGCTGCTAAGTGTGCATCTTTCCCTTGATACAACACTTGATAAATTTGTTCAACAATTGGCATCTCAACGCCCATGCGTTCTGATAATAACCAAACTTCTTTGGTGTTGCGATAGCCTTCAACGACTTGGCCAATTTCTTTTTGTGCGGTATCCACATCTTTGCCTGCGCCAAGTGCCAAACCAAAGCGGCGGTTGCGTGATTGGTTATCAGTACAGGTGAGTACTAAGTCACCCAGCCCAGCCATGCCCATGAAGGTTTCTGGTTGCGCACCAAGAGCTGCACCTAAGCGGCTCATCTCAGCTAAGCCGCGAGTGATAAGTGCGGTACGTGCATTGGCACCAAAGCCAATACCATCCGACATGCCTGCGCCAATTGCGATAACATTCTTCACTGCGCCGCCAAGCTGCATACCAATGAAATCTGAGTTTGCATACACGCGGAATGTTTTGCCGCAGTGGATTTTTTCTTGGAGCTCTTCTAGGAAAACTTCATCAGGTGAAGCTACAGAGATAGCCGTTGGCATGCCCATCGCTAACTCTTTGGCGAAGGTCGGTCCTGATAGAACCGCTAACGAGTAACCATCACCCAGCACATCATGCGCGACATCTTTAAGCAGGCGGCCGGTCTCTGGCTCTAAGCCTTTGGTCGCCCAACAGATGCGAGAGTCTGAGGCTAAGTAAGGTTTAACGCTATTAAGCACAACGCCGAATACGTGGCTCGGGACTACAAGTAAAAGGTCTCGGCTTGATGTCACTGCTTTTTCTAAGTCTGATTCAATGATCAGGCTTTCTGGGAATTCTATATTTGGTAGGAACTCATGATTAGCTCGCTCAGATTCAAGACGAGCCATATGAACAGGGTCGTGCCCCCAAAGAACAACATTGGCACCGTTACGCGCTAGAGATATCGCTAAAGAGGTTCCGTAAGAACCGGCGCCTATCACTGTCATCGCAATGTCTTTACCGTAAGCGTCTGCCGTGTTAGTCGGGCGAGTTGTGTCTGTCATGCTTCCACCTAAAAATAATGAGGGAAATCGAAGAGTTTTGGAGAAACCCTTTACTAAGAAGAAAAAGCGCTCTACCAAAGTACAGTGTAAATAAAAAATGCACATCGCAGAAGCTGCGATGTGCATTTAAAACTAATTATTTCACAAAAACTAGCTATCGAATAAAAGGCAATCTTCTAATAGAAATAGCCGTTTGTTGGCCGTTCGTTTATTAGTTATTTATTGGTCATTTATTCGCTAAGCGTTAAGACTATATTGAGACTTAAGCTTGTTCGCCTTCAGCTTGTTGAGCTTGGTTTTGTAGGTAGTTCATGAACAAAGCATCAAAGTTTACTGGAGCTAGGTTCAATTGTGGGAACGTACCTTTAACCACTAGGCTAGAAATTGTTTCACGCGCGTATGGGAACAGGATGTTCGGGCAGAATGCACCTAGGCAATGTGCCAGTTGGCCAGCTTCCATTTCGCTTGCAGAGAAAATACCGCCTTGTTGAACTTCACAAAGGAACGCTGTGTCTTCTGCATTCTTAACAGTAACAGTTAGACGTAGGATAACTTCGTAAACACCTTCGCCAAGCTCACGGCTTTGAGTGTCTAGGTCCAGTTTTACATCTGGGTTCCACTCTTTTTGAAACATATCTGGAGAGTTTGGCGCTTCGAAAGAGACGTCTTTTAGGAAAATACGTTGGATTGCGAAGTTCTGTTGTGCGTCTTGTTGTGCTGCTTCAGCCATTTTCTTGTCCTTAAAAATTTATAATTAGGCTCTGTTCATCATATCAGTCGAACAAAGCCCTAAAGTAATATCGTTTTACTCGGTCAGCTTATTTCTTACCTTTAACCAAAGGAAGGTTAGCTTCGCTCCAAGCCACTAAGCCGCTTTTCAGCACGCTTACGTTTTCGAAACCTGCTTTAACCATTAGGTTAGCGCTTTCTTGAGCAGTTTGACCTGTCTTGCATACTACGATGATTGGGTCTGCTTTGTGGCTTTCAAGGCTACCAAAGCTATTTGCTTTGATATCTGACGGCAAAATGTGAACTGCGTCCGTAATATGGCCCTTTTTGAACTCATCTTTAGTACGAATATCAACCACAACACCGTTTTCACGGTTAATCATGTGTGTGGTTTGCGCTGCCGTGATCTCTTTGTAGGCTGCGTTTGATGTCTTGATAACGTTCGCAATGATGGCAACAACCAAGCCGATCCATACGATGGCTAAAATCATATTCTCTTGAACAAATGGAACTAACTCTTGCATATCTTGAACTCTTATTCGTTATTGGGCGAAAAATCATAGGGTAGGAGTATAGCGAGAAAGGATAGGAGAATACAGGGGAAGCATGGGGTTGGATAAACAAATAATGGATTTATAGTAAAGAAGTGTAGCTATAGCCTTTGATATTATGTGTTTCATGCATGGAATCTTGCATTATTTTTAGGGAAAGATGGTCGTATACTAATAGTGGGAGCTTGAAGAAAATATCACCCTAATTTTAGATAGATATTATACGTTACTCCTCTAAACGAGCAACATCAAAAATTGACTCTGTTACAACCATTCAACTACCACCTTATATCCAGACGGTAGTTTAATATAAGGTGGACTTTGACATTACTCGTTCAATATTTATATTACATGAGAGGTGTTGTTACGGTCCGATTAATTCCGATGCTCGCAAAATACGATAATAGTCGGTATTCAAAAAATCAGGTTCTGAAATAATGCTTTGATATGGAATGAATACAACATTATTTGGTTTATATCGTAATGTGTTGTGTAAATTAACAAATGAAAATAATATTATCAAAATGGCAGATAGGGTTCGGAATGAGTTTTTTCTAAATAATTCAATTAGTAAATAAGAGTATGTAAATGATGAGATAGTCATGAAGTAAAATTTCATTCTCGTATATATTACTTGGATGTCGATAAATAATATGTAAATTGAATAATAAGCTAAGAATAAGTAACCAATGGTACTAATGCGCTTCGTTGGCTTCATGTCGGATCGAAGGTAGTATGCGTGGAAAATAAATAGAGTTATAAAACCAAATTTTTCCACAAAACCGAGTCCAAGAGTTCTTTGGGAGCCATAGTAATTATTCCCCATATAGTGTTGTAGCTTGGAAACGATTGTATTTGGTAGTATTCCTTGGAACAGATGTAAGGATATTTCAACTAATGAAATTGGTAAAAATGCAAACATTGTAACAGAAGAAAACAAAATTAAATATAGGTGCCTTGGTAAGTAAGTATAGTTAGCTATTAATAATATAGGTAAAAAAACGATTGCGGTCATATGAAATAAACTAGCAAGGAATATCATCATTAAGCTGGCTATTATTTTTTTATTGAAGAGAAATCTCAACGACAATAACAGGATGCCGATTGCGATACCCTGACGTAAAATTGAAAAATTCAGAAACAAATAACATGTGCTGTAGAATAAGAGCACAGCTAAGTTTTTATGTTTTACTTCTTCATCAATGAAATTGTAAACACAAAACAACACAAATAAATTTGAAAGGAAAATAAGAAACTGAAAGCTTAAGTTTAATGTTTTTATTATTGAAATTAATAGTTTAAATCCAAATTCAAAATAAACATCTGGTGAAAATCCATTGTTCAAGAATATGGAAATTGTAGGTATCTTGTCGAAATAGAACCGATAAGTTGCAAAATCCCAACCAGTATCGAAGCGAAAACTACCGAAAACAAAAAGTAGAAGAAATGATAAAAAAAATGATATCGTCTGAAACCTTTTGTCTTTGAGTAAATCACTCAAAGACAAAAGAGATAAAATTAAAAAAATAAAATAATAAATCATATTACTAATCGATAGATACTAATAAATAAGTAGATACTTAATCCAAATATCTTTTGTTTTATGTCGACATTTAAGTTAAGTATATCACGGAAAAATAACGGTGTATCTACTGCTTCCATTTTTATTATTAGATGGAAACGAGATAAGTCAGTGTCCCTGATTGCGTTCAATACTACCCTTTTTAAGTAGTAGCTATAATAGATAGATGAGGCTGTATCGCGTTGACGGTAGCGAGAAAGTAGTTTAAAAATAACTAAGGCTGATTGCTTTCTATTTCGAACGGCACTATCAGAAACATTATGGCTTAATGATGTAGGGATTACTCGATACAAAAATTTTGCTTGATTATCTACAACTTTTATCGATTCTTCATTATCTAAAGATATAAGATAATGAATGTTGAAACAAAAATCTTCACCAACGCGTAAATAGGGGGCAAACAATAATTTATTATCCAACACGTGCTGCCTTAAATATAACTTACCCCATACATAGACAAAAAACCTATTTTCTTCAATAGGCAATAAATTAGTAGAATTAGCCGACCAAGGTTTGGGTTGTTGGTTGACGTAATCATGAATATTTTTAGCAATTACTAAATTTTTATTTTCTGATTGACAAACTAACTCGCTAATAAAATCTGGTTCTATAAGATCATCAGCATCAACGAACGTGATATATTTACCTGTGGATATTTTTATGCCTTTGTTGCGGCTATTGCTTACACCGCTATTTTTTTCGTTTAAAATAACAGTAGAAACGTGTGAGAATTCGAATTTTGATATGATATCAAATGTTGTGTCTGTTGAACCATCGTTTATTAGTATTAATTCTAATTCCGGGTAATCTTGATTTTCGATTGCTTGTAGTGTATCACGTATATATTCTTCCGAGTTATAGACTGGTACGATTATACTTATTCTAGGATTCATAAATTTTCCTTAACATCCCGGACTTTAATGAAAATATAAGCAATAAGGAGAAGCTGATAAATTCGGTAATAAGAATACCAATACCAGATCCAATTGCGCCATAGTAGTGAGATAGTGGGATTATATATGAAAAGTGAAAAATGCATGTTATTAACGGTACGCATAAATAGTATTTTTTATAATTCCAAGTTAATAAAACATAATTTGACAAGATAACTGAAAGAGGTACTAATATAACCATTGGGCTCATTAACCTTAGCAAGTCAATAGATTCTTGAAATTCAGAACCAAGATAATTGATTACTATATACGGTGCCGAGTAATAAATTGCTGTAGCAAAAGTTAACCCTAAAAAAAACTGAATCATGGTGATTTTTTTAATAAAACGAAAAGCTAAAAATTCGTTATCAACTTTTAGCTTGTTAATTCTTGGATATATCACATTCGAAAGAATTAGAAAAATTGAAATGAAGGCTCCTCGGATTTTATCTGTTGCGCTAAATTGTCCAACTTCAAATGCTGTATTCACTAAACCTAATATAATAGGTGTGCTCATAGTGTACAAACTGACACTAATTGTACCTGTAAATATATGAGATGCGCTAGATAGTATACTTCTGATGTCTGAAAAATTAATTTTCACTAAATATATATCGTAACGTTTGGCAATGGTTATTAATAGCAATGCTGATAATAGAAACGATACACTTTGTATTGTTGCAAGTATGTTAATGTCATTTATGTCTCGTACCAAAGTAAAAATCATAGGCAGCATTAATAACTTCACAACAACATTAACTAAAGAGTAGATGCGGATTTTTTCTAGGCCTTGATACAGCCAAACAGTCGAGATAACTGACGACAACATCTGGATTATCAATATGTAACAAACACTCTTAATATTATCGAATTGACTAACATTATTGACTGTAAATATTATTATTAAGGCTACAGGGAAAAATATAAGAAATTTGCTAGCTATTGTTACTGTATATAAGTGACGGATTTTTTCTTTATTTTCAGTCTTTGAGATCTCTCCGGTCGTATATAAATTGAACCCAAAATCAATAAACAAACAACCGTAAAGAATAATAGACAATGCTAAATTAAACTCGCCATATGATTCAGCTCCAAGAGTGCGAACGAGATATGGAACTAAAATCAAAGGGACCAAATAGTTCACCCCTTGAGATATAAATAACATGAAAATATTTTTAAGCATAAGCAAGTCTACTTACGAAGATTTTTTTTAATAAAAAAAGGATGAACGCTTATATTAAAAAATGCTAGTATCAAAGCAATGAAAAAACCAAATAATATAAATATGAATGTTATTGAGAGTACGATGTCATTTTTATTAGAACCTGCGGGTGTTAAGAGTTTTCGTGGTTTTTCTAAGAAATTAAAGAACGCATCATTTTGCACATCTGGTATAGTTAACGAGTTAATGGCATCTAACTTGTTTTTCAAAGTAGTATATTTATTGTTGAAGACAATAGATATATCGCTATTTTTCAATAAATCTCGTTCTGTAGTAAGCGCTTCTGAACCTAATGTTATATTTAAGTATTTTTTTTCTACATGGAAGTTAAGAAGCGGCTTTTTAATCTCACTTTTATTTGCAATTTTTATTGCTGCTTCAGTTTCAATAAGATGTCTTTGTCGCTCTAAGTCAGCATATGCTTCAGATTCTGATAGTTGATTCGTTAAGTCATGCATCAAATTATCTCGGAAATGACTCAACGACTTAAATACTTCAGTGTTAATATTTTTCCTTGTGTACTCAATATACCCTGTCAAGAAAGACAAGCTTTCATCTGGTGTCATAGCTAAAGTTATTAACTGGTAAGAATCAGAATTAAGAATCAATGATGTCTTTTTCACAATTATTTTTTTTGTGAAGTTATCAAGAGTCTTTATAATATCGGGCTCATCGTTTATTTTGTTAACAGTCAAATAATTTTTGAAGACGAGAGTGTTTTCAATGTAATTTTTCTTATTGGTATATGATGATAATTGGTTAATAAACATTGAATAATTTTCAATTGGATCAATAATCTTCGTTAACTCTTTATTACTTATATCTCCCATTTTTAAGCTATTTGCATATTGAGTGAAGCTAGAGTAACTATGATATTGAGGTTTTGATATCTCAGTTTGACTAGTCCACCAAACGGGAGTGTTTGAATAAATTAACATTGATATTAAAAAACCTAATGCAGCAAATGATAAGATCAAATAACGAGATGAAATAAATATAAGTAATAGTTCTTTTGTATTAATAGACCTACGGTTTTTAACATCATCTTCCAGTAACATCATGTATCCTAATTTTATTAAGTAAATTTATAGCGATAAAATGGAAATGTTTATCTTAGTAGCAAGTGTCAAAGTAGTTTTATAATTTTTTTATAATGCTCTTCGTTGTTCCCTTGATACTTTATATTGAATAATTTAATCAAGTATTCTTTTTGTTGGTCATAGTTACCGTTATTTTTAAGGTTTTCGATTAACTCTAACATAGAGCTAATCTTCGGTCCTGGTGTCAACTCATTATAATCCATTGAGAAACCTGTTCTGCTTACATACTTCTCTATATCATATGGAATGAAAATTAAATCAGTATTCCGATTTGCAATTACATCGAAATAAATGCTGGAGTAGTCGGTAATAACAACATCCATATCCGGTAAGTAAGGGGTAAAATCAGTAATCAGATCTGCGTTGAGTACAATAACACGTTCAAGCATTAAAATTTGCTTTGGAATGTCTGATTTATAGTAAGGGTGCTCTCTTAGAATTATTACAATTTCTTCTGATTCTAAAAAATCAGACAAAGTTTCAGAATTCAAGTCATCGAATGGAAAGAATTTTGCATTTTCATATGAACGCCAAGTCGGACAGTATAGAACTTTTCTCTTGACCGATAAATGAGCAACATACTCATCAATTTTTTTTGAGTTATCAGAGGATAAACTATCGTTACGTGGCTGACCTAATGATACAAATTCAGGAGTCAGAGGTAAAAACATCTTTTTCATATCATCACGGAATGCATCTGAGTAACAAACTGCGTGTGAAATGTTTCTCATACAAATATAACGATTTAACTTCCTTAATAAGGAAATCTTGGTTTCACCGAAGCCTATGTTTTTTAGTGGTATACCATGACCAAAATGATAGACGATTCGTTTTTTGTGCTTTAATGTAAAAGGTAGGGGCATGTCAATCGTTGAGCAAACCCATGTTTTTGCATTTAAAATTAGGTCTATGTCATCCTTACTTGTATTGCTAATAAATCGGCCAGGATGTATCGAGTTTAATATTGTTCGCTTTTCAATATCATTGATCACAAAATAATAGTCTAAACTAACATTTTTATTTAACAAGTATTCAAAGAAGAACTTAGAATTAAAGTTGAAATTATTATTTGCGGTTGAATTTATAATAACCACTTCAGAGTTTAATTCTCTTTTTTTACGGAGAAATGAATAAGTTAAAACTCTGCTGTTGCATGAAAATTTCTCAAATAAATCAATTATTTTTGATTGTTTTTTTTTAAATTTACTTATTAATTTTTTATGCAATTTTGTTTTGTAAATATAGGTTAACCCTGACGTCAAATCTAATATATTTAACTTTAACATTTCAGATATGTAGTATTTACTTTTCTTATTGGAATTTATCGAGTAGCCTAGCATGAAAATAAGCCACACTGCTTTTTGTGTTCGAACCATTTTATGTTTGTGATTATTATAAGCAAAAGATATCGCATTGATTATATTATCATTTATTTTTTTTATGGAATTTCCCTTCCCCCCTCCTTTACTCACATTGTCATCGCCTGAAAGATCATAAAAATAACCCACATCATTAATGTATGTAGGTTTTTTTATGTTGCTCATATACTCTCGCCAAAAATTCATGGCATCTCCCCAAGGTTGACATGCCATTCCTCCGGCCTTGCTGTATAATTTAGTATTTAAACAATAAGGTGGTAGTGCTGGGTAATTTAAAGGGGAGTTAAGTATATAGGAGTTTATATCTTTTGGAGCATCTACTGAGTCAATATGTAAGCCGTTCTTATCCAATTTTTTTATTTTTAAATAAGATACGAAATCGTAACCCGCATCTAATTTTTCAGCTATATCGTTCAACACATTATTATTAGGAAGTACATCATCACTATCCAAAAATATCAAATATTTAGACTTTGCGTGACTTGCCCCCGCATTTTTTGCTGCTCCTGGTCCTGCGTTTTGTTGGTTTATAAGTGTGATTTGCTCTAAATATGGAATTAGCTTTTCAGCAGATTTATCTGTAGATCCATCATTTACAACAATGATTTCTTTATGGGGATATTCTTGTTCTAGTGCACTTTCAACAGCAGCTACGATGGATCGCTCTCGGTTGTACAATGTAATTATTATTGCAATTGAAATCATTTACACACTTTTCTTGTTTTTCAATGCCTTATGGTTCTTTGTTAACTTAAGAAGCACCTTAAGCGCATTGATAATTGCTACACAACATTTCACGACGATTATATCGTCATCACTTTAATATTTCTATCTTTTAGTGTAAAGTTCATTATCTTTTTTTTACGCAACGCTTTTTTATGCCATTGACCAAGACGTTAACCCCTGTTACACACTCTTCTTCAGTTGCTGTGATCATGTCTGTTTATCGTGGCGATACAGTTGAACTATTTCGACTAGCTGTTGAGAGTATTAAACAGCAAACATACCCTTGTTCCTTATATATATATCGCGATGGTCTTGTTTCTACAGAGTTGCAAGACCAGTTAAACTTATACAAATCAGACCCCACGATTTCCGTGGTAGAATCTCAAGATAGCGAAGGTTTGGCTAATGGTTTAAATGCATTAATAGAAATTACTCTCGCAGGTGAATTCTATTATATTGCTAGAATGGATTCTGATGACATATCACTACCTAATCGTATATCAGAGCAGGTACGTTTTATGGAATCTAATAGGACGATAGACGTCCTTGGTACTGCTTGTGAAGAGTTTGGTGCGAGTTATGCTTTGACTGAAAAGCGGTTACCCATACAACATCATGAATTAGTCGAGTTTAGTATTACTCGTTGTCCCTTTATCCATCCAACAGTTATGTTTAGGAACGTTGTGTTTGAACGTGGTTTTAAGTATCCCGTAGATACGGAGCTTACTGAGGATATGGCGTTATGGTTCATTCTATTAGATCATGGATTCAAGTTTCATAACTTAGATCAGGTATTGTTAAAATATCGTTTGAATGAAAATACTGTTCAACGTAGAAAAGGTTTGAATAAAGCTGTTAGTGAGATTAAATTGCGTTTACGTTATATGATAAAACTCAGAAAATTCTCATTGAAAAATGTAGTGTTGATCTTGTTACGTATAGTTTTCCATTTTCTTCCGATCAGACTTCTCAAGTCTGCATATAAAAATCTACGTTAAAGTATACCTTACTGTGGTGGATTGTAATATAATCTAGGTTGGTACACTTTCTATGGTCTGGGGCTTTACACTGTTGTGTATTATGAAGTTTTCGGATTTGCACTTTTACTAAAAACATGATAGTTACAGGGCTTTATGAATAATAAAATTGTTTATGTATCAGGTACTTTTGATCTTTTTCACAGTAATCACCTCAAAATGATAAAGTATAGCCGCGGATTAGGTGAAACGTTGATTGTAGGCGTGAGTACTGACGAACTGGTGTGCTCTTACAAGAACCCGCCAGCTGTACCTTTTGAAGAGCGAATAGCTATAATAGAAGGTTTAAAGTACCCCGACCTTGTTATTCCCCAGCACACTCTAGAACACAATGAAACGGTAGAGAACCTTAACATAGATATTTTTGTTATAGGTGATGATTGGAAAGGTAAGTATGATTATTTACGTGAGCGTGGTGTACAAGTATTTTACTTACCTTATGGAAAAGGGGTGAGCTCTACTAACCTTAAAGAAAAGATCTACAGTCAATATAAAAAACTGATAAGGCCGGCAGACGACCACCCAATCCCAGAACCTCAAGATGTTGCTAAATTATGAAGTCAATTCTAATAACTGGTGGGAATGGTGATATTGCAAAAAAGCTAGTTAGAGTGCTTTCGGAGGACTACTTAGTTTTTTCCCCCTTACGCTCTGAGCTTGATGTTAGCAATTCTTGTAGTGTTGAAGAGTACTTTAATGGCAAGTCTTTTGATATTGTTATAAATGCAGCAGGAACTCTATATTCATCGTTAGTTGCTGATTCTGAGCCTGAACAATGGATAAACGATATTAACGTGAATCTCATTGGCACTTATCTGGTCTCTCGTTTAGCTGTCCAAAGAAATCGGAATTGCCTAGTTATCAATTTGGCTTCTACAGCTGCCTTCAATCACTACAAAGATTGGACTTCGTATTGTGCTTCGAAAGCTGGAGTCGTCACCTTCTCTAAGGGGATGGCATTAGATGGGTATAATGTAATAATTTTGTGTCCAGGAGCTATTGATACGAAACTGAGAGGTGGTTTGAATATTATAAATAATAATATAATGACGCTCGATGAAGCCGTTGCTCCGGTTCTTGACGCTATCTCTGGGTTGTATCATTCTGGTGATATTGTATTTTATCGTAAAGGGACTATTTCTGTTAATCCTCCGTCTGATATTTGGTAGTCTTTGCTAGCGTTCAGTACCTTTATGACAACTAATTACAGAACTTCTTTTATGGCAGCTAGTTCCTATCTTGAGGAACTAGTAAGCTATTCGCTGAGACTAAATAACGATATTCTCCAACCTAAAATCTGGTTATTATACTCCCTACATACCCAATGCCGACTTCTTAACTTCTTATTCGTAAGCTGCAGCAGAGCGGTATTACCTCTAACTTCATGTCATCACTTTTCTAATATATGCGATAATTTTCCAGATATTACTTAAAATTACTAGATATATAATAAAGCATGCTACGAATGAATAAAGCATAATAAACTCTGGAATTGCTACCATTTCAGCATAAATTCCTATAGCAGCATATGTAGCAGCAATAGTACAAATAACTATAAGAGTTTGAGTTGAGGTTAGTCCTAACCGTTGAAAGATATGATGCAAGTGCTCACGATCAGGTTTAAAAGGAGAGTCTCCTCTTTTTATTCTTCTAATCATTATTGCAGCCATATCCATTAGTGGTACAGCAATAAGCCATAAAGCTGTTACTGGTCTTAGTGGGGGTTTTGTGCCGTTTTGGCTTGATAGTAGTAAAAGCCAAATAACAGTAAAGCCGATGAGCATGCTTCCTGCATCTCCCATAAAAACCTTTCTTTTTCTGCCGAAAGCACCAAGGTTTAACAGGATATAAGGAGTAATCACAACGACAAGTACTAAGCAGATGTAAGCTAGATTATATTGTTTGTCGTAACCTAGCATAATTCCTAACCCGCCAAATGTGACTATTGACAATCCTCCAAGTAGCCCATCTATACCATCTACCATATTAAAGGCGTTAATAGCACCTACAACTGCAAATATTGTAACGAAGTAACCAAACCAGCCCAATGTTACAACTTCACCAGAGCCCAAGATATCGCCAATAGTGTTAAGCTCAATGCCGCCGACAATCATCATAGCTACAGATAAAGAGGCTTGAATAGCAAATCGTAGTTGAAAGCTCAAATCGAATTTATCATCTAGAGCACCAATTCCAACTAATGTTAGAATACATGCAGCATAAAGCTCTGTATTTGGGAGAATGTTCGGGTTGTTAAGAAGAAAATATAAAAGCGAGATGCAAATAGAAATCCCACCAACCAATGGCACAGCTCCGCTATGGAGCTTACGAGTATTAGGTCTATCGACTAAGCCAATTCTCTTGGCGAATTTACGCATAGTAAAAAGGGTTGCAAGAGAAAAGAAAAAGAGAAACAAGAGGTCAAGGGTTGGAGTTAGCACGATTAAACCTAATTATGTATGTTGCTGTTGATTTTAGTTTATTTATTATAGATATAAAAGGCTAATACAAAAGTAACGTGACTCATTTTTGTTAATTTTGGGGCTGGTTGATCAACGATGGGCGGATGTTTTTTTGTTGCTGCTGCTGTTATTCTTTAAACCTAAATACTAATCGAGGAATTCTTGTTAAGTTTTTAACTTTAAAGAGTGTAACCTGGTGTCACTTTCCGCTTTTGTGGTAGTGACTTATGCTCTTTGGCGGTGATGATCATTCCGTAGTTGCTTTTCATGTGATGTAATTTCCTAAATATTGCTTTATAAGGTATTGCTTATGATTTATCCATTTACTTGATTGTGGTTATTATCTATCATGATCAATCAGTTGTTTAAGCTGAGCAACTGTTTGAGGGTGTGAAAATCATCTTCTACATATAAACGTTTATATTAATGGAAATCATTATGAAAAAGATGGCTCTAGCAGCTGCATTAGCAGTTAGCTTCTCAGGTGCTGCATTTGCAGCTGAAACTACAGCAGCAGCGGGTACTGGTTCAGGTACTGGTACAGCAGCTGGCGCGGGTGCATCTGCAGCAGCAGCTGGCACAGCAACAACAGTTGCAGTAGCGACAGCAGCAGTAGCGGCAGCAGCAGCTGTAGCGGTTGCTTCTAACGAAAGCGGTGCAACAACGACAACAACGACTCGATAATTTTTGAGTAGGCGTTTAAAACCATTTTATGTGAAAGCATAAAGTGGTTTTTTTATATCTAATTGATTAATTTTCCATATTGGACATCAGCAACCAGATTGCTAGGAAGCAGAACTCGTCATGCTTAAACCTCTAATCATATCTCTTGGTCTTTTTCTTGCTGGTTGTTCTCAGCAGTTTCAAGACGTTAACTCTACTTTTGATGAAGCCTTTTTTGGAAGCTCCGATGTTGAGCTATCCAAGGAATACATTCAAACGTTACCTTATTCCAGCATTTATGCAGAAGTGAATGACCAAGGTAAGATCTTCATGGTCTTAGCGTACGTCGGTGAAAACCCGCAAACGGGCGCAGAGCAGTTAAAGTGGATGTCTTCTGACAAAGCGATGATCGTCACTGAAAATGGACGTATTGTACAAACGCTATTGCTTCCTTACGAAAACCTATCTGGTTTGGCATTCCAACCGTTAAATACATTCTCTTCTGCAAACAATTCGTCAGCCGATTCTTCTTCTGCGTTTGATGTGTCTGCCAACCCCGGAGCTCAAAAATGGCAAGCGGTTTACGACTGGCAACCTAACTATCGATTCGGCTATAAAGCGAACATCACCCGAACGTATGTGGGAAATGACACGGTTGAAACTCCGTTAGCGTCTATCGATACCAAGAAATTCCAAGAAAAAATTCAATTCCCAATATTAGAACAAGACATCACCAACGAATATTGGGTCGACAGCGAAGGCAAAGTGGTAAAAACCATACAGTATTTAGGCCCTGATATGACAAGGCTTGAGTTAACCGTCCTTAAGCATTATCAAAGCAATTAACGAACAGGGTAATGAACTAAAATGATGAATTATATGAGTCATACATCAAAAATGATGGGACGTCGGTTGCCATTGGTGAGAACTTTATTAACGATGAGAGCTCTGTTAATGATGAGCGCTTTGTTTGCTTTGAGCTCCGCTTCTTCGGCTTCTGATCTTGTTACGCCTGAACGCTCTTCGTCGGTTAAAACAACAATCGAGCTTCCTCTTCAAGGTGTGACGCTTGAGTATCAAACTAACGTTCGACTGCTTCGTGTATTAGACGACGCAAACGCGAATGCGAGCTCTAACGCTAACGGTACTATTGGTTACTTCCCCCTTTCGGCTCAACTGTTTGATATAACCAATACTGAAGCGACTGCAGTTACTGGATTTAAAGAAGCTAACCAAGCTATCGAAGCCAAAAAGCGCAATGTACTGAACCAGCTTGAAGCTTTCGCAGTAGAAGAGCCAGAAGCAAACTTAGTGCGCCAACAGTTAGCCTCTTTCCAATATCTCAATCGAGTTTTTATTGAGCTAGACCGTAATGCCGTTATCTCTCAATCAGATAAGAACCCACTGCTTGTTTCAAGTTCTCATACTAACAAGCCGTCAGACAGTCAAACTCAAGCCTTTTCTCTGTACTTACCACAACGACCAACGTCAATTCAGTTGATGGGTGCAATGAAAGAGTCGGTAACAATGAATCTGATTGAGCATGGTACGTTGAATGATTATCTCGATGCATTGCCGAATGGCTTTATTGGTGAATCTGCAGATAAAAGCGTGGCTTATGTTGTTCAGCCAGATGGCGTGGTACAAACCATTCAATACGCATACTGGAACGAACAGCCGGTTTACTTAGCACCAGGTGCCATCGTATTTATGGCGTTCTACTCTTTGCCATCGGAATACTCAACGTTGAACCAAGATATTGTCGATTTGCTACGTCATAAGGTTGGCCTGTAATGCTGAAACAGAAATCATTCCCTCTATCGGCAGTGTGTGCATCGGTTACCTGTGCTTTATTAATGACCAACAGTGCTTCCGTTTTTGCCGAAACAACCATAGATTCCTCTTCGATTCGAGCAGAAAAATCACCATTCGACGACACAGAATACAGAACGTCGCAAATGAACTTTGGTGGTGTTGGCTTAATGCAAATGCCAACAGGCCGAATGGCACCAGAAGGTGAGTTCAACTTTAGTGCTTCGTTTAACAATGAATACTACTTTTATAACGTGAGCCTGCAGGTGATGCCTTGGCTTGAAACCACCATTCGTTATACACAAGTACAAGATCTCTTTTATAGCGGTGGTGGCAATCAAGATTGCTCTCAAAACTCATTCAGTGGCTGTACTAAATACACAGATAAAGGCATCGACTTTAAACTGCGTTTAATCGAAGAAGGGTACTACTTACCAGAAGTGTCAGTAGGCGTGCGTGACTTCGGTGGTACTGGCTTGTTCGATGGCGAATTTGTCGCGGCAACCAAGCGTTTTGGCCCCGTTGATTTCACTTTGGGCATGGCTTGGGGATACATGGGCACCAGTGGCAATTTCACTAACCCACTGTGCAAAGCCAGTGACAAGTATTGTGAACGCCCGTCTGATTTTAAAGGCAATGGCGGCAGTGTCGATTTTGAGCGTTGGTTTAAAGGCGATGCTGCAATTTATGGCGGCTTTGAATACCAAACCCCTTATAAGCCGTTAACCTTAAAGCTTGAATACGATGGCAACGATTACTCTCAAGACTTCCCTGTAGTACGTGGTGGTGTCGACATGACACAGCACACGCCATGGAACGTGGGTGCTGTGTACCATTTCACTGATTGGGGTTCGGCGAAAGTCAGCTATGAGCGAGGCGATACTTTAACCCTTGGCTTCGATCTTTCTACCAACTTCAATGAAATGTATTCTGTGTGGCGAGATACTGAAACAGCAGAATTGCGCCCAAGTGGTGTCGATACGGTTGAGGATATTGATATGGCGGCCCTTGCAGAAGAACTTGAAACGATCGCGGGCTATGAACAAGCGCAAATCTTGGTCGACGATAATAGTATTGTGGTAAAGGGTACTCAGGTTAAATACCGAGACAGAGATATCGCCCTTGAGCGTGGTGCGACCGTGATTGCCAACGCGGTGCCGAGTTACATCGATACTTATAAAATCATCGAAAATGATAAATCGATGGAACTCACTGAGACAACGGTAGATGCACAAGCGTTCAAAGCGGCGGCTAATAACAGTTATCTCAATGCTCAAACCAGTGATGCAACCGATACTCACGAGTTAGAGCGTAAGAAATCCGTTATTTATCATGATGGGCGTGAGCGATTCGATGTGTCGATTTCACCAAACCTAGCGCAATCGTTCGGTTCGGCTGAAAACTTCTATTTATACAGTTTGGGTTTATACACCAACGCTTCGTTCTGGGCGTTAAACAATGTTGAACTGTCGGGCTCTTTGTACGTTAACTTAGTCGATAACTACGACAAGTTTAACTATACCGTCCCATCAGACGGCACTGACCAAACGCCAAGAGTAAGAACCTTATTCCGCTCTTACGTTGACGATCCGGTTCGCTTAGATCGCTTACAACTGACGTGGTTTGAAGACTACGGCAGCGGTGTCTACACCCAAGCTTACGGGGGGTACCTTGAAAGCATGTTTGCGGGTGTGGGTGGCGAAATCCTGTATCGACCATTCAACCAAAACTGGGCCATTGGTGCAGACATGACTGCAATAAGCCAGCGCGATCCTGAAAGTTGGTTCGGCACATTTGATCAAGAGATTCAAGTTAACCCAGACGACAGCAGCCGAACGTACAAAGTGATCGATAAAGGCACTACTGGCTTTATCACTGGTTATTACACCCCACAATGGGACTTCTTGAGCGATACCTTGCTTAAAGTGGGCGTCGGTAAATTCCTTGCGGGTGATATCGGTACGCGTGTCGATTTCTCTAAGCAATTCAAGAGTGGCGTTATTGCCGGTGCGTTTGTCAGCTTAACCGACATGACAACGGAAGAGTACGGTGAAGGCAGCTATACCAAAGGCTTCTATGTATCGATTCCGTTTGATCTTGTTACCGTGAAACCAAGCTCAAGCCGCGCTGGCTTTACCTGGTTACCGATCACACGTGACGGCGGCCAAGTGCTGAACAAGCAATACAACTTGTTCGATCAAACCGATGCTCGCTCACCTTGGTTCCAAAGGCCGAGTAGCGTTAAGTAGATCGAAAGCAGATGCGGGTGACGAGTAAGCGGGATACGAAGAGCGGGGAAAGAGCAGTCTCGAATAATCGAATAATCGAATAATCGAATAATCGAATAATCGAATAATCGAATAACGAATAGCTTAAGATATCGTGATATTCATTGGGTCTAGCTTTTGGTTCTCCCCCTTGAACGCCGTTCGTTTTTGATCGGTGATGTTCATCAAAGGGGGAGTTAGAGGGGGATATTAATCTATGTGTTACCAACCCCTCCCAGCCTCCCCTTATGTTGGTATTTTCTGCCAAGCAACAGTTGTGATAAAGGGGAGGAGCTAAAAGCATCCCGACACGGCTTTAGGCTCTTCGTTTACTCGTATCTCGCTACTCTCATCTGCTCTTTAGCTCTTCGCCACTCGTTCACTCGCATCCCGTATCTGCTCTTTAACCATTCAACTAGGTTGATAATAAACACAAATTGTGGATAATGCATACGCAATAAAATAACCGGGTGAAAGTCCGATCTTTGGCTCGGTTTATGACAAAAAACCTCTATCTCAATTCCAGATAGATAGAGGCAGATTAACTACGCAGTGTGATGTCGCGGAATATCAAAGGGCGGTAGCGTTCCTATCTTTGATATTAAGTGGGAGCGATATCACAGTAATAGCCCTCCTTAACTCTATTAAATACTGCGTAGCTGATAAAATTGTTTGTTCTAACTTCTTTGGGTGTCCTTTGGGATATCACGACACATTCCGTTTCTATGACTTGGTTAACATGAAGATTAATAAAAATCGTCTCCTTTTAGCGCTCCTTCCTGTATTGCTTGCAGGGTGTACTACTCCAGGAACTCACCTTTCTACTGGCAACAAGAATGTGATTCAGCCTTCAGAGGAACAGCAAGAATCTGATATCTCTGATGTGGTTAACCTTTACCCACTGACAGCTCAATCAGTATCGACTTACCAAACGGGTACATTGTCGGTGTCACAAGCCAACCCTGAACTCGACGTAGACATCGCAAAGTATGAATACAAAGTCGGTGTGGGCGATATCTTAAATATTACGATCTGGGATCACCCTGAACTGACCATTCCAGCGGGTTCTTACCGTAGTAGTACCGAAGCGGGTAACTGGGTTCATGCAGACGGCACCATCTTCTACCCGTACATTGGTACAGTCGAAGTGGCAGGAAAAACGGTTCGTGAAATTCGTTCTAATATAGCGGAACGTTTGGCGAAATACATCGAAAGCCCTCAAGTTGATGTAAACGTAGCGGCTTTCCGATCTAAGAAAACCTACATTACCGGTGAGGTTTCAAACCCTGGCCAACAAGCGATTACTAATATCCCCTTAACGTTATTGGATGCCGTGAACCGTTCTGGCGGTTTGTCTGAAGATGCTGATTGGCGTAATGTTTCATTAACCCGCAATGGCGTGGAAGAGAACCTTTCACTTTACGGTTTAATGCAACGTGGTGACCTAACCCAAAACCGCTTACTGCAAGCCGGTGATATTGTTCACGTACCGCGTAATGACAACCAGAAAGTGTTCGTGATGGGTGAAGTGAACGATCCTCAACTACTTAAGATTGATCGCGTTGGGATGAGCCTAACCGAAGCACTCAGCAACGTAGGTGGTATTAACCAGCTGACGGCAGATGCAACGGGTGTGTTTGTGATCCGAACTTCTGATGATAAATCAGAACGCATGGCGGACATCTACCAACTGAATATGGAAGACGCCTCAGCCCTAGTCATTGGCACCGAGTTTGATTTAAAACCTTACGACATTGTTTACGTAACGGCCGCACCAATCAGCCGCTGGAACCGTGTAATCGGTCAGCTTGTACCAACCATTTCAGGCTTCAACGACCTAACCGAAGGTATGTTGCGCGTTCGTAATTGGTAATAAGCCCTGGTTTGTAATAAACCCTAATTAATCATCAGGTTGCATTGTGCGTGTAACCTGATTTTTACATCTAAAAGTAAACCCAGCTTATAAGCCCAATACAATTAGAGACCATTATGTTTAATAAAATTTTAGTCGTATGCGTGGGCAACATTTGTCGTTCCCCGACTGGAGAGCGAGTTTTACAAAACTTGCTGCCCAACAAAGAAGTGGCCTCTGCCGGTATCGCTGCTGAGAAAAGCCGTTTAATTGGTAAGCCTGCAGACGACACTGCCATTTTAATCGCCGCTGAAAATGGGGTTGATGTTGAAAACCATCAGTCTCAGCAAGTTACGCCACAGCTTTGTGCTCAGTATGACTTGATCTTGGTGATGGAGAAGGGCCATTTAGAAGCGCTTACTCAAATATCGCCGGAGGCTCGCGGAAAAACGATGCTGTTTGGTCAGTGGATTGGCCAGAAAGACATTCCTGACCCTTATCGTCAAAGTCGTGAGGCGTTTGAACACGCTTATAAGCTGATTGACGAAGCGGCGCAAGCTTGGGCAAAAAAACTGTAGGTTTAAATGCAATAGATTTTAGATGCAGTAGGTTTTAAATAGACAGCTTTTTAAATGTCATGCTCTAAATGTAGGCATGGCAAAGCCACCAACGGAATAATATAAAAGAGAAGTACGCGGAGCGTATATATCGTCTCTTAAATAGCAATACTTTAGGAAGTAGCAAACAAATGACAACACAACCCTCTCAGCAATCGCATACAGATAACTCTGATGAGATAGATTTAGGAAAACTGCTTGGCATCTTATTAGATGCTAAATGGCTAATCATGCTCACCACATTCGTTTTTGCTGTGTTTGGTATTGCGTTTGCTTTGCTTTCGACGCCGATATACAAAGCGGATGCCCTGATCCAAATTGAAGAGAAAAGCTCTGGTGGCATCTCTTCTATGGTTGGTGATATGGGTGAATTGTTCTCTCAAGAATCTTCAGCTACAACCGAAGTCGAGATCATCAAATCTCGTATGATCTTGGGTGAAACGGTGGATAAGTTTAACCTCACGACGGTGACATCTCCTAACTATGCACCTATCGTTGGTAAGGGCTTTGCGCGCTTGACCGGCGACATCAACCACATTGCGGTTAGCCGTTTCAACATGCCAAGCTATGCGAGCGACTACGGGCACACGATCCAGATCCTAGATGCCGAGCAGGGCACTTACCAATTAGTTCGCGACGATGAGCGCGTTATCCTAAAAGGCAAAGTGGGTGAGCTAGCAACAGCAGACGACTACAGCTTGTTTGTGGCAGGTTTTGAATCACATAACGATTTTGAATTCTCTATTAGTCAACGTAGCCGACTAGAAGCGATCGAATGGTTGAAAGCTTCTTTGTCTTTGTCTGAGCAAGGTAAGCAAACCGGTATTTTGAAGCTAAGCTTTGAAGGTGAAAACAAGCAACAGATCTCTGAAATCCTTAATCATATCAGCCAGATCTACTTCTTACAAAACGTGAAGCGTAACTCAGCAGAAGCAGAGAAGAGCCTACAGTTCTTAGAAAGCCACCTTCCGGGCATTAAATCTGAGCTAACTGGTTATGAAGACGTACTAAATAATTACCGCCAAAAGAACGAATCGATCGACTTGGGCTTAGAAGCACAATCAACCTTGAAGGTAATGGTCGAGCTTGAAGCGCAATTGAATGAACTGACGTTTAAAGAGAGTGATATCAGTCAGCGTTTCACTAAAGATCACCCGGCATATAAGTCACTGATTGATAAGCGTAAAACGTTGTTGGGCGAGCGAGAGCGCCTGAACAAGCAAGTGCAAAAGCTGCCGAAAACACAACGTGAAGTACTGCGTATGACACGTGATGTTGAAGTAAACCAACAGATCTACATCCAGTTACTAAACAAGGTTCAAGAGCTAAGCATTATTAAAGCCGGTACGGTCGGTAACGTTCGTATCTTAGATGACGCTCAAGCTTATGCTCGCGCCGTTAAACCGAAGAAGCCGCTGATTGTTGTGTTAGCAACGCTACTGGGTGGCATGTTAAGTGTCGCGTTTGTATTAGTGAAAGCAGCGTTCCACCGTGGTGTTGAAAGCCCTGACCAAATTGAACAAATCGGCCTTCCGGTTTACGCAGCGGTACCAAAATCTGATTTACAGATTGAGCTAACCAACCGCTTTAAATCGAAGAAAGTACAAACAAAAGGCGTTCAGGCACTGCTTGCTGAATCGAACCCTGCCGATCTTTCGGTTGAAGCACTGCGTGGCCTTCGTACCAGCTTGCACTTCGCGATGCTAGAAGCGAAAAACAACGTTCTGATGATTTCAGGCCCTGCGCCAGGCATTGGTAAATCATTCATCTCGACCAACTTTGCCGCAGTAGCTGCTAAAACAGGCCAAAAGGTATTGTTGATTGATGCCGATATGCGAAAAGGTTACCTACAACAAAGCTTTGGTGTGAACTGGGACAATGGTCTTTCTGATGTGCTGAGCGGCAAGCAAGAGTTCGCTCAATCAGTGAAAACCACACCGGTAGAGAACCTAGATATTATTACTCGCGGCCAAGTGCCACCGAACCCATCAGAGCTGCTGATGCACCCACGCTTTGCAGAACTAATGGAATGGGCATCGAAAGAGTATGATTTGGTGATTGTTGATACCCCGCCCGTACTTGCGGTAACCGACCCAAGCATTGTCGGCGCCTTCGCTGGCACCACATTAATGGTCGCGCGTTACGGTCAAAACACCATTAAAGAGATCGATGTAGCTCGCAACCGCTTCGAACAATCGGGCATCGAAGTGAAAGGCGTTATCTTCAACGCCATCGAGAAGAAAGCATCAAGCTCATACGGCTACGGTTACTATAATTACGCATATTCGAGCGACAAGAAATAACTAAGAGCAGTAACGAGATGCGAGTAACCGGGTAAACGAAGAGCTAAAGACAGTAACGGGATGCGAGTGGCGAGATACGAAAAGCGCCACTCGAATCCGTTCTTCATCTCTTGTTACTCGTTTACCCGCTGCTCGAATCTGCTCTTTTAGCTCTTCGAATCCCGTCTACCCGCCACCCGTATCTATTCTTTATCCAATCTTCAAATTATTCGAAGACTTAGCTTTTGGTTCTCCCCCTTGAACACCGGACTATTGTGAGTGATGGTGTTAATAGAAGGGGGAGTTAGAGGGGGTTGCTAGCGATGCCTAATCAACCCCTCCCAGCCTCCCCTTATATTGATATTTTCTGCCAAGTAACAGTCGTGATAAAGGGGAGGAGCTAAAAGCACAACAACCATCTTCTTCTCCTCGCTCTTAATCTCTTCGCATCCCGTTTACCCGTCACTCGAATCTGCTCTTCTACTTCTTCACCACGCCACCCGTTAAATACAATCCAATTGCCGCTAACACCGGATAACCAAACGCTTCATTGGTCATTTCCCCTAATGGCTTCCAATCGTAACCGTGCATGCAGCCAAGAATCACCATCACATGCAGTGCCACATAAGGAATGGTGAACAACAACACAATGTAGCGCTGTACCAACTTAAAAGGTTCATACGCTTTAAGCAGTGCCAGCTTGTGCTTCGCTTTTTCTTCATCAGTAAAAAACATCGCATCTCCTGTGTTGGTGAGTGCATCTAACCCCTTGCTAATCGAAGACTGGCTCCCAAATATTCTTCCGAACAATGTCATACTGCTCCTTGGTTTATTGATTGGCTTTGACCGCATGTATAACCTTTGACTGTATAACCTTACGGTTTGACAACCTTAGCGAGACCTCTGCTCCGCCATTTATCCGTTGAATTAGATTCCCTATCACGTTCGTCCCTCACTGTAGGGAATGACGACTACTTTTATTAAGTTAATAATCTCACGACTCCGTCATTCCGCCATTCTGTTGCTTTAGAGGCGAGGAACGAAGTATCTGGAATCCGCTTTTAATCTCTTCGCTACTCGTTTACCCGCCACTCGCATCCCGCAACTGCTCTTCAAATTATTCGAAGACTTAGCTTTTGGTCCTCCCCCTTGAACACCGGACTATTGTGAGTGATGGTGTTAATAGAAGGGGGAGTTAGAGGGGGTTGCTAGCTAATGCCTAACCAACCCCTCCCAGCCTCCCCTTATATTGATATTTTCTGCCAAGTAACAGTCGTGATAAAGGGGAGGAGCTAAAAGCACCACTCTCACTTTATTTTCCTCACCTTTCGAATCCCGCATCTGCTCTTAAGCTTTTATCTTCAAAACAGGACACGCCTTATTCACGCCCCAATCTTTATGCCCCTTAACATTCTCATCTGAAATCAAGAACTGCTCTTGCAGTGCAGCCATCAAACCAAACAGTGCCTTGCGCTGCGCAAGTGTGAAGTTATCTTCTGGTTGCAGCTCGGCATTACAACCGCCAACCAAACAAACCCCAATATTGCCCTTGTTGTGTCCTTTCACATGCGCGCCAGTTTGCGACAGCGGCCTGCCCAATTGGACATCCCCATTGCGACGAATAACAAAGTGATACCCCACATCGCGCCAGCCTCTCTTTTTATGCCATTGGCGAATCTCGGCTACGCCTACATCTTGCTGTGGCGGCGTGGCGCTGCAATGCACAGTAATAAAGGAATATGGCGGGCAATGAGGTAAGCGGAGTAAAACCGAAACCAGGCTGAATGAATAGGATGCTGAAGGTAAACAAGGCTCTAACGAAGGGATAAGCTCTATCTTGCTAGCCTGCTCTTCCGAATCAATTCGTTCTTTGGTGTCAGCCCGCTCTGGCAAAACAGACGCTTCTAACGGCTGATTTGGAACTCGATCAGTTGCTGGTGGAGTGTTTGACAAAATAAATCCTCGTGTTGTTGTAAATAGACGATTAAAGACGTTGATAGCGATTCTTTTAAATCAGGGTGCAATGCGATGTGTTGTCGCAGACTGGTGGCTACGGTTTTTGCATAGCCGGGGTGGTGGCTGACATAACGTAAATACATCACGTAATAACCCAGAGGCTGCTTACGCCGTGCTCGGCTGATCATCCAACAAATATCGTCATAGCTGGGGGGGTCACCGCATTCATCCTCATTAAAATAACAACCTTCCAAATGGCTTTCTTTATAACCGTTAACTTCATAGCTCAGTACTTGGCCAAACCCATCACTATCACTAAAAAATAACGGCTGACGTGATTGAGTGAGGGAGTTAGCACGGCACTCGATGCTCGCCATACCGGGTTGATACGCTGAAATAAAAAGAGAAACTATCGCCTTCATTAAGCACCTTATTGCTGCATGGGGAGGGAAATGTACTTCAACATTCTTGATTGGGGTTGGCGGGAATAACACGAAAACAGACGAATACAGAAAAATGAGAGGTGCTTCGAAAAGCCATTGCTTAATAAGGTTGATGTTGCATATCTATCCGAGGCGATTAACCAAACATCTTTTCTTACAACTTATCTCATGGGCCTTTCGCCCCTAAAGCGCCAAAAAGTGTTGTTAATGCTTCTGTATATCAATGGATTTCTATACGAATGACTAATTAACAAGGAGCGTTAACCATGTGTGTTTCTCTAATTCTTTCTTTCATCCCATTAAAAACTGGCTCGCCCATCAGCAAGTTGGTGTTATTAAAATTGGCCGATAACGCCGATGCGCGCGGCGTGTGTTTTCCTTCCCTCAATTACTTGGCGCAATATTGCGAAGTGTCGGTAAGAACCGTGAAACGACACGTTAACGAGCTCGAAAAACAAGGTTTTGTGAAGCGGATAAAGCGCTTTGATGATTCAGACGCCAGCGCAGCAACATATATCAGCTGCGCCTTCCCAGCGACAGCCACATTCAGCAGACCGATCTAGCCCAAGCGAATCAAGAGAACACGAATGTAGAACAAACAGGTTTACCGTCAGCTTCGTCGGAATATCCACAGAAGACAGAACATGCGAAGAAAACCGACCATTCAGACACTCCCCTGGGTGACTCAAGATCCAACACGGAGAGTGATCATCTGGCACACATAATCTTTCATAAAGAACATAAAACAGAGTTGATCTTGAAAAACGGCAGCTTGGATGACACCGATGTACTTGATCCCCCAAGCGGTTCTGAACAACATGAGATCTCGACACCTAAAACCAACGTCACAAACCCCATAAGCCAACAGAATGAAGTCGTGATTCACCTGCTCACCAAAGAGGGCAGCGCGCCGATTTATCATGAGTTCACCACCATATTAGAACGCACCTACCCAAAGTTAGATGTGCTGCAAGAACTGCATGCCATGCAAGCCTGGCTGTACATCAACCCCGATAAGCGCAAACCCTTTGAGCACATTGGTCACTTTGTGAATGGCTGGCTAAGAAGAAGCGCCCAAGCCAAAGCGAAGCGAGACTCATCGCCAGTCTTTAAGCAGGCTAGAGCGGCTAAGCAAACAAAAGCGGCTAAACCAGCAAGGGCTTCTGCTTCTACATCGACCAAGGAAGCTAAAACCCAACCGGCAGCCAAGACCATGGTTCACAAACAACCCACGCCCGTCTCTCAGGCCCTAGCGGACTACCAAGCCAAAAGCACCACCAATCCGTTCGAAGCACGTATCAAGGCCCTAGTTCAATCCAAATCGCCCTGCACGGATTCTAAAAAGTGACCATTCGATCTTTCACAGACTAAGCGCTTGCTCACACAGCTAAAAGCTATTGAAAACCAATGATTTAGGAATCGAAAAGCTTAGGAAAACCAAAGGCTAGGGCAGACCAAGCGCGAATACAGACAAAAAACGTCAAGAAACAAAAGTAGAATTAGGGAGAGGGCAAATGGACGATATCAGCCTAAAAAAACTGACAACGGAAGAAAAAGTCACCATTTTAGAAAAAGAAATAGCGCGAGTGGAAGGGCGTATTGGCGAGTTCTTGAAGCTGCTGGTTAGCCACTACCCACAAGGGTTAACACGCACAGAGATTAAAGCGTTATTGGCGGTAAACAACAACCCAAGCTTCGTTTCGCTATACCGCAACGGCAATATTTTCATTGATATAGAAAAACGCTACTGCGACGCAGCACAAGAAAACAGGTACCACATAGGGACTCAGTATCTACAAGACGTACAATGCTCTCGCTGGCTGAATGCGTGGTAAGATGTTCGACCAGACAGGGTGAATTTCAAACTGGTTAATATGCACTTACTTTGCTAGAATACCCCGCATATTTAAAACCGTATGAAAAACGCATAAAGCGAACAAATTGTCACTATTGCCTTTAGGAGCCAAACCTAAGGGCGGTAGCGTACCCAAATGCGACTGGCTGGCAAGCAGGAAAGGTTTAATTAGCCGTTTTTGCGGCCTATTGGGGCGGTTTTTAAAAAGACAGCAAAATCTAGGTTTTATAAGGGATTGTCAAAAATAGACTGTCTCAAAATGAATGAAAAGTGTCTCAGTGTGTATATATTTCTGAGATTTATCTGTGTTATTTCAACATTTTTCATTAACCATACCCGAGCTCATTGAAGGTACTTGATTTTAACCCCAGGGCAAGATCATGAAAAACCCATATGGAATAAGGGGTAGCGTGAAGTGA
>NZ_JBFSVA010000011.1:0-164888 GCF_041467655.1 Vibrio sp. 10N.247.311.49
TATGCAGCGGATTGCAAATCCGTGGACCTCGGTTCGACTCCGGGAGGCGCCTCCACTATTCAAAGTTGAAAGGCCAGCAGAAATGCTGGCCTTTTTGCTATCTGAAATTCTAAACCCTCATGCTATGTTCAAACTTCCACGTATGCTCTCTAATCAGTAGCACCACTAGGAACAAGCTATATCAGATCACTTTTGTGCCGGTCTTTTCCTTATGTAAACCTATCATTTGCTAAACAACCAACAGCATCTGTTAACCAATTGCGCCGTTTGTGAGTGGAATGAGTGGGGAATGGAAAAGGGCGACTGTCTTTTGCGTCATTAAATTCTTCATATTTATACATAGTTGCTCATGATCCTGTAACGCTTTCATGAGTTATTACACTTATTATGACCACAAATGAAAATGATTGTCATTTACTTGTGTTACTGCTAACCTATTGTGAAACTTTACAACATCTTATCTACTGCACGAAAGTGTATATAAAACCCCGCTAAACCTTATTAAACCTACGGTTATTCGTTTGCTTCGTATGATAAATCAGCAGATCTACCTCTTTTGTCCTACCCCTTTAGGGTAGTTCGATTTCGTAATTGATTTACATCATATTTTCATTTTCTTTCATAATTCATTATTCGCTCAGTTAAGAAATATATAACCTTCAGGAATTCTTATGAGCAAGATGAAGCTAGTCGTAATCGGTAACGGGATGGTCGGCCATCGCTATATCGAAGATTTAGTCGAGAAGACAGACGTTGCTAACATGGACATCACAGTCTTCTGTGAAGAGCCTCGCGTAGCCTATGATCGTGTACACCTTTCTTCTTACTTTTCACACCATACTGCGGACGAACTTTCTTTAGTTAAAGAAGGCTTCTACGAGAAACACGGCATCAACATGCTGATCGGTGAGCGTGCTATTAACGTTAACCGTGAAAAGAAAACAGTTTACTCAAGTACTGGTCGTGAAATTCAATACGACAAGCTAATCCTTGCTACAGGTTCATACCCATTCGTTCCGCCAATCAAAGGTAACGAAGGTAAAGACTGTTTCGTTTACCGCACAATCGAAGACTTGAAAGCTATCGAAGCAACCGCTAAGAATTCTAAATCTGGTGTGGTTGTTGGTGGTGGTTTGCTTGGTCTTGAAGCTGCAGGCGCACTAAAAGCTCTTGGTGTAACCACGCACGTTGTTGAGTTTGCTCCAAAGCTAATGGCTGAGCAGCTTGACCAAGCGGGTGGTAACCAACTTCGTCAAAAAATCGAACGTATGGGCGTTAACGTACATACAAGTAAGAACACGCTTGAGATTGCTCCTGAAGGCACTGAAGCTCGTAACGTAATGCGCTTTGCAGACGGTACTGAGCTAGAAACTGATTTCATCGTATTCTCTGCTGGTATTCGCCCACAAGACAAACTTGCTCGTCAAATGGGGCTGGGTATTGCACCACGTGGCGGTATCGAGATTAATGATCACTGTCAAACGACAGACAAAGACATCTACGCAATCGGTGAGTGTGCGTCTTGGAACCAAACGTTCTACGGCCTAGTGGCTCCTGGTTACAAAATGGCAACGGTAGCGGTTGACCACGTTGTTGGTAACGAAAGCACATTTGAAGGTGCTGACATGTCTGCGAAGCTTAAGCTTTTGGGCGTGAAAGTAGGCTCTATCGGCGATGCGAACGGTCGTACTCCTGGCTGTAAGAGCTACGTTTACCAAAACGAAGAACAAGAAGTTTACAAGCGTCTAATCGTTTCTGAAGACAACAAGAAGCTGCTTGGTGCAGTAATGGTTGGTGACACGTCTGACTACGGTGATCTTCTACAGCTTATGCTGAACGAAATCGACCTACCAGAACACCCAGATGCATTGATTCTTCCTGCTCATGCTGGTGCTGAAAAGCCAACACTTGGCGCGGATTCTCTTCCTGAGTCTGCTGTTATCTGTTCTTGTTTCGATGTGACTAAAGGCAAGATCGCTCAAGCGGTTGCTGAAGGTCACCACACAATCGGTGATATCAAAGCAGTAACAGGCGCAGGTACTGGTTGTGGTGGTTGTATTCCACTAGTGACTTCAGTACTAAACGCTGAACTTGCTAAAGCTGGTGTTGAAGTGAAGAACGACGTGTGTGAGCACTTTGCATACTCTCGCCAAGAGCTTTTCCACCTAATTCGCATCGAAGAAATCAAAACGTTCGATGAGCTATTAGAGAAATACGGTAAAGGCTACGGCTGTGAAGTATGTAAGCCTCTAGCAGGTTCTATCCTTGCTTCTTGCTGGGGTGAACACATCCTTAAGCCTGAATTAGTGAAGCTGCACGATACCAACGACAACTTCCTAGGTAACATGCAAAAAGACGGTACTTACTCTGTAATCCCTCGTATGGCGGGTGGTGAAGTAACACCTCAAGCACTAAGCGTTCTTGCTGATGTTGCTGCTGAATACAACTTGTACACCAAGATCACAGGTGCACAACGTATCGGCCTATTTGGTGCTCAGAAAGATGACTTACCAGCAATCTGGAAGAAGTTAATCGCTGCAGGTTACGAAACGGGTCAAGCTTACGCAAAAGCACTTCGTATGGCGAAAACATGTGTAGGTTCTACTTGGTGTCGTTACGGCGTTCAAGATTCAGTTGGCCTAGGCGTGATGATCGAGAACCGTTACAAAGGCATCCGTACTCCTCATAAGATGAAGTTTGGTGTGTCTGGCTGTACTCGTGAGTGTGCTGAAGCTCAAGGTAAAGATTTAGGTATTATTGCGACTGACGCAGGTTGGAACATGTATGTATGTGGTAACGGTGGTATGAAACCTCGTCACGCAGACTTACTGGCAAGCGACCTAGACCAAGAAACGCTAATCAAGTACATCGACCGTTTCATGATGTTCTACATCCGCACGGCTGCGCCACTACAACGTACTTCGGTATGGATGGACAACCTAGAAGGTGGTGTTGATTACCTACGTGAAGTGATTGTAGACAACAAGCTTGGTATCAATGACCAACTTGAAACTGACATTGCTGGCCTAGTAGATAACTTTGCTTGTGAGTGGACAGACACTATCAACGATGAAGCTCAACTTAAACGCTTTGCACACTTCATCAATGCTGATGACCGTGATGAAAACGTTGTGTTTGTTGATGATGGCCGTGAACAACACCGTCCTGCGACATTCACTGAGAAACACCCTGAAGCCATTACTTCAAAGCATCAGGGCGACATCATTCACGTAGAATCTGTTTAAGGGGAGACGACATCATGGCATTTACCAAAGTTTGTAAGATCGAAGACATTATCCCAGGTACAGGTGTTTGTGCGTTGGTTGGTGGTGAGCAAGTAGCTGTATTCCGCCCAACGAAAGCTGAAGAAGTATTCGCGATTAGCAACACAGACCCTTACTTCCAGTCTAACGTGTTATCACGTGGCTTGATTGTTGAGCACAAAGAAGAGCTTTGGGTGGCAAGTCCACTTAAGAAACAACGCTTCAACCTGACAACCGGTGCGTGCATGGAAGACGAGAACTTCAACGTCAAAGCGTACAAAGCTCGTGTTACCAAAGGTGCTGTAGAAATCTCTGCTTAATCTTTGGATGAGTAAGATTTGATAGTTCAAGGGTTCTAGTTCTCGATATTGCCTTAACTCGGCAACTAGAGCCTTTTCCTATCCAATTTTAACTTTTAATTTAAACTTTTTAAGGACAACCTTATGTCTCCTGATTACAAACCAGCTGAATTCGTTCAAACGATGATTGATGTGGGTGAAGCGAAAACGAAAACAAGTACTCGCGATCTTCTGATTCGAAGCACTATGGCTGGTATCATCCTTTCTCTAGCGGTTGTTGTTGCTATTACAGCAATGGTTCAAACCGGTATTGGCCTTGTTGGCGCACTTGTGTTCCCAGTTGGCTTCGTCATTCTAAGTGTAATGGGTTATGACCTAGTAACTGGCGTATTCGGCCTTGCACCTTTAGCGAAATTCGACAACCGCCCAGGTATTACTTGGGGTCGTATCCTACGTTGTTGGGGTATTGTTGGTCTTGGTAACCTTATCGGTTCTTTGATTGTTGCTTTCCTTGTTGCAGTATCACTAACGGGTAACTTCTCTTTAGAACCAAACGCTGTTGCTCAAAAGTTCATTGCTGTTTCTACAGGTCGTAGCCTAGGTTTTGAAAACATGGGTATGGACGGATGGATCACGTGTTTCGTACGCGGTATCTTCTGTAACCTTATGGTATGTCTAGGTGTGATTGGCAACATGACTGCACGCACAGTATCTGGCCGTGTAGCAATGATGTGGTTCCCAATCTTCATCTTCTTCGCACTCGTATTTGAGCACACAGTGGTAAACATGTTCCTATTCCCACTAGGTATGATTCTTGGCGCTGATTTTGGTATCGCGACATGGTTGAACTTCAACCTTATCCCAACAATCTTAGGTAACATCGTTGGTGGTCTATTAATGACGTGTGTTCCTCTATACCTAACTCATGCTAAAACAGCTCCTTCTCTAGGCGCTAAGTAATTAGATAGTTCTAGGTTAATGAGCAACTAATAATGTGTGTTAAGCCCCAAGCTGTTGATTTGGGGTTTTTTTGATCTTAACACTCTCTACTTTGATAACCGTGCACCTAAGGCGAGCAATGTGTGCTTGATGATGGTGCAAATGTCAGGGTTTTCCAACGTAATAGATTGTTTTGTTATATAAACTTCTATCTTGATTAGAATTAATCGTAAAGTTTTATGGCAACAACTGATAGTCTAAGAAGTAGGGATATTGGTGATTCATATAACGATGAATCGTCATACAGAATTAAGCTTGAAATATAACAAGCTAACTTTCGGAGCAAAGCATGTCAGAAGTATCGCCATCGAATGTTAAAACAGGAAACACAGGATTTGTTTCATTAGTAGGTGCAGGTCCGGGCGACCCAGACTTACTTACGTTAAAAGCGGCACGAGTGATTCAACAAGCAGACGTGTTGGTTTATGACCGTTTGGTATCAAAAGATATTTTGGCGATGGCTAATCCAGAAGCGGAAATGTTGTATGTGGGCAAAAAGCTCGATCATCACTGCGTACCGCAAGATCAGATCAACCAACTATTAGTGACCAAAGCTCAAGAGAACAAACACGTAGTGCGTCTAAAAGGTGGTGACTCGTTTATCTTTGGTCGTGGTGGTGAAGAGTGTGAAACGTTAGCTGAGAATGACGTGAGATTTGAAGTGATTCCGGGCATCACAGCTGCTGCCGGAGCAACGGCTTATGCGGGCATTCCGTTGACGCACCGTGATCATGCACAAAGCGTGCAGTTTATTACAGGTCACTTGAAGAAAGATGGCGAAGATATTGACTGGCAATCTCTTGCTCAGCACAACCATACCATCGTGTTTTACATGGGCTTGAAAGAGAGTCCGAACATTCAGAAGAATCTACTCGATAATGGTATGCGAGCTGACATGCCAGTTGCGATCATCGAAAACGGTACACGCCAAGAACAAAAGGTGTTTAGAGGTGGGTTACGTGATTTAGCTGACCTTGCGAGCGTCGCAAAGAGCCCAGCGCTGATTGTTGTAGGCAGCGTGGCTCAGCTCCATGAAAAACTTGCTTGGTTTAACAAACAAGCTTGATCGTTTGACCTTCTAATTGGATCTCTAAGCCACTACTGAGTCCATCAAGAATCAAATACTGCAGCGGCTGCCTTGTCGCTGCATTTCTTGTTGGCGCATCGGCATTTCGTCAATGATATTGGTGATCTGTTTCCAATCTGTTTTGCCACTCCATCGGTGCTTCTCTTTCCCGTCTTTACCAATCAAAACAGCGGTATGTGATCCTTTCGGGATCTCGTAAATACTGGTGACTGCTTCTAAGTTAAACTCTTCTTCTAACCAAGTTGGGACTGTGTAACCACTCTCAGCAATAACCATAATGACGACATCCCGTTCGTCCAATTGACAGTTATTGAGCAACACTTCATTCAGAAACTCTTTAACGATTGAATCTTCCTTTGGAGCGAAATAAATCACACTGCGGTGTGGCAAAGGCTTTGAGTGAGAATAAGCGGGGTAGGCGAGTACTGAATTGATGGTTAAGCTCATGATTATTAACGTGCTGATGGTCAGTAGTTTAAGCAAACTAAACCAACTACCAGAGTTTGATGGTTGATTTAAAGTTTGCATCGCTTTGGTTGTGTCGATGCTTACGATCGAATTGTGTGTTTGTCGGTGCAGCATTGCCAACCTCCCTTTAAAAACTCTAAGCCTGAGTACGATTTGAACGCTACGTAAAGAAGAAGGTGAAGATCAGAACCACCTAAGAAACGCTCAAAACAAATCCACTTACAATAAGCATAGTTAGGATTACGTAAAGACACTTAGCTTTACGCTAAAGATATTAGATTTACGTTAACGATAGCTGGCAGGTTCATTTTTATTGAGTAAAGCGACTCGCATTTTACAATTGAATAGAATAGGGTATACGGAAAATCTAAAGGTATGAATTTATGGAAAACATAGCAATTTTGGTCGACGTTCAGAACGTTTACTACACGACGCGCGACAAATACCGTTCTAACTTCGACTATAACCAGTTTTGGTATGTTGCCACGGAAGGGCGTAACGTTATTGCAGCTAATGCTTACGCAATCTCAAGCCAAGATCCAAAGCAGCGTCAATTTCATCATATCCTTCGTGGTGTGGGCTTTAATGTGAAGTTAAAGCCGTTTATTCAGCGTCGAGATGGCAGTGCAAAAGGCGATTGGGATGTGGGTATTGCGTTAGACGCGATAGAACTTGCTGAGACGGTTGATACGATTGTTTTGGTATCAGGAGACGGTGATTTCGAAATCCTTGTAGAGCGAATCAAAGAGCGCTTTGGCAAGCCTGTTGAAGTGTATGGTGTTCCCGGGTTTACTGCTCAAAATCTTATCGATTCTGCATCAAAATTTGTACCGATTGAAAAAGATTTTCTTCTATAGAGGAAATCGGGCACTTTATAATTGAAATCAATAATAACGATAATTAGAATGCAAACAGTTCTTATTTATCGGTATGTGTAATGTCTCGCGTTTTAGTTGTTGATGATGATATTCAGTTGTGTGAATTACTGGGTGAAGTGTTAGAAAATGAGGGGTATCACGTTGATACTGTTCATTGCGGTGAATCCGCGCTTGAGTTTATTCAATCTCACCCTGTCGATTTGGTTCTACTCGATGTAATGCTTCCGAACCTAAGCGGCATTCAAGTAGCAAGACGTATTTGTCAGCGTTTTGCTACTCCTATTCTTATGCTAACCGCGCTTAACGACGATGCCTCAATGCTCGATGGCTACCAAGCAGGCGCCGACCAGTACATCGCTAAACCTTTCAATGTTCCTGAACTCTTAACCCGTATTAAGGTGATCTTGCGCCGAGTGGGTTTTGAACGCCAAAGACAATCTTTAGCTTCCTCTAATCACGGCTTGTGTGAACAACTCTCTCGTTTGCCATTAACTGGCACTGAAAAAGACTTGCTTGATTATTTGGTCAAAAATGACGGTATTGTCGTCTCAAAATCTGATCTGCAAATCCATGTACTCAAGAAAGAATTGTGTCCCTTCGATCGTAATTTAGATATGCATATCAGCAATATACGTAGAAAGCTCGTTCAGGCAGGTTTGTCTAAACAACATATAAAAACCGTTCGTGGTAAAGGTTACAGTTACCTAGAGTCGGTCGGAGCATGAGTAAAAAACTGCTGCGTTGCCCTGATTTTATTGCTAAGCGTAAAGACGGACTCACTTTCCAACTGTTCAGTTACCTGACCGTCATTTTGGTGAGTATTTTGATTCTGCAAGGTGTCGCAGAAAGAGCCTTGATGAAAGCGCTGCTTAAAGTGCCAGAATCGGTTAAAGCGGAGATGCTCGACCTTGCTTACCAAGCGAATGTGTTGATTGAAGAAGGGGACATGGATGAACTCGCGGACTGGGGTAATGCTCAGCAGTATTATCTGTTCGTCATCGACAAAGACAATCGTCCGATCACGCATCGTCACATGCACCCACATTTTGAATTTAAGCTCAAATACTTAAGAACGTTAGATCACCAACTTAGTGATCGTGTGAGTAAGCCGATCTTCGGCCTACCACTGGATAACGGTAAAACACTGGTTATCCAACTACCGCACCAGTTTCATCCCGCAAAATCTTTTGCGCCATATTCCTATATGCTTAAAGCATTGATTGCATTGGTCGTATTGTCTCTGTTCTCGATTATCATGGCCAAAAGCCTTCAGCAACCGTTGGATAGATTGAGAGAAGCGAGCCGCAGACTGGCTCAAGGTGACTTCACGGTCAGTGTGGTGTCGGAGTTGAACTCCACCACGCGTGAATTCAACGAGCTTGCACACGATTTTGATTATATGACCTTTGAGATTAAATCTCTGGCTGAAAAGCAACGTTGTTTGATTCGTGATGTCTCACACGAGTTAAGAACACCATTAGCAAGGCAAAACCTCGCACTACACCTGCTGCGCAGCAAGGTTGATGATAAAAGCATTGGTTTGCTAGAACGAATGGAAAATGAAACAGAAGAGATGAATAAGCTGGTGGGTGAGATACTTGAATTTAGCCGCTTAGAAACCTCTCGCTATGACTCCAAGTTAAGTTTAATGCACCTTGAGCACTATTGTTCAATGTTGATCGCGCAGATGCAAAACGATTTAAAACCGAATCAAACTTTGATTGGTTCCCTAGAGACGCCGATATCAATGGTGAACGTTGATGAGAGGCTACTGCTTCGAGTCATTGGTAACTTGGTCGGGAATGCCATTAAATACGCGGGTGAGAACGCTCATGTGGTCGTGACGACATACGAACAGGTAATGGATAGACGTTACAGTGTAATATCTGTAGAAGATGACGGTGACGGTATTCCTGATAACAAGATTGCAGGTATATTCGACCCGTTTACTCGTATTGAATCAGCAAGAGACAAACGGTCTGGTGGCTACGGTCTGGGCCTTGCGATTGTTAAAGAAGCGATGGGTGTGATGAATGGACATGTAACTGCTGAGAATAGAGAAGGTGGGGGGCTGAGAGTGAACTTGATGTTCCCAATCGGTGATTAGCTTTCCCTATTGATAATTACCTTAAATTGATAACTGTCCCAACTCAGTAGTACTGACTTAAGCGATACCCAATAAAAACGCCACTGCATCTGCAGTGGCGTTTTTCTTTATGCGCTTTGGTATGGGCTAGGCGTAGCCATTAATTACGCCTGAGCTTGAAGACAAGAGCATAAGATAAGCGAGACTATGCCTGTTGGCGAGCTAGCTTAACTTCTTCTTCTTTCTCACCTGCTGCTGGGTCGTTGAAGCGAGACTCGTCTAGAGCGCCTTCAGACTTAGCAACGATGATAGATACGGCACTATCACCTGTGATGTTTACAGCGGTACGAATCATATCAAGAAGGCGGTCAACACCCATGATTAGAGCAATACCTTCAAGCGGCAGGCCAACTTGGTTCAATACCATCGCTAGCATAACAAGACCAACACCAGGGACACCTGCAGTACCAACAGACGCCAGTGTCGCCGTTAGGATAACCATTAGGTAATCACCCATTGAAAGGTCGATGTTGTACGCTTGCGCGATAAACGCCGTCGCAACACCTTGCATGATTGCAGTGCCGTCCATGTTCACAGTTGCACCTAGTGGTACTGTGAAAGAAGCGACTTTGTTGTCTACGCCCATGCGGTTTTTAGCCGTTTCCATCGTTACTGGAATCGTTGCGTTTGAAGATGCCGTTGAGAATGCAAACATGATTGCATCTTCCATCTTACGTAAGAACGTAATCGGGCTTAGGCCTGTGAATCCTTTAAGCATTGCACTGTAGGTAACCAAACCGTGTAGAAGTAGGGTACCAGCAAGTACTAAGAAGTATTCTGCTAGGTTCCAAATTGCGCTTAAACCAAGGCCAGAGAACAGTTTCGCCATCAAGAAGAATACGCCGTAAGGAGCAAGGTTCATTAGTAGCGCAACTAGCTTCATGATCACTTCGTTTAGATCAGAGAAAACTGCAGCGATACGTTCACCGGGTTTGCCCGCTGCACTGATTGCGATACCAAACAACACTGCAAATACGATAACTTGTAACGTTTTGCCCTCAGCCATCGCCTGAATAGGGTTGGTTGGGAACATGTCGATGATTACTTGGCCCAGAGAAGGGGCATCCGCTGATTTGAAAGAGCTCGCAGCAGTAAGATCCGCACCAGCTCCAGGTTGGAACAGGTTACCGATAGTTAATGCTAGAGTGATGGCAACGGCAGTAGTACCGATATAAAGTGCAAGCGTTTTGCCACCCATACGGCCAAGAGTTGATAAGTCTTTAAGAGAACTTGTACCGCACACTAGTGAAACGAAGACTAGAGGCACAACAAGCATTTTTAAACTGGCGACAAAGATTTGTCCGCCCACTTCAAAGAGTCCGTTAACGATGTAGTTGTTAACAAATCCGTTGTCTGCAAAAAGGGATTGAATGGCGAATCCCGTTAATATACCTACGACCATACCGAGGATTACTCGACCAGTCAGAGACATAGGTTTCTTGGTATTCATTTAGAACACTCCTTATTATTTATAACTTTGATACCTTTTCAAAGTGAGCAGGAGATTAGCAGTCGGATAATCAATTCGAAAAACAAAAAATGAGTTTGGAATTATAGATGTGATCAAAATCACTGATAATTGTGTAAATTAAACAAATAAAAACAAAATAATTCACTATTAATTTACATCTATCGAGGGTTTTATACATAAATTTGTCGTTTCAAAGGTAGTAAATAAGAAGAGATGATTTTCTTATCAATCTTCACGTCTTCAATTGACTGAACAAATACCGTTGTTTCAAAAAATTCGGTGAAGATAACCAGTCGATTTACGCCCATGAGCCTTAACTATTTGTATTGAATGGTTTTGTTGAACTCCTCAAATATGACTCACCGACAGGCCTTTACAAAACTTTACGAATGCAAAGAATGTAAATTTAATGCAAATGGTAATAGTTATCACTTATATTTACTCCCGAAATAATTCAGTGGTACCGGCAACGGTTCAGCGAACACATCGAATAAATAACAAAGTGTTCGTCTAAAAGAATAAAAGCGGAGTAAAGGACATGTTTTCAAAGAGCCCATTGGCTTTAGTGATCGGCGCAGTATTAGCTTCACCAGCAGTATTGGCAGAAACAGTAAAAACAGACGAGCATATGGTTGTTGAAGGTCGTGACTACGGTTATAAAGCCGACACGAACACAACAGCAATGCGCATGGAGGCGACTCAATTAGAGACTCCGGGACAAGTTTTAGTAATCGATGAGCAAATCATCGATGAACAGCGTGCAACAACGCTTGGTGACGTGCTTAAGAATGACGCGAGTGTAAGTGCTGGCGGTACAAGCCGTAACCGTGAACGTTTCTCTCTACGTGGTTTCTCGGTAGAAAGCTCTTCGGGCTTCCTTAAAAATGGCCAGCAACATTGGTCTCACTACCGTCAACCAATCGAACTGCTAGAGCGTGTTGAAGTACTAAAAGGACCTTCTGGTCTTCTTTACGGTATTTCTGCACCAGGTGGTTTGATCAACATGGTAAGCAAAAAGCCAACTTACGATACGCAAGTAAGTGTTAGCCAAGATATTGGTTCTAATGACCATTCTCGTACAACGGTAGACGTAAGTGGCGCTTTGAACGACGCTGAAACTCTACGTGGTCGCGCGATTCTATCTAAAGAAAGCTACGGCTCTTGGAGAACTTACGGTGACGGAACTGAACCACAAACAGAACGTTTTGTTGGTGGTGTATTCGTTGATTACGATGTAACTGAAGACGTAATGGTTTCTGTTCACTACGATAAGACCAACGACGAAGGCAGCGTAGATTCTGGTGCACTATACACACTAGACGGCAACCGAGTGGGTAGCGACAAGCATATCTGGGATGCGCAGTGGTCACAGATTGAAAACGATGTTGAGAACGTAGGTTTTGATATTGCTGCTAACCTGACTGACACATGGTCTTTAAAAACAGGTTTCAATTACCAAGATTTCGAACGTATTGATATGGAAAGCTACCCAAGCTTTTCAAACATGAATCCTGATGGTACAGGAACCGTGACTCAAGGTGGCAACTACCGTCATGACAAATGGCGTTTCAGAACAGCTTACGTTGATCTAACAACAACCGCTGATCTTGCTGGCACAGAGCACCAACTATTATTCGGCGCTAACTGGTTAGGTTACAGCTATTACCGTGGTATGGATCGTTTCAGCAGCGGCGAATACGCGCCAGATGCAACGGTACCAGCACCGTCAGTGGGTCCAACATCGCTAGGCAAGATGAGCACTTACGATACTTGGGGTTTCTACATTCAAGATCTGATTACTATCAATGACGAATGGCAAGTTCTTGCGGGCGCTCGTTTCGACCGTAAAGTAAGTGATGGCGTTGCAGAAGAAAACGTAGCACCTAAGCTTGGCGTGATTTACCACCCGGCATCAAACGGTAGCATTTACGCTTCTTACTCTGAAAGCTTTGAACCACAAGGTGTTGTCTCTAGCGGTAGCCGTAACTACACCAACGATGGCGAACTTCTTGATGCCGCGACGGGTGTTTCTTACGAAGTCGGTACTAAGTGGGAGCTGATGGACGAACGTCTATTCGTTTCTGGTGCGGTATTTGATATTACCCAAGAAAACATCTCAATGGATGTAGAAGACACTTCATCAGGCGATTGGACGAAGACACAAGGTGGCGAACAAGTTCACCGTGGCGCTGAGTTAGCAGCGCAAGGCTTTATCTCCGAAAAATTCTCTATGTCTGGTTCTGCAATGTACTTAGATGCTGAAATCACGAACCATGAAACATATGAAGGTAACCGTCCAGTAGACGTACCTGAGTTTGCAGCAAGCGTTTGGTCTACCTATGCAGCAACAAACGAAGTTGATGTGAACCTGGGTCTTATCTACGAAGGTTCTCGTTACGGCGATAGCGCGAACACATTCAAGAAAGACGGCTACGCACGTGTAGATATGGGTGCTGCATACACGCTTAAGTACGACGATTCTCTTGATTTCGTAGCGCGTCTAACAGTCGAGAACGTATTTGATAAAGAATACCTAGCGGGTGGCGGTTCAACATCTTCAAACCACCAATTTGCTGAAGACGTAGTAATCGGCGAAGGCCGTAACTACATGGCGACTTTACAGGTAAAATACTAATTTGTTAGTAGGGTACTATTGTTAGCCTAAATACTAAGGGGAAAGTTTCGGCTTTCCCCTTTCGTGATTCTGCTATTCAGTAAAATATCCCTAGTAATGCGAGTGACTTTTAATGATAATGAGAGTGCTTATCAATAATAGTATTTATCAATAAAATGTATTTGACCTTCTTCTATAGTAAATGACTACAATTATGAATCTTTTAAAAACTAGCCTAGCGCTTGCCATCAGTTTGGTTGCAACGTCTTCTATGGCAAACAGCTTGGATCAAGCTCAATCAATTCAAAACAAGACCAATAACGCGTCGGCTTCGAGCCAAAAGGTTATTGATAAAAGCTCACAAGCGACTTTAATGCTGCAAGCTGAGATTGAGCGTCTGCAAGAAGAAGTTAAAAACTTAGAAATCTATCACGATCACCTTGCTGCATTGGTTGAAAGCCAAAACCAAGAAGCTCAAAGCATTGAAGAGCAGATCGAAGAAATCAAATACACACGCCAAGGTGTTGTGCCATTGATGTATCAAATGATCGATGGTCTTGAACAGTTGGTAGAGAAAGACGTGCCGATTAAGAAAGAACAGCGTCTAGAAAGAGTAGAAAAGCTACAAGCAATGATGACTCGTGCTGACGTAAGTGACGCTGAGAAGTATCGTCGTATCCTGGAAGCTTACCAAATCGAGATGGACTACGGCATCAAGCTCGGTGCTTACCAAGGCCGCGTTGCATTGAGCAACGACAGAACGATTGAAGCTGACGTGTTGCACCTAGGTCGTATCTCTTTGGTGGCTCGTAACCTAAATGGCAGCCAATATTGGTCTTGGAATCAAACACAAAATCAGTGGCAAGAGCTAGATTCTTCAATGAAATCTGAGCTAGATAAAGCGTACGATATTGCTGGCCAACAAGCTGCCCCAAGCTTGATTACTTTACCTGTTTCTTTAATTGTTGCGGAGGTTAAGTAATGAACTTAAAATCATTAGCAGCATTGCTTTGCATTACATCACTTTCATTTTCTGCTTTCTCAGCTTCAGACTCAACGGCTCAGCTCGTTAACAAAGCAAAATCAGAAAACCGTACTCAAGCTTCTCACAACGTAGTGCGTGAAGCTGATTTCAAAAAGACAGAACAAGAACTGAAAGCGATCAAAGCTCAGCTTGAAGCGAAGCGTACGTCTATCCAAGGTGCGACAGATGTTCTGACTCAAACGTTCAGTGATAACGAAAACAAGCTTGCTCGCTTAGAAGAGAAGCTGCGTTTAGAAACCGGTAGCTTAGGCGAGCTGTTCGGTGTCGTTCGTCAAAACGCAAAAGAACTCGGCGCAGAGCTTAGCTCAACCGTGAATAGTGTTGATCGTGCTGAACACACTGCAACTGTTGATCAAATCATTGATGCTAAATCACTGCCTTCAATGCCACAGCTGACCGGTTTGTGGATGAGCATGGTTGAACAGATCCAAGCGAGTTCTGAGCTTAGCAAATCTCAAATTGCATTCATTAATGGTGAAGGCAATACAAACAAGGTTGACGCTTACCGACTAGGTTCGATTGGTCTTGTGACAGAGCAAGGCTATGTTAGCTGGAACACTCAGCGTGAAGATGCGATCGCTTACCTTAAGCAACCACAAAATGGTCCAACGTTAGCGTCACTTTCTTCGTTAGCGAATGGTGAAGTATCTAACGTGGTTGTCGATCCTTCTCGCGGGTTTATGCTAGAGCAATTAGCACTTACGCCAAGTTTAACTGACCGTCTACAAGCGGGTGGTGTGGTTGGTAAAGTGATTCTTGGCCTACTAGCGATTGGTCTAATCATCGCATTGGTTCGCGGTATTTCTCTCGCTATCGCTCGTCAAAAAATTCGCGCACAACTTAAGAACCCTGAGCAAGCGGGCGACAACCCTCTAGGCCGTGTTCTTGCGGTGTACAACAAAGAGCAAAACCAAACGGTTGAAGCACTAGAGCTACGTCTTTTAGAAGCTGTCGTTGATGAACAGACTCACTTAGAGAAAGGTTTGTCGATGCTTAAGCTATTGGCGGCACTAGCACCGATGCTTGGCTTATTGGGTACCGTAACCGGCATGATCGAAACATTCCAAGTGATCACACAGTTTGGTAATGGCGATCCTAAAGTCATGGCTGGTGGTATTTCGATGGCGCTTGTAACAACGGTACTTGGCCTGGTTGCAGCAATGCCACTGCTATTAGCACATAACATTCTTAGCACTCAGTCAGAGAACATTCGCAATATTCTTGAGAAGCAGGGCATTGGCCTTGTTGCTGAGCAGGCAGAAAAGACCGTTGAATCAAACGCTGTTGTTTCACCAGTTGGGACTGCTGCGTAATGGATATTTTGTCGGCTTCTCTATTACCAGCGAGTTGGTTAACGAGTGACTGGCTGCTGTCTTTATCAAGCTTTATGGAGCAGGGCGGTTTCGTTCTGTGGTGGCTAGCGGCTGTCGTCCTAGTATATTGGGTGCTTGTGGTAGAACGCGTGCTTTATCTTGCGTTCTACTTTCCTAAGCAGCGCCAAGCTTGGATTACTAAGTGGCATGAAAGAGAAGATCACTCTTCTTGGCATGCTAAAGCCATTCGTGAAGGTTGGTTGGGGCAAGCGAGTATCTTACTTAACCAAAACTTGAACTTTATTAAGCTGTTAGTCGCTATTTGCCCGATGTTGGGCTTGCTAGGCACTGTAACCGGTATGATCTCTGTTTTTGATGTCATGGCGACACAAGGCAGCAGTGACCCTAAATTGATGGCTTCAGGTATCTCGTTAGCAACACTGCCTACCATGGCAGGCATGGTTGCAGCGTTAGCGGGCATGTTTGTTCACGCTCGCTTAGCGAAAGTGTGTAACCGCTTAGAATTGAAATTAGAAAAATCTTTAAGGAGTCAACGATGAGACTCGGTCGACGTCATTCTAAAAACGAAGAGGCTCAAATAGACCTTACTTCGATGCTTGATATTGTCTTTATCATGCTTATTTTCTTTATTGTGACCAGTTCATTTGTTCGTGAGTCAGGGGTGGAAGTCAATCGCCCACAAGCTTCTAACGTAGTAAGCCAAAAGGATGCAGGCATCTTTGTTGCGATTACTTCTGCAAACGACATTTTCATCGACAAGCGTGTCGTAGATGTTGAACGTGTCCAAGCGACGTTAGAGCACTTGTTGCTAGAACAACCTGATGCTTCTTTGGTTATTCAAGCGGATGAACACGCTTACAACGGTACTGTTGTTAAAGTGATGGATGCCGCGAAAGGTGCAGGTGTTAAAAACATTGCGCTTGCTGCTGATAAGCGATGATCTTGGAGGATCTTCATAAATGATTCGCCTATTTCTTGCTTTACCGCTAGCGGGCGCGTTGGGCTTAGCGCTGTTTTCTTTCATGGCTTGGATGGTCGATAATGGCCACCAACGTTCACCAGACGATAGCGAGACGTTAAGTTTCAACATGGTAATGGTGGAACAAGAACAAGAAGTTCAAAGAAGACAACGTGCAGTCCCTGAAAAACCAGAAATGCCAGAGCCGCCACCGGAAGCGCAAACGTCTCAGTCACAAGCTGAAGTTACGCCTCTGAATTCGATGTCTTCTTTGCCTTCATTGGATTTGAACACATCCATTGATGGCTTAGCGATTAACGCACCGACATTCTCTGATTTTGGGTCAAACCAACAAGCAATGCCTTTGTATCGAGTAGAGCCTCGTTATCCAGCGAAAGCGCTTAAGCGTGGAGCTGAAGGCCATGTGATTATGTCTTTTACTATCGATGAAACGGGACGTCCAATTGACATTCAAGTCACTGACGCAAACCCACGTCGTATGTTTGAACGTGAAGCGATGAGAGCACTTAAAAAATGGAAATATCAACCGAAAGTCGTCGATGGAAAAGCGATAGCTCAGGTTGGTCAAACCGTGAAACTAGAGTTTAAGTTGGCAAAATGATGAAACATATATGGATATTAGTGGGCTTGTTGTTAATGCCCCTTACAACACAGGCACAAGAGCTAACCCAATATACTGCTATTCGTGTTCAAAAGGCGCATAAGCTTGCTCAAGATGAACAGGTTAAACAGGCCATTGACGTACTAGCAGGTTTAGAGCTTTCTAAGGGCTACGACAAAGCGTACGTAGCTCGTATGCTAGGTGTTTTTTACTGGCAAGGTGGCAAAACTGACGCGGCGATTAAGCAGCTCACTTATGCCGTCGATACGAATTTGTTAGTCGATGAGCAAGCTTGGATAACGAAGCGTATGCTGGCTGATTTGTTGTTGAACGATCAGCAGTTTAAAAACGCGCTTCCGCACTACTACGAGTTAGTGAAAACAGCGCCTGAAAAGGAAAAGAAAGACACGCTTTGGATGCGAATTGCACAAGCTGAATACCAAATTGAAAACTGGTCGAAAGTCCTAGTGGCCATCGGTAATCACGACAAGTTCAATTCAAAACCAGAGCTATCACCTTTATCGCTAAAATTGGGTGCTCAGCTACAGTTAAAGCAGTGGAAACAGTCTATTCCGACACTGGAAAGCCTCATTGAACTTCAACCAGAGAAAGATAACTGGTGGCGTCAACTTGTTGGTATTCAGCTAAGATTAGAACGTAATCGTGATGCATTGAACACGCTAGCGTTGGCTGATCTACAAGGTGTTGAGTTGAAAAACTCAGACCGTAGATTACTGGCTCAGCTTTATGCTAAACGAGGCATTCCAGAGAGAGCAGCACAAGAGATCGCTAAGTTAGATGATGCGAACAGCGATGTTCAACTCCTGGCAGAGCAAGCAACCTACTGGCAGTTAGCGAAAGAGTGGGACAGTGCTATTGAAGTATGGACGTTAGCGTCTAAAAAAGACACTCAGTATCATTGGAATGTGGCTCAGCTATTGGTTCAGCAAGGTTACTACGACCGAGCTCTGGTTGTTTTAGATAAAGTGAAAGACAAGAACAAGCAAGCCGATGTCGCTTTAGCGAAAGTACGTTCATGGTATAAGCTAAAGAATCTTGATAATGCTCTTGCTCAAGCGAAACGTGCCAACAACATTGAACCTTCTTCTGAGGCAAAAGGATGGATTAAATATCTGACTCAGCTAAGAACGGTTAGTGATAACGGCAACGTCTAACTGCTGTTAACGCAAAAGAAGACAAGAGAAAGTAGTAAATAGAAAAGGGTGTCATTTGATGGTTCAAATGACACCCTTTTTAATTTTTGGCGGTTAAAGCTTTTTGAACTTTATCGTTCCAGTACGTCAGTTAAGGCTCGCACATCGTACCGCGGGACGTCGCACTTTGGATTACGCCACTGGTATCAGCAACCCAGTTAATAGTGCAATCACGATAAGGGTTTTTGAATGCGTGTACTGTATAACCATTGTCTAACGGTTTCTTGGTTTCAATCCAAGCATAGTTTCGAGACGCCCAAAAACTGATAGGGCGTGACCGTTCGGTGAGATAACGTTCTTGTACATCGGTTATGTCTGAACCGATGTATTCTTGAATATGTTCTTCCGTGCTGATTATTTGGCTGGTGCACGCCGTCACTAGCGCAGCAAAAGCCAAAACAAAAATACGCATTTCAAATCCTTTTAAGCTTCATTAGCTATCATCAAACCAGTGATCAAATAGTCCCAACTTTCTATCCTTAAAGCTACGACTGTTACCTTAAACCCATCTCAATCAAGCATGTTGAGATTGAGCTTTTTTGAGCTTTGACCCTGTTATCAATAACCTCTAATAAAACGAATCAAATCCCTTTAGTACACGTTAGCAAGAATATGCATACAGTTCGATTACTTCCCATGTAATGTTATGTAAATTTCCTTACGCCACTCGGCAAACGTAAACAATGTAAATTGAATGCCAATACGAATGATTATCAACTAAATTGTCGCCATAAAATTTATAGGTATTGGTTTGTATGTCGTTAAAAAGTAGGGCGGTTCAGTCATGGGCTCGTCGACTTCATGTTTATATTTCTATGGCGCTTCTGTTCGTGGTTCTTTTTTTCTCAGTAACCGGTATCACCCTGAACCGACCTGAGTTATTTGAATCAAGCCAACCCAATATCCAACGCTCTACGCTAACGCTTCCTACAAGTTTATTTACGGTTCAAGACGGACGTTTAAAAGCTGACGAGACAGCCTTTGAAACGTTTCTGTTCGAAGAAGCCAACCTCTCCGGCGTTCCTTCTGGTTTGGACATCTATGCAGAGATTGAAGATGGTGAGTTGCTCATCGGTGAGGTATCTATGGACTTCAAAGGACCCGGCTACAACGCTTCCGTTTTTGTTGACGTTACGTCTGAGTTTGTAGAAGTCGAAACCACTAATTACGGCGTTATCGCATTGTTGAACGATCTGCATAAAGGTCGTAACAGCGGTGAAGTATGGAAATGGTTTATCGATATCACTGCGCTATTGATGATCTTCTTTGTGCTTACTGGCGTGTGCTTACTGTTACCTAAGAAAAAGACGCTTAATACTTCCATCAAATGGACGGTGTTTGGGTCTGCAATCTCATTGGTTATCTATTTTGTCGCCGTGCCTTAACGCTTGATTCGATTGATGAATCGGATTGAAGAGCGAACTTAAGGTTAAACGGATTTAAAAGGTTGTTAAAAATGAAAAAAATGAACTGGAGCAAGGCGCTTCTTGCTTTATCTCTTTTGCCAAGCCTAGGTATGGCACAAGCGATTCCTGATACGGCAAAACTGGATGTCAGCTTTGAGCTTCCAAAGATTGATACCTCTATGTATGCACGTCCTTATGTGGCGGTGTGGGTAGAGAATAGCGAACGAAAGTCAGTGAAAACCATCGAGCTTTGGGTCGGTAAAGACGAATGGCTTAAGGATCTGCGCAGCTGGTGGAGAAAGGTTGGCCGTTACGATCGTGAACTGGTTGATGCTGTGACGTCTGCAACACGTCCTGCTGGCCAGTACCGTTTCGTGTGGGATGGTAAGAGCGACAGCGGTGAAACGTTAGAACAAGGCGAGTACACGGTTCATATCGAAGTGGTTCGTGAACACGGTGGCCGTAATTACCTTCGCCAAAAAGTATCACTCGCAGATTCAAACATATCTTACGAATTAAAAGCAACGGAAGAGACGGGTGAAATCACCCTGAACTACATCGCTAAATAGCAAGTGCGAACAGTAACTAGTAAGTACGAACAGTAACTAGTAAGTACGAACTAAAACCAAGCTGAACAGAATAGACAGTGGTCATCGTAGGCTCAGATAGAGCGACACGGCTAACAATTATGAATAATGGAATTGAACATGATGAAACAGACAAAAATCAAAGCACTTGCTCTAGCGGGTGTGATGGCATTCGGCCTAGCAGCAACGACAACGGCACAAGCTCACCCACGTTGGATTTTGCCATCTCACTTTACTGTATCTAAAGAAGGTGGTGATTGGCTAACGTTCGATGTTACTGCGTCTCACGGTACGTTTGTTTTTGATAAGCCTGCTGGCAGCGAAAATGCTCATGTCATCATGCCAGATGGCCGCAGCGAGCGTCCTAACTTCGTTATTCGTGGCAAGCGTCGTTCAATCTTCGACTTCTATTTTGAAGAAGAAGGTACACACAAAGTGGCGATCAACAACCAGCCGTCTTACTACACGCAATACAAAGCGGGTCGCCGTGACACGGTGAAGTGGATTAAAGCAAACAAAGCTGAGCGTGACTCAGTTCTGCCTGAAAAACCACGTGACGTGGTAACGCAGATCAGCTTCACTCGTGCAGAAAGCTACATCACGGTAGGTAAGCCAACGGATTCAGTGTTCAAAATTGAAGGCAAGCTTCTAGAAATGAAGCCTGTGACACACCCTTCAGATATCGTTGAAGGCGAACCTGTGACATTCCAGTTCTTCTACAACGGTGAAATCCAGAAAGACGTGAAAGCGGAGATTACTCGTGAAGGTACGCTTTACCGCAACCACCAAGAGCAGATTGATGTGGTGAGTGATGAGAACGGTGAAATCACGTTTACTCCAGACGTAGCAGGTCGTTACGTAATGAAAGCGAACTACAAAGGTGAGTTGATTGACAACCCACTGGCAGACAAAGCAAGCGCGAACGTTCACCTAACGTTCGAAGCGCTGCTTCAATAGTCTGTGATATCGGGGCTAGATCCCTGATTAAGAATCAAAAAAACTTAAGGGCTCATTTGAGCCCTTTATCGCTCAGTTTACTTCTGAGAATTTGCACTGTGGCTAGGGTACGAACCATGACAATAAAAACAAAACTTAACGCTTTAATGACTCCTTGCTTAGCATTGGGACTTGGTTTCGCTGCATTACCTGCGCAAGCACACTTTCCACTGATGAGCTGCTGGTTTGAAGGTAAGACTGTTGCTTGTGAAGCGGGTTATTCGGATGGCAGCAAAGCGATTGATTACGCAGTTGAGATGTACGATTACGAAGACAACTTGATTGCAAAAGAGATGACAGATAAACGTTCTATCGTTGAATTCCCACATCCTGACACTGAGTTCTACCTTGTGTTCGATTCAGGTCATGAGTTTCCAGTTGAAGTTGATGTTGTAGAGATCAGTGAAAAATGATGATTCAAAGCGTACGTGCTGATACGGGCGGCAGAGAGGGCAAATGGGTAGGACTGATCATTGTGTTCATCCTTTGCTTTGCAACTGTCGCAATCCCATTTCATCAGGCTGAATCCCACGTTAAAGCAGTGCTTGATCATCAAATTCTAGTGACTGATGTTGAACAAGAAAACTTGGCGATGCTATCAGAGCTGCGTTTAGCGCATGAAGAAATCCGTGACCTGCGCATGGACTCAGATGGTGAATGGCCGAGTGTTGCATCACTTAAAGATGAATGGGTTGCCCCGTTTATAGAAGATCAGAGTTGGAAGCGCAAAGGTTCTCATGCTTGGGTACTGGACGAGCGTGGTTATTACTTTTCTACTCCAAGTGAACAAGCTACGCCTACCGATCATGGTTTTGCGGATTCCTTTATTTTAAATGCGAACAGCGTTTCTCCTGAAATCTGGATCTTCTTGGGCGGTGTAGCGAAACAGCCCGCTACTTTTGACCAACACACGCTAGAGTCTACGGGTTGGAAAATGGTCGTGAACGAATCAGAAATTGAAAAGCATCATGAAAGCGATGCTCACTAATAATAAGAGAATTACTATGCGAATTATGACTCTGTTCATGTCGTTATTAGCGGTGTTCATGGCACCCAATGCATTGGCAAAAGAATATAAGATCGACAGCAACAAGCTGACGATTGGTATCACGCTTCAACCTTACTACAGCTACGTAAAAGCAGTAGTAGGCGACAAAGTGAACATCCTTCCTTTGGTTGATGCCGGCTTTAATCCGCATAACTACTTGCCACAACCGAACGACTTGAAGAGATTGAGCCAGATGGACGCCATCGTGGTAAACGGTATTGGTCACGATGACTTCGCGCTTAAAGTGATTTCAGCCGCGCAACGTGATGACCTAGTCGTGATCGAAGCAAACAAAGAAGTGCCTCTACTTCCTGCTCTTGGTCAGTCTGTTGGTCAAGGTGCCGTTAACCCACATACCTTTGTTGGGCTTTCGACAACAATTCAAAAGGTTTACACCATCGAGAGTGAGGTCTCTAAGCTCGACCCTGACAACGCGGCTTTTTATCGTAAGAATGCACGTAAATACGCAAAGCAATTTCGCTTTATGAAGCGCGATGCGATGTTGTCATTAGGTGAGTTAGATACTTCAGGTATGAAGGTCGCGACTACACATAATGCTTATGGCTACATCCTTCAAGAGTTTGGTGTGGATGTTGCGGCAGTAATCGAGCCTGCACACGGTGTTGAACCAAGTGCTAGTCAACTGCAAGAGACGATCGAGAAGATCCGCGCATCAGGCATTGATGTTCTGTTTTACGAGTTAAACATGCCAAACCGTTTTGTTGACACAATTGAAGCGGAAACAGGCGTTCAGCTTTATCGTTTTTCTCACATGACGCACGGTGAATATGAAGACGATAAAGTCGAAGTTGAGATGAAGAAGAACCTAGAGACGTTAATCGAAGCCATGAAATTTGCGGCGGCGAACCAAGCTAAAAGCGGGAACGCATAATGTTAGGTCCATCGATTTCAATCAATCAACTCGGTCTGCAATATGACAACAACGTCATTCTTGACGATATCTCACTAGAACTTAAAGCGGGTGAGTGCCATGTAATCATGGGGCCAAACGGCGGTGGTAAAACCTCTCTGCTACGCTCTGTTCTTGGTTTGACGCCTTTCTCTGGGCAAATCAATATTCATTGGCCAGAAAAGCCAAGTATCGGTTATGTTCCACAAAAAGCGACCTTCGAATCGAGCTTGCCTTTGACGGTCATGGATTTCGTGTTGCTTAACCAAACTCGAATTCCGCTATTTTGGCGTCGTAAGTCTAAGCAATTGGATCTTGCACTCGCGCAATTGGATCGAGTGGGTATGGCGACACGTAGCGATCGCCGTATGGGACAGTTGTCGGGTGGTGAGCAGCAACGTGTGTTGTTTGCTCAAGCGCTATTGGATAACCCAAGTCTATTGGTGTTGGATGAACCAACGACCGGTATGGACGAGCAGGGCGTTCGTTATCTTGAATCGCTGATTCGTGAATGTGTTGACGAGGGTCGCACGATCCTTGCGGTTCACCACGATGTAACCGCAGTACGTCGCCTTGAAGCCAATGTACATGTTGTGAATCGATTCTTGGTTGATAGTGGTCCACACGAACAGGTACTACATCCAAGTAAGATTGAAAGCTTATTCCAGCATTACAGCAGTGGTGCTGCGATGAACAAACCGAAGGAGGTTGCGTAATGGATTGGCTACGACAACTTGCCGTAAGTGGTGTTGAAGCGGGTTGGTTATCTGACAGCTTCATGTATGCGTTCATGGTCAATGCACTGGTTGCTGCATTGTTACTGGGCCCGTTACTAGGTGGCCTGGGTACTTTGGTGATTGCTAAGCGTTTGGCTTTCTTCTCTGAAGCGGTAGGCCACGCGGCATTAACCGGTATCGCTATAGGTGTGTTGCTTGGCGAGCCACCAGAAAACCCAATTATTGGTCTGTTTAGCTTCTGTATGATCTTCGCTCTGCTTCTTCACTTTGTAAGAAACAGGACCAACGTTCCATACGATACCTTAGTGGGTGTTTTCCTTGCGCTAGCGTTGGCTGTGGGTGCGGCGTTACTGATGTATGTTGCTCGTAAGATCAATATCCACATGCTTGAAAACGTACTGTTTGGCTCGATTCTTACGGTAACAGACCAAGACTTAGCGATTCTCGCAGGTAGTTGCGCGATCATCATCTTGCTCTTGATACCGACATTCAACCGCATTCTCCTGACTTGTATCAGCCCTGATATAGCTAAGGTTCGTGGTTACAACACCAGCTTTTACGATTACTTGTTTGTCATGATGATCACCTTAGTGACAATTGCGGCCGTGAAGATCGTAGGTGCAGTTCTAGTGGGTGCGTTATTGTTGATTCCAGGTGCGACCGCTCGATTGTTAACTAAACGTATGGGGAGCTTTGTTCTCTTGTCGGCATTACTCGCAACCATCGCATGTTTGGTTGGAACCGTGTTGCCTATGGAACTCAAACTGCCAGTGCCAACGGGCGCTTCAATCATCATCGTTTCTGCAACGTTTTTCCTAGCAGCAACGCTATACCGAATTGTAAGAAAGGCGTAATCATGACTTGTTTAATGAATCGTATCGCTAGCTCAGTAAAAGCAACGGCTCAAGTGAGTGTACTTGGTAGTGTATTAATGGCTGGTTCTGTGATGTCACTGAACGTGAATGCAGAAGACATCCTAACCAGTACACCTGTGACTTATGCATTGGCGACAGAGCTAACCAAAGGCACGGACATTACGACCGAATATCTACCACCTAAGCGCTACGGTATTGACCGTCTGCCGAATTGGTTTGGTACCAAGGGTGCGAGTAAAGTGCTTCAATCGGGTGAAAAGGCGACCGTTGCGGTAACGTTGTCATCGATCTGGCAAGCCGACCCTACGTTTGTATACGCAAGACAAAGCAATATCCGTTTAGTTGAGGTTGATGCCGCTCAAGCGATTACACCGCGTGCACAAGGCGTTGCTGCGCTTACATTGTCGAATGGTGATGTGTCTAAATACGCATGGTTAAACCCGACCAACTTAACACGTATGGCGGCGATTGTGGCTGACGACTTTAAGTTGTTGTGGCCTGCGCAAGCTGAAACGATTGATAGCAACTTACAACGTGTGATGTTGGATGTTCGTGAACTGATCAACAAGCAGCAAGCAGTATTGCTCGACAATGACGTAGATTCAGTATTGTTGCTTTCAGAAAGCTTGGAAGATTTCGCCTCTGGCAGCCAACTGTTTGTTGAAGAACGCATGTTCAAAGCTGAACTGGAATGGACAGAGCAGGACAAAGCCAAGCTTAAAGAGATGTTTTCGGAAGATGATGCTCTATGGTTAGTTACAGCGAAAAAGCCAAGCAACTTGATTAAATCATTGGTACCGAATGAGCGTATCTTGGTAGTGGATTCTGTTGATCGTTGGGGCAGAGCGGGAATCAACGCAAAAGCACCGTTTGCCCGTTGGGAAGTGCAGCCATTCAAAGGCTAACCAGCGCGATTAAAAATGGTAGGATCAAAAAAGCAGCCCAATTTGAGGCTGCTTTTTTGTTCTTGTCTGTTGGCTCTGAAAAGAGTGTCAGACAAGAGGACTGCGAGTATAAACTTACTCTGCAGCTTTTGTCTCTTCAGCTTCAACCGTTGCTTCTACTGAACCTTCAGCTTGCTCTTGAGCTGCTTTCGCTTGTTCTTCAGCTTCCATTTTTGCACGGTCAGCTTTAGAGATGTAGCGAGGCTTGTTGCTACTATGCAGTTTAGAATTCGCCTGTTTCTGCTTCTTTTTTAGAATTTGATTGATTTTTTTCTTACGGTTCATTGCTGCATAGCCTTGTATTTAGTTTAGGCGGTGGAGGATAATCATTTTAGCTCTAGAACTCAATATTTACATGGTATTCAGCAAGGAAAATATCACTATGCAGTCAGTCGAGACCGAACGTTTAAGATTAAGAATGATCACACCTCAAGATGCGGCGTTTATTCAACGACTATACAGCTCAGAAGATTTCCTGCGTTACATTGGTGATAAGGAAATCAACGACACTGAAAAGGCTGTCGAGTACATTGAAAACAACATTCTTAAGATGCATGAAGAGAAGGGTGTCTGTTTGTTGATGGTTGAAATCAAAGAAACTTCAACGCCAATTGGTATCTGCGGATTAATAAAAAGAGACACCTTAGCGTCGCATGATATTGGCTACGGGTTTGCTCCTGAGTTTTATGGTCAAGGCTTTGCCCAAGAAGCCGCGGAGGCGATAATTGAACAAGCTAAGCAGAATGCTGATATCGATCATTTAGTTGCCATCACTACCTCTGATAACATTCGAAGTATCACACTACTGACTAAGTTAGGCTTTGTGTTCGAGCGAGTTGAAGATGTGATAAGCGAAAGCGTTAATCTCAACCTGTACGGTTTCTCATTAGGTAATTAAAACATGTTCCAACATAGCAATATTCTACAAGGTGAGCTCGCAACGGAGTACAAAACCGTTATTGCGATGGTGCACATCTATTGCAAAGATCACCACGGTGAAGTTCGTCAGAATAACGCGTTATGTGAGGAGTGTGAGCAACTGTTGCGTTACGCCGAAACACGACTGGATAGATGTCCTTATGGCGAAGCAAAACCGACCTGTAATAAGTGTCCGATTCATTGCTATAAACCAGACCCGAAAGAGCAAATGCGATTGGTGATGCGCTATGCCGGGCCAAGAATGCTACTTAAGCATCCGATATTAGCGATTCGACATCTGATTCATGAGAAACGGAAAGTGCCTGAAAAGCCGTTGCCGAATGTGTCGAACCGCCATATCCGAATGAACAAGAAGTAAGTGGCGCTTTAAAGTAATTTCTAAAGAAATGCAAAAGGTCTGATTTCTCAGACCTTTTTTATGTAGATACGTTTTATCTAAGTTTGAATATAGCCAAGTAGCCTATGCCGCTTGAGGCTCGTCATAGGTCACTGTGAGGTTGTTGATCCAGCGTCGGCTTAGGTAACGATGAGAACAAATTGCCAGTTTCACCACTTCTTCCACCAACATCAAACCATAGATGTATTTGAAATCCCATCCAGCGACAAACGCGCCGTAAACACATACTGGAATGCCGACCATCCACATTGCGATGAAGTCCATACGAAGGCAGAACGTATTATCACCACCAGCGCGAATGATACCGTTGATGATCACCATGTTCAGCATACGAATCACCACAGCAAAACACATAATGGTCATTGCAGGTGAAGCGAGCGGGTAGAGCGCATCTGTAGAAAGGTTCAGCCATGTTAGAACATGCTCTTTGCCCATAAACAGTAGCAATCCAACAACCGCGCCAAATCCAACGACGGCTTTAATGAATGTCAGCCCCATGCTCATTGCGTCATCAAACTCATCACGGCCTAATGAATGACCAAGCAACACTGAACACGCTACCGAAATACCAAAGAAAATCGAATAACACAACGATTCAAACGGTGCGAGCATAGAGAACACGGCAAGTTCCGTTGTGCCCATGTGGCCGAAGATCATTTGGTACGCCATAGTGCCCATTGCCCATAACACGGCATTCATCGTTAGTGGCAAAGCAATACGACGGTAAGATAGCCACAATGATGGACGATGTGGTGAGCTAGGCGTGGTTAACAACCAATGTTTACGCATGCGCATGTAGCTATACATCAAGCCGACTTGAATTGCGCGAGCGAGTGTCGTCGCTAGTGCTGCACCTGCTACGCCCATAGCGGGAATACCAAAGGCACCTTTGATTAGAACGAAGTTAAGCGCAATGTTGAGTGCAATGGTCACCGCGCCTAATAGCAGCGGGGTTACGGTGTCACCTGATGAGCGCATGCTTGCTTCTACCACGACGACAATGTGAGTCAGCAGTAGAACGGGGAAGCCATACCATAGGTAAGTCGCGCCAAGTTCAATCACGGTTTGATCGCTGGTTTGCAACATCATTAAAAACTGAGAACCAAGAGTGATGATTGCAGTAACAGGCAACAGAACTTTTAAGCCAAACACCATCGCGATAGATGATACTGTTCGCGCGCTTTTTCGGTCATTCTTTCCCCAGTATTGAGCGACTAATGTTCCATTTGCTGAGGCCAACCCTGCCATAATCATAATAGCAACGAAGTGCCATTTTGATGCAATTCCCACAGCCGCAGCTGCTTCCATACCATAATCACTGACCATTAATACGTCAGCAAGTGCAAGAATAGCGACAAGCGCACTTTGCAAAGCAACAGGTAAACCAAGTTTAACGATACGAGGTAAGATGCTCTCTGGCTTGTTATTCATAGATGAGTTAGGGTTGATGTTAGTTGTCATAAGCTCTCCGATTTATGGCAGAACTATAGTGTTTTGAGCGAAGTAACAACATGTTTAAAAAACAACAAAACCTGTGCGAATCCGTCATTGAATCAATGAAGCCAAAATCCACTTGGCACGATGACGTTTTTCTCGCTGAACAGTGCAAAGAACGTTTTTTGACCGTTGAAGATATTCCAGAGATGAAAAGCTTTGGTGTCTATATGGGCGGCATGGCGAAGCTATATGATGGCTACTGGGTTGAGCGCGAATCCGTTAATGTTCATACGTTGATTTTCACTATGGAAGGTGGCGGCATTCTAACAACCGCAACATCGGTCCAAGCGATTACACCTTATACACTCGTGGTGCTTCCTGCTGAAACCCCATTTCGTTTTGAACTCGATCCTCAATATAATTATTGGAAAATGGCGTGGATGCTGACGCCTGACACCAAGCAATGGCAGCACATAGCAAGTTTAGGACAGGGGATTGTGCCTTTTGGAGAGTGTGAGCAGATCTGGTCATTAATGAACTTGGTTTACTTTGAGATAGGCGGCAGAGCCAGTTACCGTAAGTTACTCTTGAGTGAGATTATTCGAACGTTGACGGGGTTTGAGCCTAAGTCGACCAGCACCACTGCACGTGTTCAAGCGCTCTATAACGAAATTGAAAGTAGTCTGCACCAGCCATGGACAGTGGCAGGGATGGCCGAAAGAGTGTTCATCAGTGAAGAGCAGCTCAATCGAGTCACCAAGACGCTATTTAACCTGTCTCCACGCAGTAAATTGATTCAATTACGCATGGATAAAGCCACCAGCCTGTTGAAATATCAAGATTGGTCAGTTTCTATGATTGCTAATCGCTTGGGCTACAAAGATCCTTATAACTTTTCGCATCGCTTCAAAAAGCATTTCGGTTTATCACCCAGTCAATATCGAAAGAGCCATCGACTTCTTGGTTAGCCTTGCACGATGAAATGAGAAGTGTGGGAGAAGAAGGTTACATATAGGCATGAGTTGAAAAGGGCCCTTCGCTTAGACATGAAGTCTTAACTCGGAGCCCTAATGACACGTATCTGGTGTCTGTCTATTTAAGCTTACTCGCCTGCAATCTGTAGGTGAGAGCGCTTTAGGCTAGCAATCAACATGTAGATCGTTGTAGCAAGTAGAGACGCGAACAGGTAAGTGAACAATCCTGCTTGTGAATCCATAAAGCTGTCTGCAACGATTGGTCCCGCAACAGAACCGATGCTGTAGCAAAGTAGCATGATTTGAGTCACTGACACCAAGTAGCTTGGGTCAAGGTTACGGCAACCTAAGTTAATCGCGATTGGGTATAGCGCAAATGCGGCCATGCCTAATACGAACAAGCTCATGCCTAGTACGTAGAAATCGTGATTGATAGTCAGCACACCAATGCTTGCAACCCCTAGCAGGCAGAACAGAGCCATTAATAACACTTGTCCTACGTGGTGAGATAACCAAGTCACCATCGGCTGTACAGCCATACCACCCATGATAACCAAAGCCATCAAACCACCAATGTCTTCGTGTGCAATGTTACGTTGAGCAAGTTCAACTGGCATCAAGCCGTAAATCGCACCTAGCGTTAATCCGGAAACAATGCAGCCAATTAGCGCGCTGTGGCTTAATTTGCTGATCTGCTTTAAAGACAAAGATTGCGCATCGTGGATCTGTGGTGGAGTTGCTTGTCCGTACATCAGCACAATGATCGCACCAAACAGAAGGGTGAACATTGCGATGAAAGGTACGCCACCAGTAATACCTAAGTAACCGATACCAAGCTGACCAACTGCAGAACCGCCGTACAGTGAACACATGTAGATAGCGAGACGTTTTGCGCGTTGTGACTCGTCACCGCTCATTAGCCAAGACTCTACAATCACGAAGATACCTGCAACCGCCACACCAGCCACAAAGCGAGCTAGTAGCCATACTGCTTGGTGTGGGATCAATGGCAATACAAGGATCGTTGCGATGAACACACTCAATGCGATGACGAACGCATCTTTGTGGCCAACACGCGCAATGGCACGTTCAATCAATAATGTACCAGCCAGTAGACCTGCATAGAATGCACTCGCCAACCAACTCGATAGATCTTTGTCTAAGCCATACTCAGACAGCATTAATGGTAATGAACTCATTAAGTAGCCTGAAGCGATCGCGTAAAAAGACAATGCAATAACAGGAACAGTTATGCGAGTTGTTGGTTGGATGTTGTCCAATGCAGGAGCCTCTGATAGTAAAAGAAACGATGAATTTTCCGCGACTATGGGGGAGAAACTGAATTGGGTAAAACAAATAAAAATGGTCGTTAAGATAAAAGAAATTTATCGACCAACTAAACTAAAATACGGTTGCGATATTTGGTGGTTTGGCGAGATTTTATGCGGGCAAAAAGTCGTTAAGCCGTTGTTCATTGGTGGTTTAATTTAGAAAAAGATTGCAGCGTGATTGTCTTTTTATGATTTGGATTGAGTGGGATTTTAAGTGTTAGACCGTTTCTTTACGGTATTGACGTGGCGAGTTACCACTCCACTTACGAAAGGCATGACGAAAGTTAGCGCTATCAGAAAAGCCAACTCGTTCAGATATCTCTTCAATACTCATTCGAGTTGAAGAAAGGTAGTGCCGGGAAAGGTGAAAGCGAACATGGTCCAGTATCTTCTGATAGCTCGTATCCGCTGCTCTCAGGTGACGACGCAGAGTTCGAGAAGACATGCCCAGTTCTGAAGAAATGGATTCTATAGAAGGGTAACATCCTGGCCTTTCAATCAGCATCTGAGAGACTTTCTCTTTGAGGCTACTGGGTGCACTGACTTTTGCCAACATGTCATCACACGATTTTAAGCACATCTGTAAAGTGATGGGGTTGGCGGTAGGAAGAGATGAATACAAGGTGGTTGCGTCGAACTCCCATTCAAGCCGGTCACTATTGAATTCAACCGGGCAGCGGAAAATCTCTGTGTATAGATCGCCGTATTCAGGTTTTGGATAGGGGAAGCGGATCACTTGAGAAGGAAAGGGCTGCTGTAAGACCTCTTCGCACAAACTGTGTATCGCTGCGAACCAGTATTCACAACAAAAGGGCAGTAAAGAATCGAGTTCGATAAGTTGCTCTGCGCGAAAGTAACCAATGTTGTCTTCTACAGACATGGTTTTTCTGAGGACAGGGCCAGCAAGTTGCAGATACTTAAACCCGATTAAAAAGGCATCGAGTAGTGTTTCGCTGCTAAACACCGCATAACCGAGCACGCCGAAATCGCTGAACCTCGCTTGTTGGCCAACTTTAAGCCCCAATCCGTCTTCGTTGGAATTCGCTAACGCATTACTGAACACAGCAAGCTTTTGCGCCAAAGTGATGTGTGTATCGGGTGTGTTGAGTTGGAGAGCATCGATGTTACTGCCTTCGAGCAACTCTTCGATACTGAGAACAGGCGACAGGTAACGATGCAGCAACTGAAGATCCAGAATGCCGAATGCTTGCATGTCGGGTTCGTAAACTGCGGTGTATTCCATAAGCTGCCTCTTGTTGAATATCGATATCTTAACCGAACTTTTAACATTTACGCCTGTTGCTTGTTCTCACTTTCGCAAGCTTGTTCCAAATTTTGGTTTATGTGTGCAAGGTTTTATTGGGCTAGCGCAGGCTGTGTCCGAATATCACCGGTTTTTGTCTTTTTGAAACCTGTTCGAAATGTTATCGAAATGTTGTAATTTATTGGGCTGCACATTGGAGCGTCTCAAACATTTTGCTCAATAACGACTCTTATCTACATGACACACCAACGTGCAGGCTCGTGATGACAAGAAAGAGACTTATTACAACGATTAGAACGTCTACGGTGACCGTCACAAACAGGTCTAAGCCGCACAAGGAGATCATGGATGCACAATCTTGCTGTTAATTTGGAGCGTAGCGCTTCGCTTTTTCCAACTAAAGCCGCTCTGCGTATGGGATCGGATGAAATCAGTTTTTCTCAGTTAGAACAACTTTCTGGAAACGTGGCTGCTAACTTGAAAAGACTTGGGTTGCAGAACGGAGATAAGGTAGCGTTGTCATGCCCGAACGTGACTTACTTTCCGATAGCCTATTACGGGATTCTAAAAGCGGGTTGTGTAGTCGTGCCTTTGAACGTGCTATTCAAGGCCAGAGAGATCGCTTATCACCTTAATGACTCTAACGCGAAGGCCTATTTATGTTTTGACGGCAGTGAAGAGCTTCCAATTGGTCGCTATGGTTTACAAGGTTTTGAGCAGGCAAACCACTGTGAACACTTTGTCGAGATGCCTATCCCAACAAACACAGACACTACTTTAGAAAGTAATGGGGAGCATGAATCAATCGCTGATTGGTTGGCACAACCTTTTACTCCTTTTGAGTCTGTGGCTTGTCATGGCGATGATACCGCTGTGATCCTTTATACCTCTGGCACGACCGGTCAACCAAAAGGGGCTGAGCTTTCCCACACCAACATGCAAACCAATGCGATGTCGTCACAGTATCTAATGAGATTGGAGTACAGCGACACCACAATGGCTACACTGCCTTTATTCCATAGCTTCGGTCAGACGGTGATGATGAACGCGAGTGTGCTAACAGGGTCCACCATGGTGTTGATTCCTCGTTTTGAACCGTCATTGGTTATTGAACAGATCATTAGCCATAAAGTCAGCGTGTTTGCGGGTGTTCCTACTATGTATATCGCGCTATTAAAGGCGGGAGAAGAGTCTTCTGATAGTTTAGAAAACACAAGCAAACGCTCTGAACAGGTTAAACACAGCTTGAGGTTAGGTGTTTCTGGCGGTGCTTCTATGCCGCTTGAGGTTATACGACAGTTTGAATCTCGTTTTGAATTACCAGTCTTAGAAGGTTATGGGCTCTCGGAAACGGCGCCGGTTGCGACCTTTAATCATATTGATGGCGATCGTTTATCGGGTAGTGTCGGTCAGCCTTTATGTGGCCACCTCATCAAGATTACTGATATACAAGGCAACTCTGTCGCTATGGGTGAACTCGGCGAAGTCTGCATTAAAAGCCCAAGTGTGATGAAAGGCTATTATCAAAGGCCAGAGGCGACAGCTGAATCTATTCGTGATGGTTGGTTCTTAACGGGAGATATCGGTCGCGTCGATGAGCATGGCAATTTGTTCATTGTTGACCGTGTTAAAGACATGATTATTCGTGGTGGGTACAACGTTTATCCACGTGAAGTCGAAGAAGTGTTGATGTGTCACCCCGATGTCGAAATGGTCGCGGTGGTAGGCGAGCATCATGAACATTTAGGCGAGGAGATCCACGCGCATGTGGTTCTTCACGAACATACGCAATGTGATAGTGCCGCCTTGATAGCATGGTGTCGTGAGCAACTCGCCGACTACAAATACCCGCGTAAGGTATTCATTCGTAAAGCCTTACCCATGACAGCAACCGGAAAAATCTTGAAGCGTGAGTTACACCCACTAGAAATAGCGGAGATGGCAAATGGATAGTTATGATTTTATTATTGTTGGCGGTGGTTCAGCTGGGTGTGTGATGGCTTCTCGGCTGTCGGAAGATCCTGATGTGACGGTTTGCTTGTTAGAAGCGGGTGGTAAAGACACCAGCCCATTCATTCACACACCCGTTGGCGTGGTGGCGATGATGCCAACCAAACTCAATAATTGGGCATTCGAAACGGTTGAACAGCCGGGTTTGAACGGTCGTAAAGGCTATCAGCCTAGAGGTAAGACACTTGGCGGTTCTAGCTCTATCAATGCCATGATGTACGCTCGTGGACATCGCTATGACTACGATAGATGGGAAAGCTTGGGCAATGCTGGCTGGAACTATGAATCCTGTTTGCCTTACTTTAAGAAAGCAGAAAACAACGAAGTCCACCAAGATGAGTTCCATGGCCAAGGTGGTCCTCTTAATGTGGCCAATCTTAGATCGCCAAGCCCTATGTTGGAACGTTATTTAACGGCGTGTGAATCGATAGGTGTACCTCGCAATGAGGATATTAACGGCGCTGCTCAGTTTGGGGCGATGCCGACGCAGGTAACACAGCTGAATGGTGAACGATGCAGTGCTGCCAAGGCTTACTTAACGCCAAACCTTTCACGATCGAATCTCACGGTCGTGACTAAAGCCACCACACATAAGGTTTTGTTTGAATGCAAGAAGGCGATTGGTGTTGAATATGGTTCTAGCGGAAAGCGTTATCAGATACGATGCAACAAAGAAGTGATTCTTTCCGCTGGCGCGTTTGGTTCTCCCCAATTGCTGTTACTGTCTGGTGTCGGTGCTCAAACTGAACTAGAGACACATGGAATCGAACAGGTTCATGAATTACCTGGAGTGGGCAAGAACCTTCAAGATCATATCGACTTAGTACATTCGTATAAATGCAGTGAAAAGCGTGAAACTTTTGGTATCTCGCTGCAAATGGCCTCTGAAATGACCAAAGCCTTACCACTATGGCACAAAGAACGCCGCGGCAAAATGAGCAGTAATTTTGCAGAGGGAATAGGCTTTCTCTGTTCCGAAGATCATATCGCTGTACCGGATTTAGAGTTTGTATTTGTGGTCGCTGTTGTAGATGACCATGCTAGAAAAATTCATACCAGTCATGGCTTTACCTCTCATGTCACCTTATTGCGACCGAAGAGCTACGGCACCGTAACGCTCAATAGTAATGATCCCTATGATCCGCCTAAGATCGATCCTGCGTTTTTCAGTCATCCTGAAGACATGGAGATCATGATTAAGGGCTGGAAGAAGCAGTATCAAATGTTAGAGAGTTCCGCGTTTGATGATATCCGAGGCAATGCTTTCTACCCTGTGGACGCCAGTGATGACAAGGCTATCGAGCAAGATATTCGCAATCGTGCAGACACTCAGTATCACCCGATCGGGACCTGTAAAATGGGACCTAGTAGCGATTCTTTAGCTGTGGTAGATAAAGATCTCAAAGTTTATGGATTGGATAATTTGAGAGTCATTGATGCTTCTGTGATGCCGACACTGATTGGGGCAAACACCAATGCACCAACCATTATGATTGCTGAGAAAGTCGCAGATCAAATCAAACAGCAATACGGGTTTGGCAAGCAAGAATCTAATATTCAAGCGAAAGGCGAAGCTGTAGTTTTATTCAAGAAGTTAAGTGATAACCATAAATAAAACAGTAGGTTAGATAGTCTTGATTTGGTAAGACTCTCTAACCTATTTTTGTGTGCTTACTTAGAATTAAGTAATGCTAAATCAATAGCTTAACCAATAGTATTACTTAGTTAGTGCTTGATTAAGCCACTGATCAAATTGACCTTTTGGCAGTGCACCGTTAATCGTATCAACACGTTGACCGTTCTTGAACACCATCACCGTTGGGATGCTTCTGATTTGATACATAGCCGCCAGTTGCTGTTGAGCTTCGGTATCAATTTTAACAAATCGAACATCGCCAGCGCGCTCTTTAGCGACATCGCTGAACACAGGTGCGAAACCTACACATGGGTTGCACCATGTCGCCCAAAAATCGACAACGACAGGCTGTGGACTGTTCAAAATTGATTGGAAATTCAGTGACGTACCTTCGATTGGTGCACCGTCTAGAAGTGCGTTTTTGCACTTACCACAAGTAGGGCTTTCTGAAATTCTTTCTGAAGGAACTCGGTTTACGCCACCGCAAGAAGGGCAACGTGTGTTGAATGTAGACATAACTTTCTCTTTTTATTGCGTCTCCGTGCCTAACGCGATTTACGAATCATGTACGGAACGCTTATACTGTTTAAAACAAGAATAAGATACTCAAATAAAAACAAACAATAAACAGGTAAATGATGACAAAATTTTACGCTGAAATTACGGGCTGGGGAAAGTGTCTGCCACCAGCCGTGCTATCCAATGATGATTTAAGCACTTTCATTGATACGTCTGACGAGTGGATTCGTACTCGAACTGGTATCGAAAATCGTCGTATCAGTCATGTAAATACCTCTGAGCTAGCGACCGTTGCTGCTCAACATGCAATGGCGTGTGCTGGTTTAACAGCCGAAGATATCGATCTTGTGATCGTAGCGACGTGCAGTCCAGACTCTCTTATTCCAAATACCGCGTCTAAAGTTCAACAGAACTTAGGCATCAAGAGCGCAGCAGCTTTTGACCTTAATGCAGCGTGTACAGGCTTTATCTACGGTGTTGAAACAGCAACTCGATTGATTCAAGCGGGCAACTACCGCAATGCAATCGTTGTGGGTGCAGAGCGTCTTTCATTCTTCATCGACTGGACCAAGCGTGATACTGCGGTTCTATTCGGTGATGGCGCTGGCGCTGTGGTTCTATCACGTACTGAAGAGCAAGTGGGTTTACAAGAAGCTCAAATCGGTTGTGACGCAGAGGGCCGTGACATTCTAGCAGTACCAAAATTCGGTACTTCTATGGACCGCTTTGCTGCTGATAACGGTTACTGGGATTTTGATTTCGTTGGTAAAGAGATCTTCAAGCGTGCAGTGAAAGGAATGGGCGCTGCAGCACATACAGTATTGAGTCGCACTGGCATCTCAACTGAAAACATCGATGTTGTGATTCCGCACCAAGCGAACATCCGAATTATTCAAACTCTGTGTGATATGGCGGGCATTGAACGTGAGAAAGCGTTTGTGAACATTCAAAACTACGGCAACACATCGGCTGCGACTGTGCCGATTGCATTGTGTGAATCGTTAGAGCAAGGCTTTGTTAAACCTAACTCAAACATTCTTGTGGCGGCATTCGGTGCCGGTTTAACTTGGGGGGCAGGCCATATTAAGTGGGGTAGCCGTGTTGAGCCGTTAGGTCAATCGGACGCTAAGCTTCCAGAAGCAGATAGCTCGGCATTAGAACTTCTAGAGAGAGCCATTTTACACTGTAAAACGCGTCCTAATTCTGAGAATGAGTAGCAGCATGGCCCAAGTTCGTTTTATGACAGAAGCCGACCTCGATGGAGCGGCTTTAGTTCACCAAGCTACTTTTGTTCGACAGCAAAACTCAAAAAATTGGTTACAATGTAACTTAAATGCTGCGCCACGCTTTCTTAACTTTGTTGCTGAAAGCGATGGCGAGATTGTCGGCTACATTATTTGGGTTCAAAAGAGTGGGTTTAGGCCTGAAGCTGTTTTGGAGCTAGAACAACTTGCTGTGTTACCGAGTGCTCAGGGGCAAGGATTGGGCAAAAAGCTGATTCTAGACTCTTTGCCTCAAGTGAAGCAGAAGCTATCAGAGCAGGGCTCGACACTAAAACATGTATTAGTGACCACCAGAGCAGATAACTTTGCACAAAAGCTCTATCAGTCGACATTGGGCGCTCAAGTCGAAACCACGATTTCAAACTTTTACTCAGCCGATGAAGTGCTTATGATAGCTCGCAATGTAGGTGAACGAATCTGATCGCTGAGTTCTTAGAACCATTATTATCAGCGGCATAACTCGATTAACGTTTTATTAGGGGCTTCTGTGGCCCTTTTGTTATTTCTTAGGAAGTATTTTGAAGAAAGTTTTAGCAATTGGCTACGTTTGGCCAGAACCGAATTCATCGGCGGCTGGCAGCCATATGATGTCTCTTTTACGTCTATTTAAGAGACAAGGTTGGTCAGTTGAATTTGCAACACCCGCTCAAGAAACCGAGCACATGATTGATCTCTCTGAAGAGGGCATCACAAGCCAATCTATACAGTTAAATTGCGATAGCTTTGACGATTACATTGAAGAGCTGCAGCCCGATGTTGTGATGTTTGACCGTTTTATGATGGAAGAACAGTTTGGTTGGCGTGTCGAGAAAGTATGCCCGAATGCCTTTAAGTTACTGGATACGGAAGACTTACAGTTTCTGCGTAATGCTCGACACGAAGCGGTTAAGAAAGAAACAGATCTGACCAAAGCACACTTGTACAGTGACTTGGCTAAACGTGAAATTGCCGCGATTTTGCGCTGTGATCTTTCGTTGATCATTTCAAGTTACGAGATGGAACTGCTTCAATCTGAGTTCAATATCGATCCCAAACTGCTTCATCATCTGCCGTTCATGGTTGATCTTAATACGCTTCCTGAAAGCACGAAAAGCTTTGAAGAACGTAAGCATTTCATGACGATAGGCAATTTTAGACACGCACCGAACTGGGATGCCGTACTTCGGCTACAGAAGATTTGGCCGAAGATTCGTAAACAGTTACCTGACACTGAACTTCATATTTATGGATCGTATCCGCCGCCAAAAGCAACCGCTTTGCATAACCCTAAAACTGGCTTCCATATCAAAGGTTGGGCGAAAGACGCTCAAGAAGTGATGGAGCAGGCTCGTGTGTGTGTTGCACCTTTACGATTTGGCGCAGGCATTAAAGGCAAGTTACTTGATGCGATGAAGCTACAGACTCCGAACGTGACCAGTGAAATCGGCAGCGAAGGCATGTTGCCACAAGGAGAACTGCAATGGCCAGGTGCGGTTGCTGATGATATCGACGAATTTGTTGAAGCTGCAGTTGCCCTTTATAAAGATGAAGAGAAGTGGCTTAAGGCACAAAGCCGATGTCATTCAATCCTTGAAGCGCACTACGAGCAGAATAAACTAGGCGACACATTGATTGAGCGATTGATTGCGTTAGAGTCGGATCTTGAATCTCATCGACTGGATAACTTCTTTGGTTCGATGCTCAAACACCACAGCATGGCGAGCACGAAGTATATGTCCCAGTGGATAGCTGAAAAGAACAAGACTAAGTAGCTTACATAATACAACCAATACAACCGAATTAAATCATAAGCCCTTAGGTTAACGCCTAGGGGCTTTTTTCATGCAGGGCGCTTGTTAATTCCAGACTTACAAAACGACACATACTCGCAGTACATTAGCATTGACTAATTTATATTTATTAGTAAACTCTAATTTATAGGTTGTTATGAGTTTATGATGTTTGTGGATAGGAGAGGTTTGTGCTTAGTTTGATTCCTTGGGATGCTTTTTTCGGCGGCATGTTGTTAGGCGTGTCGGCCATTGTTTTAATGTTGGGGATTGGTCGAGTTGCTGGCATTAGTGGCATTGTCAGCCGATTATTGCCAACTGGCACCAGCAACAAAGAACGTAAAGATGCGGATACAGCAAACACCGAAAAACACTGGCGTATCGCCTTTGTTGTGGGAATGGTCGCAAGTGGTTGGCTATTAATTCCGACGGGCTACCAACTTCCGCAGTTAGAAGAGATGAATCTCGCTTTAGTGATTATTGCTGGCCTTCTGGTGGGCTTTGGTACTAAAACAGCGAACGGTTGTACTAGCGGGCATGGCATTGTCGGAATGGCGCGTTTATCTAAACGTTCTATTGTTGCGACCTGTGTATTTATGGGTGTGGCAATCGTAACCGTGTTTATCAAGAATCTGACTGGCTTGGGGGCATAATGAAAAACGCTTCATTTACTATCGTTATCGGTTTGGTCGCAGGTATTCTTTTTGGCTCTGGCATGATCATCTCAGGGATGGTTGATCCTGAGAAGGTACTCGGCTTCTTAGACATTACCGGTAACTGGGACATTAGTTTGGCATTCGTCATGGGTGGCGCGCTATTGGTCTTTGCACCGTTTTATCATCTGGTCATTAAAAAGCGCGCTAAAACCATCAATGGCGAGCCGTTAGATAGCCGTAACAATCCGTTGATAGACAGAAAGCTGATTCTTGGATCTACAGCGTTTGGCTTAGGCTGGGGGATTGCAGGCTTTTGCCCAGGCCCTGCGGTAACCAGCCTAAGTGGCGGCAACCCGACGGTGTGGGTGTTTATGATAAGCATGCTGGTGGGAATGTGGCTGGCGGATCGTATGAACAAAACGTGTTAGTAGCAAGCTTATAGCTGATTACATTGGCTTTGACGTTATCCGTTCTGAGCTGACCAAGCATAGAGGTTGACTCGCTTTCAGCACGAAAGTCAGTCAGCCTCTTTCTATATTTACTGTTTCTATTATTTTCGGTTATCTACAATCTGCTGTTATCTAAAATCTACTATTTAATAGTCGTTGAAACTGGACAGTGGTCGCTGAGTTTGTAGTCCAGAACATCTTGTGTTTCAAATACCTTCTGCTTTGCAGGAGAAGCATTTAGCGACTCACTCACCACAATATGATCAATAACAGAGCGGAACTGATGTGTGCGATAATTGTTGCGGTTAGAGCGTACCTTACAATCTGCACGGGTCTTTCGTGTCGCTAACTGCGCATCAGTATATTGTGATAACTCTTTCCACATCCAATCTCGTGAGTAAGCGAGGTTATGGTTAAAGTCGCCAAGAATGGCGTAGTCTTCGTTATTGCGCTCTCTTTGCTTTATCCACTTGTTCAGTTGCTGAGCTTGCTCTTTTAAACGAGAGCAATCGCGGTTGGACTTATACGCTCCGCTACAACCTGCCTTTAAATGCACAGACAACATGTGAATGGGTTTAAAGTTTGTTTCTACAACGATATAGCTGGCAAACCTAAGTTTACTGTTGGATGTGGTTTCAAGCGGAAAGTCAGCGTAGTCGATGAGGGCTACTCCTTTACGAACTGCAAATCCCGTGTATTGGTTCACTTCTTTAAATTGGCGGTTGCTGTTCTTAGATAGCGCCCGGTCAGACATCAATATCTTGTATTGATCACCAGCCACACGCTGAATGGCATTTACGTTATCGACTTCTTGAAACGCAACCACGTCTGCGTCTAAGGATTGAAAATAAGTTGCGAGTTTGTCGAAATCAGCTTGATCACGTTTGTCAGAAAACTTATTCACAGCCTCGTTGGTTGATAACCATTCGATATTCCAACTGGATATGGTCAAAGGTTCAGCAAATGTCTGGCTACTGAGTAAGCAGCCTAACATTATCCAGTTTTGAAGTCGTTTCATGCCAAATATCCCTAATTTTGTCTGCCAATATTGATGAGCCGTTATCCTACAACACTTACCAAAAATTCAACTCTTTTTAGGAGTTTTTTTATTGTTACATTGTTTCTTTTCGACTTGAGAACTAGCGTAATAATATTGAATTGATCTTAGTCAGCGTTCTCTTTTTATTGATCCAAATCAATACTCAAAGTTGGTGGTTCTCGTTAAATACGCCACAATATCTAGTGTTAGTTAAACGATAAATCGCTCTATATAGTGTGTTTGTGGATAAGTCTGTGAATACCTCAAGAGTAAGGAGAAGTGGTGAAATCAATCGTAATCAAGCGTGATGGCTCAAGAGCTCCATTCAGTAGAGATCGCATCCAAGCTGCAGTGGAAGCAGCATCAGACAAAGCCGATAAGGAAATTGCTATTTATGCACTGAATGTGGCATTAGCAGTTGAGTTGAAGCTCGAAGACTACGATGAAGTTCATATCTCTGAAATTCAAACCATGGTCGAGAACGAGCTAATGCAGGGACCATACAAGTCTCTGGCTCGTGCCTACATTGAATATCGTCATGATCGCGACATCGCCCGTGAGAAGCAAAGCGCTTTAACTCGTGAGATCGAAGGTTTGATCGAAGAAAGCAACGTTGATCTAATCAATGAAAACGCGAACAAAGATGGCAAAGTAATCCCAACTCAGCGTGACCTGCTGGCGGGTATCGTGGCTAAACACTATGCGAAAACTCACATTTTGCCACGTGATATCGTACATGCTCACGAATGTGGTGATATTCACTACCACGATCTAGACTACGCACCGTTCTTCCCAATGTTTAACTGCATGCTTATCGATCTGAAAGGCATGTTAACGCATGGCTTCAAGATGGGTAACGCGGAAATCGACACACCTAAGTCTATTTCTACGGCGACAGCGGTAACCGCGCAGATCATCGCGCAAGTGGCGAGTCACATCTACGGCGGCACAACGATTAACCGCATCGATGAGGTTCTTGAACCTTACGTTATGGCGAGCTACGAGAAGCACTTATCGCTAGCGAAAGAGTGGGACATTCATAGCCCAGAAGGCTTTGCTATCTCTCGCACAGAGAAAGAGTGTTACGACGCGTTCCAATCTCTGGAGTACGAAGTAAACACGCTGCACACCGCTAATGGTCAAACACCATTCGTGACGTTTGGTTTTGGTTTAGGTGAAAGCTGGGGATCGAAATTGATTCAGCAATCAATCTTGAAAAACCGCATTGCAGGTTTGGGTAAGAACCGTAAAACAGCGGTATTCCCTAAACTGGTATTTGCGATCAAAGATGGTTTGAACCACCAGAAGCAAGATCCAAACTACGACATCAAGCAATTAGCGCTAGAGTGTGCGTCTAAGCGTATGTACCCAGACATTCTTAACTACGACAAAGTAGTAGAAGTGACAGGGTCATTTAAAACTCCTATGGGTTGTCGTAGCTTCTTGAATACTTATGAAGAAAATGGTGAGTTGATTCACGAAGGCCGTAACAACTTAGGTGTTGTTAGCTTGAACTTGCCACGTATTGCGATTAACGCAAAACAAGATATGGCTAAGTTCTACGAACTGCTTGATGATAAACTCAAGCTGGCTCGTCGTGCATTAGAAACTCGTATTTCTCGTCTAGAAAACGTGAAAGCACGTGTTGCTCCAATCCTATACATGGAAGGTGCATGTGGCGTTCGCTTGAAAGCAGACGACTCTATTGCCGATATCTTCAAGAACGGCCGCGCGTCTGTTTCTCTTGGTTACATTGGTATCCACGAAGCGATGACAGCACTTTACGGTTCTGACGTTCACCTGTACGACGATGGCGAAATGCGTGCTAAAGCGCTTGAGCTGGTGGAGTACATGAAGCGTGAAGTGGAATCTTGGACGAAAGAGACAGGTTACGCATTCAGCCTATACGGCACACCAAGTGAAAACCTATGTAGCCGTTTCTGCAGCATCGACACCAAAGAATTTGGTGTGATTGATGGTGTGACAGACCGTGGTTACTACACCAACAGCTTCCACTTAGATGTGCAGAAGACAGTGAACCCATACGACAAGATCGATTTCGAGATGCCTTATCCTGAAATTTCTAGCGGTGGTTTTATCTGTTACGGCGAATTCCCGAACATGCAGAAGAACATCGAAGCACTAGAAAACGTATGGGATTACAGCTACACACGTGTTCCTTACTACGGCACTAACACACCGATTGATGAGTGTTACGAATGTGGTTACAACGGTGAGTTCGACTGTACAAGTAAGGGCTTTACGTGTCCTAAATGTGGCAACCATGACTCAACCAAAGTATCGGTGACGCGCCGTGTTTGTGGTTACCTTGGTAGCCCAGATGCACGACCATTTAACTTCGGTAAGCAAGAAGAAGTTAAACGCCGCGTGAAGCATCTTTAGTAAGCTCTAAGATTATTAGCTAGCTTACTTAGAAGAGCTACGTTTCAAGAAATATGATTGGTATCGGCGTTATGTCGATACCAATTCTTTCGTTTCAGCTTTTACAACACATCTTCTCAAACTATTAAGTAATCAAGAGTTTTCAATACTGCCTTATGAATTATCACCAATATCACCCAATCGACGTTGTAAATGGCCCTGGAACACGCTGCACTTTGTTTGTGTCGGGTTGTGTACACCAGTGTCGCGGGTGTTATAACCAATCGACGCAAAGGTTGGACTCTGGGCATTTGTTTACTCAAGAACTGCAAGACCACATTATCGCTGATCTCAATGATCCGCGAATTAAGCGTCGTGGCTTGTCGCTTTCTGGTGGTGATCCTTTGCATCCTGCAAACGTGTCTGAAGTGCTTAAGCTTGTTCAGCGTGTAAAAGCAGAATGTGAAGGCAAAGACATCTGGATGTGGACGGGCTACGAGCTCGACGAACTCGACGAAAAGCAGAGGCAAGTACTTGAATATGTTGATACTTTGATTGATGGTCGTTTTGAGCAAGATAAAGCGGATCCAATGTTGGATTGGCGTGGTAGTTCAAACCAAATTATTCATCGGTTCCGACTCTAGTAGACTTTCGTTAGTTAACGTCAACCTACATTAGTGCAAATTAGTAGCCTCAGCTTCTCTGTTGAGGCTTTTTTATTTTATGACGTTCTAAATTTGTAAATTGATTGAATATTGAACTATATGGAATAGGGAATATTAGATTGCACCAGTCTCAACTAGAGTTATCTCCTAAAAATCAAAACTTTGATGAATTTCTGTTTCTTAAATTGTAAATAAAATGATAACTTGGAGGCCATTACTTGAATTTCAAAGGGTTGTGACTTTCATGTTTTCACATCTACCAAAACCAACTTTAGATCCAATTCTATCTCTTTCTGTTGCTTACCGCGGCGATACTCGTACTGATAAAGTCGACTTAGGCATTGGCGTTTACAAAAACGATCAAGGCGAAACTCCGATCATGAAAGCCGTTTCTATGGCTCAAGATATCGTTGTTGAAACGCAGAAAACCAAAGCTTACGTTGGCCTAGCAGGCTGTGAAGAGTTCAACCAGAGCATGGTTGATCTGCTGCTTAAAGGGACTTCTGCAATGGATCGCGTTGCTGCGATTCAAACACCGGGTGCAAGTGGTGCACTTCGCATGTTGGGTGACTTAATGAAAGTTTCTCAACCAGACACCACGGTTTGGATTTCAAACCCAAGCTACGTTAACCACAAACCGGTGATGGAAGCGGCAGGCTTAAAAGTTCGATATTACAATTACTTCAGTCCTGAAACGAAGCAAGTTGATACTGCAAGAATGTTGGATGACCTTTCAAAAGCGGGTCCATCAGATGTGGTACTACTGCACGGTTGCTGTCATAACCCAACGGGTGCGGATATCGACTTTGAGGCGTGGCAGGAAATTACCAAACTATCGCAGAAAAATGGCTTCTTGCCGTTCGTTGATATTGCTTACCAAGGCTTTGGTGATGGCTTAGAAGAAGACGCAAAAGGTCTTCAACACATGGCTAACAACGTCGAAGAGATGTTGATTACGACATCTTGCTCGAAGAACTTCGGTTTATACCGTGAAAGAACGGGTGCAGCGATTGTGATTGGTAAGAACAGCGAACACGTTGGTAACGCGAAAGGTAAGCTTCTAACGCTTGCTCGTTCAACTTACACGATGCCGCCTGATCACGGTGCCGCTTTGGTTAAAACAATTCTTCAGAATCAAGAGCTAACATCGATTTGGAAGCAAGAATTGAGTGAAATGCAGCAACGTTTGTTAAATCTGCGCCAAAGTTTATGTGATGAATTGCGAAATACTTATAACACGTCACAATTTGACTTCATTGAAAGCCATAAAGGCATGTTTAGTGTACTAGGCTTTAAAGAAACTCAAATGAATCAATTACGTGAAGAATATGGAGTCTATGGTGTTGGTGACGGACGCATCAATATCGCAGGCCTTTCTGAATCTCATATTCCTTATGTAGCAAAAGCGATAGCAAACGTTTCAAAATAGAAGGTGACTGAATGTATAATTGGAAAGCGATTGTAGTTTTAATGCTAAGTGGTGGCCTGTTTGCTTGTTCGGCTACAACTCAAGCTCCTGTTGAGCCAGAGCAAAAGCCTCAAATCGAACAACCTGTTGTGGATGACTCTTCAAAAACTGACGCAACAGAAGGCGAGAAAGTAACGGAACCTACTGAGAAGCCTGAAGAAGTAAAACCAACTGAGCCGGAAGTAAAACCTGCACCTGTTGAAAAACCAGTAGAGAAGGTTAGAAAAACAAGTGACGGCAAACTGATTCTTGGTGAAGAAGAGTGGGTGTTTGTTCCTGGTTTAAAAGAAGCGTTTAAAGCACGTGTCGATACCGGTGCAACAACCTCTTCAATCAGTGCAGTTGATATTGTTGATTTTGAACGTGACGGCAAAGACTGGGTTAAGTTCAAGATTGAACACGACGGAATTACAACTGAAGAGATCAGCTTACCAGTAGAACGCTGGGTTAAGATCAAGCAATCAAGCGCAGAAGGCACACAACGACGCGCTGTGGTTGTAGCTTCGATTCAAATTGGCGATCTAAAAGACAAAACTGAATTTACGCTAGCCGACCGAACGCATCTTTCTTTCCCACTTCTGTTGGGTAGAAGCTTCTTTAGAGATGTTGCGGTTGTCGACGTGAGCAAAAAATACGTTCAGAAGAAAATTACTAAATAACAAGTTCTGCTCGTCATCAAAGCTTTTCGTTTTGAAGAGCTATAGTTTCAAAGGTGACGGGCTTAAAAGACTTTTAGTGTTGATAAATGAAATCCCTACCAGTTCTGCTGGTGGGGATTTTTTTATTTACACCCCATAACGTATGAAAAGCATCTAAATGGTCTATGTTTACTATTCGTTTACTGTTTAGCCTCGACAACGTGATCGAGATCTCTATATAATCCGCGCTTCGATTTTTGTTTAATCCATACTTTCGTACTTCTTATTTAGGTTCTTGAAATAGCCTAATAATTATCTGTCAGTACACGCTTAGGAATTAGTTCTTTGATATCTACCGCGAACATCACAATGCAATTTGGCGCAGAGCCGCTGTTTGAAAACATCTCTGCTAAATTTGGTAACGGCAACCGTTATGGTTTGATCGGCGCTAATGGTTGCGGCAAATCAACGTTCATGAAAATCCTAAGTGGCGCATTAACGCCAAGCTCGGGCAACGTTTCTATCACTCCAGGAGAAAAACTGGGTGTGCTAAGCCAAGATCAGTTCGCTTTCGAACAGTACAGCGTTATCGACGTTGTGATCATGGGCGACAGAAAACTTTGGGAAGTAAAACAAGAACGTGACCGCATTTACTCTTTGCCAGAAATGAGCGAAGACGACGGCATGAAAGTCGCAGAACTTGAAAGTGAATTCGCGGAAATGGATGGCTACACAGCAGAAAGCCGTGCTGGCGACATCCTAATTCAAGCGGGTATTGAAGAAGAGTTCCATTTCGGCTTGATGCAGCAAGTAGCTCCAGGTTGGAAACTGCGTGTGCTATTGGCACAAGCTCTGTTTGCAAACCCAGATATCCTGCTTCTTGATGAACCAACCAACAACTTGGACATTCACACGATCAACTGGCTTGCTGAAGAGCTAAACCAGCGTAAATGTACAATGATCATCATTTCGCACGATAGACACTTCCTGAACTCTGTGTGTACACACATGGCAGACATCGACTACGGTGAGCTACGTGTCTACCCTGGTAACTACGAGTACTTCCTAGAAGCATCTGGCTTGATTCGTGAACAGCTTTTAGCAAGCAACGCTAAGAAAGCGGCTGAAATCAGCGAGCTTCAAGATTTCGTAAACCGTTTTGGTGCTAACGCATCTAAAGCAAAACAAGCAAGCTCTCGTGCCAAGAAAATGGATAAGATCACGCTTGATGAAGTGAAATCATCGAGCCGCATGAGCCCATCTATTGATTTTGGCGAAGGTAAGAAACTACACCGTCAAGCGCTTGAACTTCAAGACCTTGGTCACGGCTTCGATGGCGAAACATTGTTTGCCGGTGGTAACTTGCTGCTTGAAGCGGGTACTCGTCTTGCGGTTATCGGTGAGAACGGTGTAGGTAAAACCACGCTGCTACGTTGCCTAGTTCAAGAGCTAGAGCAAAACGAAGGTATCGTAAAATGGTCTGAAAACGCATCTGTAGGCTACTGCCCACAAGATAGTACGTCTGACTTTGATAACGACCTGAGCATCTTCGATTGGATCTCACAATGGCGCACAGTGAAGCACGATGACCTTATGGTACGTGGCATTCTAGGTCGCCTATTGTTTACTGCTGACGATGCGAACAAAAAAGCGCGTAACTGTTCTGGTGGTGAGAAGAACCGTCTGTTATTCGGCAAGCTAATGATGCAAGACATCAACGTGCTTGTAATGGACGAACCAACCAACCACATGGACATGGAAGCAATCCAAGCCCTGAACGACGCGTTGAAGGTTTACACTGGCACGCTTATCTTCGTAAGCCATGACCGAGAGTTCGTTTCTTCATTAGCAACACACATCATCGATGTAAAAGATCAACAGCTAGTGAGCTTCCAAGGTACTTATGAAGAGTACTTAGATCACCAGAAAAAGATGCTGATGGTTAGCTTATAAAGCAAGTCGCTGGCTCAGGTCGTGAACGACTAAAAGCCAGCGAAACTAACAAACAAAAAAGCCCCGAACATTAATATGTTCGGGGCTTTTCTATGTAATACGTTTAGCTATTTATTACTCAGTAATTGAAATCTAGATTAGAATCCGAATCGAGCCGACATTAAGATTTGGTGGCCATATGTGCCGTTATTGCGCATATCAAGACCAACAGACAGTTGATCAGTTGAATGGAAACGAGCACCGATACCCAAAATTGAACGAGTGTCATCGTTGTCGATCAGTTGACCAAGGCGTGCGTTAACTTCAACGTTTGCCATTAACCAAGCTCTCAAGCCAAGGTTAATTTCTGTTTTGATGTGGTTATCGTCATTCCGTTCAATGTTGTGCAGTAACATTTGGCCAGTAACGTCAGCAAATTGACTGATTGGGCCGTTGAATCCCATACCTACCGCTGCATCCCAATCACTTTCAAATTCTGAATCGATACGAGCAACAAAATGAGAGTTCTGAGTGAACATTGTTGTGACTTCACCACCGAAAGTACTTGGGCTAGTACCCATGCGCAGCTCGAATGTGTTGTAGTTAAAGTTGTTTGCAGACGCAGAGAATGAACACAGTGCAGCGAGTCCTAAAAGGACAGTCTTATTCGTGCAACCTAGCATGGTGACTCCATATAAATTGTATTTTGCGGCAGTATAATACAAAAAAGCATGCAATATGCAGGCCAATTATTTGAAGTCGGTATTTTTATATTAATCGCTTATAGAACCTGGATGTGGTCCACTTCGATTTCAGGTGTCTTACCACCTTCATATTCACCGAAGATACGAACTTTTGTATCAGCGGTCAGTGGTTGTGCTAGGCGGATATCATCATCAAGTTCGATTTGAATTTCACTCTGGCCATCAGAGAAGACAAACGTGTCATTCTTAAGTTGACGAACGATCTTGCCATCCACAATTGCTTCTTGCTCTGCGAACATGCTTGTGTCGGCAAGTAGTGTCGCAACAGAAACGGTTTCAATTGGGCCAGTATAAGCAATAGCGCTTTCGTGCTTGCTGTTGACATTATTATTGCTGTTGTGGTCACTAGCCATTGCGAAAGTAGGAGCAAGGATAATAGTAGATGCGATAGCTAATACAGTTTTTTTCATGGTGAATCCCTTAATGTTGTTTTTAGTAGAAACGTTTTTCTGAATTTGAAACGTTTCTTTTCGTTAGTACGTTTTTTGTTGAAGCGCCTGTTATCGTTCACAAGCTTCGTTTCGATGGAGCTATTAAACAACACTGGGGTTGAATCCAGAGTGAGTAACACATTCATTTTCCATTCATTTTATTGAGCATCTACTCGGCAATGACGTTAAGATGGTCGCAGAGAAATATTGCCCACAGCTATAAATTGAAAATTAAGAAATTAAGAAATTAAGGATTTAAGTACAAATGCGAGCACCATTAAGTGCCCTTATGGTTCAAGGGACAACGTCAGATGCCGGAAAAAGTGTTTTGGTGGCAGGTTTATGCCGTGTTTTGGCAAGGAAAGGAATCAAAGTGGCACCTTTTAAGCCACAAAACATGGCGTTGAACAGTGCTGTGACAAAAGATGGTGGCGAAATTGGCCGTGCTCAAGCGGTTCAGGCGCAAGCTTGTAATATAGAGCCAACCGTTCACATGAACCCTGTATTGCTAAAGCCCAACTCAGATACCGGCGCGCAAGTGATTTTGCAAGGCCGAGCGCTGAGCAACATGGAAGCGACGGGTTATCATGATTACAAGAAAGTGGCGATGGATACAGTTATCGATTCGTTTGACCGACTTTCTGAAGAATATGAAAGCGTGATGATTGAAGGTGCGGGGAGCCCAGCCGAAATCAATCTTCGTGAAAATGATATCGCTAACATGGGATTTGCTGAGAAAGCGGACATCCCTGTGATCATCGTTGCTGATATTGACCGTGGTGGCGTTTTTGCGCATCTCTACGGGACATTAGCTCTATTGTCTGAATCTGAACAAGCTCGTGTAAAAGGCTTTGTGATAAATCGTTTTAGAGGCGATATCGCACTGCTTCAATCTGGCCTAGATTGGCTAGAGGAAAAAACCGGCAAGCCAGTCATTGGTGTTTTGCCATATCTGCATGGTTTTAACTTAGAAGCGGAAGATGCCATTACCTCTGCTCAAGAGTCTGACGGAGAAGCTAAGCTTAAGGTGGCGGTGCCAGTGCTAACCCGAATCAGCAACCATACAGACTTTGACGCGTTAAGATTGAATCCTTCGATTGATTTACGTTATGTCGGTAAAGGCGAACGTGTAAACAATGCTGATTTAATTATCTTGCCGGGTACAAAGTCGGTAAGAGCAGATTTGGATTACCTAAAAGAACAAGGCTGGGATAAAGATATTCAACGCCACCTGCGCTTAGGCGGCAAAGTGATGGGTATCTGCGGTGGCTACCAAATGTTAGGTAACATCATCCACGATCCTGATGGCGTTGAAGGGGAACCCGGCAGCAGCGAAGGGTTAGGGTATCTGGATACTGAAACGACCCTTACACAGCAGAAAACCTTAACCAACGTACGCGGCACCATGACGCTGGATGGCAAAACAGCACAAGTAAAAGGGTATGAAATCCACGTAGGTAGGACTGATGTCAAAGAAACAGCCTTACCGGTTCAGTTAGAATCTGGCAGCCTAGATGGCGCTGTGAATCAAGATAACTCGATTTTTGGTACTTACTTGCATGGCGTATTCGACAACAGTGATGCGTTGTCGCTTATTTGCGAATGGGCAGGAGCCAACGATGTGACCGCGATTGACCACGAACAGCTTAAAGAGCTGGGTATTAATCGAATCGCTGATGCCATCGAAGAGTACTTAAATCTTGATCTGCTTTGGCCAGAGTTAACAGCTTAAGCCGCCATTTAGAAGTTAGCTAAAGAACTTAAACGAACAATAGATAAGTGATAACAATGAAAAAGCGAGTCTTCCTTTTAACCATGGCTTTAACTTCGGCATTGAGTTCTAGTCATCTTTTTGCTGCGGAAAAGCTACGAGTTTACGCTGCATCGTCGATGACCAATGCGGTTAATCTGTTGGTTGAAGAGTTTGAGAAAGACCATTCTGTCGATGTGATTCCTGTGTACGCGAGTACGTCGTCTTTGGTGCGACAAATCGAAAGAGGAGCACCAGCAGACATTTTTATCTCGGCAAATGAGAAATGGATGACGCATTTAGTCGATCGTAAATTGGTTTATAGTGACAATGTCATAAACCTATGTGAAAACGAACTGGTGCTGATTGCTCCTAAAGAGACATCGGTAACGTTAGACCTATCAAAAGGTGAACAATGGGCTAAACTGCTTACTAATGAAAGGCTCGCAGTGGGTAACACCATGTCGGTTCCTGCTGGTATCTATGCAAAAGAAGCGTTAGAAACGTTAGGTGTATGGGACGATGTGAAAACTCGATTGGCACCAAGTAACAATGTTCGTATAGCCTTAGCCTTAGTCGAGCGCAGTGAAGCTAAGCTTGGCATTGTCTACAAAACGGATGCGTTGCTTTCTAAAGAAGTAAACCTAGTGTCGACCTTCCCATCAGATCTGCACACACCAATACGTTACCCTGTAGCGAAGTTGAGTGATAAAGTTGTGGCAGAAGAGTTCTATACTTTCCTAAAGAGCGAAAAAGCGAAAGACACCTTGAACAGTTTTGGATTTGAAGTGCGTTAAATGATGTATTTATCGGAATACGAATACCAAGCCTTAATGCTGAGCTTAAAAGTCGCTGGGTTTGCAATCTTATGGCTTATCCCTATCGGTATTGGCTTAGCATGGCTACTTGCTAAGAAACAATTTGTAGGTAAGAGCATTGTTGAGAGTATTGTCCATTTACCTTTGGTACTTCCACCTGTAGTTATTGGCTATTTACTGCTAGTGATGATGGGCAGGCAAGGTATCATAGGTTCGTGGCTCAATGACGTGTTTGGTATTGTATTCAGCTTTAGCTGGAAGGGCGCGGCACTCGCTTGTGTGGTTGTGGCGTTGCCGCTGATGGTTCGCTCTATTAGATTGAGCCTAGAAACCGTAGACAGTAAGCTTGAAGAGGCGGCTGCTACATTAGGCGCTTCACCTCTTCGTGTGTTTTTCACGATCACTTTACCCTTGATGATCCCAGGGGTCATTACCGGCACCATGCTTTCATTCGCAAGAAGCCTAGGGGAGTTTGGCGCGACCATCAGCTTCGTTTCAAATATTCCCGGTGAAACTCAAACCATTCCTTTGGCTATGTATACCTTTATTGAAACCCCTGGCGCTGAAATGGAAGCCGCGCGTTTGTGTGTCATTTCTATTGTGATAGCGCTGGGTTCATTGATGCTATCTGAGTGGCTCAACAAAAAGTCAGCACAACGCTTGGGAGGCAATGCATGAGTGCTTTGATCCTCCAATATCAACAACAACTTGGTGAAACGTTCTTTGATATCGACTTGGAATTACCAAGTAGCGGCATTACGGCAATTTTTGGTCGTTCTGGCGCGGGTAAAACCTCACTTATCAATGCAATCAGTGGCCTTAAACAGCCCGACAAAGGTCTGATCAGCGTATCTGGAACCACACTGTTCGATAGTGAAAATGGCATTAATTTGCCGACTCACAAACGCAACGTCGGTTATGTGTTTCAAGAGTCGCGATTGTTTCCACATATGAAGGTGGCAGCGAACCTTAAATACGGTATGAAAAGCGTCGATCAAGCGCACTTTGAGCAAATAGTCTCGCTGTTGTCTTTGGGTTCATTGCTTGACCGATACCCAGCTCGTTTGTCTGGCGGTGAGAAGCAACGTGTGGCGATTGGCCGCGCTTTGTTATCAAAGCCGAGCATTTTGTTGATGGATGAGCCTTTAGCGTCTCTCGACTTGCCTCGTAAGCGCGAAGTGATGCCATTTCTGGAAAACTTATCCGAAACCGTCCAAATACCGATCATCTATGTCACCCATAGCCTCAATGAAATTTTACGCTTGGCAAATCACCTTGTGATTATTGACCAAGGCAAAGTGATTTCGTCGGGTGTGACGGAAGAGGTTTGGGCATCGAGAGCCATGCAACCTTGGCAATCTTTCTCAGAGCAAAGCTCGTTGTTTGAAGCGACATTAGCGGAACACAATGACGATTATGCGCTGTCTCGCCTGATGCTAGGAAAGTCGACGTCGTTATGGGTTCAGAAAGTATCGAGTGAGCTTGGTACGACAGTGAGGCTGCAAGTTAGGGCAAATGATGTCTCTATCACGCTAGAACGGCCGAAAGGGACTTCTATACGTAACATCCTTCCTGTCACCATTAAAAGCGTAGAGACGCACCAACAAGGCACAAATAAGCAGAGTGTCGAGGTCGAGCTAGAGTTAGAGTCTGGGTGCTACCTATGGGCAACCATTACATTGTGGGCGCTGGATGAGTTAAATCTAGAAATCGGGCAGCGTGTTTACGCTCAAATTAAAGGTGTGAGTGTCGCTCAAAGAGATATCGCGGTAACGCATTAAACCTGACAAGGTCAGTTTTTCGATATTGCCGCGATACTGCCTGTTATAGGTTCTGAAAATTCGGTCTTGATTCCATGAATGGATACATGCGTCATTTTTATACGGTATAACTGCCAGTTTTGCGCCACACTATATGAGTGTTAAAGCATATGATTTGTCGAATCATATGAACATTAGCAACAAGAACATACAGACGTAACGATCGACGAACAGAAAATAGCGGATATAAAAAAGCCGCGTGTTTAAAGAAACATGCGGCTTAATTCTAAGTAGTACTGTTAGCGCTTAGCCTAGTTTAGGCGACTAGCGACTTACTTAGTAAAAACTTCTTTGAAATCACGCTTCAAGATTGCATCACGACGAGCTTTCTTGATTTGTTTAACCATGTCTTTTACACAGTTGTGTAGAACTTGGTCTAGCAGTTGAGCACGGTACTCTTCTTTTTCTTCGTCAGACATGTCTTCTGGAAGTTTAAGAGTAGGGAACTCTTCCATCACGTTAACACCAGCGAAAGCTTGGCTAACTGAGATTAGAGCGTGGAACTGCTCGAAGTTGTCTAAAACATTTTGTGCGCTTGCTGGAAGACTATCCCAAGCTTCGCGTACTGCTTCTTCAGACACTTCGTGAATAGAAGTAACCATAAAGTGCATCTCTTTTGGTACGCCATCAAATTCGATAACTTGACGAAGTTCTGGTGAGATGGTGGTTAAATCGATTTCTTGTTGTTCGTTGTTTGTAGCGTCTGACATAGTATTTCTCTTTAAAAAGAAACAATGCTAAAAAGATCTGTAAAAAAGTCAATCTAATATAGAGATTAGGGCATGATTTAAGCCCAAATTTGAGCTACTTTGAATATTCAACACTAGATAAAGGTGATGTGATGATAGAAAAGGGATCTTCAATGCGCATATTGCTGGTTGATGACGTTCAACTAGACAGGATGCAACTTGCTATCCGACTCAAGCAACTGGGTCATATTGTAGAAGCTGTCGGTAGCGGAAAAGAAGCCCTGAGTGTTTATTCTGATTTTGATCCTGAACTCGTGTTACTTGATATCAGCATGCCTGATATGGATGGTTTTGAAGTGGCGAATGAGGTTCGAAGCCGATTCCCAGAATGGGTTCCCATCATCTTTCTTAGTGGTCACGAAGAACCTGAGATGATCGCAAAAGCGATTGACGCTGGTGGCGATGATTACCTGATCAAGCCAGTAAACAAGGTTGTTTTGAATTCTAAGCTGATTGCGATGCAACGTATCGCGCACATGAGACGAGAGCTAAAACAAAGCACAGCCAAACTCGAAGAACTGAACATCCTTCTGCAGCAACAAGCCAACGAAGATGGCCTGACCAAATTGTATAACCGTCGATATATGGATACTAAGCTTGAAGAGAGCATAGCGTGGCACGGAAGACGTAATATATCCATGACAGTCATACTTCTAGATGTAGACTTCTTTAAGCCTTACAACGATAATTATGGTCATATTCAAGGGGATAAGTGCTTACAAGGGCTTGCTAATACCTTGAAACAACTGTTTGTTCGTGCGGGAGAATTTGTAGGTCGTTATGGCGGTGAAGAGTTTGTTCTGATTCTTAGTGATACAGATAGTGAAGGCGCTAAGGTACACGCGACTCGAGTTAAAGAGGCATTGCATGAGATGAACTACGCTCATGAACACTCAACGGTATCGGATAGAGTGACAGCGTCACAAGGTGTGTTGTCATTTGTGCCAGAAGGTGGCGAATCTATTGCGTCTATTTACGAAAAGGTCGATCAAGCGCTTTATCAAGCGAAGCAAAGTGGTAGAAATACCTTTGTACAACGTAACATTTTGGAGCTTGCGCGTTAGTTGGCGAGCTCTTTTCGATATTTGAATTTATACTTCTAATAGCGTTTGAGCTAGGAAGTGCTTTAAGTGATAAAAGAAATGCCACATTCGAAGTCATTTTCTATGACTAACACATCTTGGACGCTTGCGGTTCCTCTATTTTTTACCGCTTTGGCGACCACTGTTAATGCCAATACGCTATCTGATCTTTTTCGAAAGGATCTAGAGCAGAGCTTTGCCACCAGTGTATTGCTCAACGACACCGATGTTTTCACTTTTGGTATCAATAACTTTGACCCCAATAAAGTGTTTAGTTTGGACAATGAAGACATCGGTTCGAATGATTCGGTAAGTCGTCGCCAAAACATCACCTCCCTGAGTTTGCCTTACACATTTGAATTACCAAGTTACATCGAAGACAACCATCAAGAGGTGACGCTACGCTTGTCTGCATTGCGAATCGAGAACGATGTCGAGTACGCGGCAGCAAACAGAAACGATTTTCAAAAAGAGTCGGTAGTGTCTGGCTACGTCGAATTCGCGAATGTGTCCCAGCTAGACGAATATTGGAGCTTCAGCTCTGCAATCGGTAACCACATCTCTTACTACCGCAATGATTATGAATATCGCGCTTCGTTGCTAAAGCCTATTCAAGACCAACTGGATGGCGTATATCTCAATACTGATGCTTGGGCTTACATCATCGAGCCTAAAATCAAGCTGATGTACGAAGATAAGAATGACTGGGGAAAGTATAAATTGAGCACCAGTTGGCATTACTTTAATGGCATCGGCTGGGGCGAGGCGAATAATGGCAATGTCGGTCATCCTGAAGGGTGGTATATCGCCAATGAAGCCAAGGTTTTCTATGATCTCGTGCGTTGGGATAAGAACATCACTTCGATGTACTCGAGTATAAGACGAATTGATATTGGTGGTGACACCGTGGCATCTATGGGCACCACATCTTACTACGAGGGCAGTGTTGGTTGGTTGCTTAACCCAAACCTGTTTAATGAGTGGGTCGATAACGTGGGAATAGGTTTTACGATTAACTACGGAAGTAGCTTAAAAGGTGGCAGCTTGGTTATATTCTTCAACCAAGATTAAGCTCTTTTTTCCAGTTAAGCCCATACGGCCTCAAATCAATGAGGCTCGTTGAACTTGGAAGTGATAGTTATTGAAGCAGATCGCTATTAATGGCTTAAGCTATTTAGATCTCTAGCACTCAATATCTTTCGCTATCAACTATTGTTAACGGTCAATACACAGTTTGTTTCGACCGGTTTCTTTCGCTTTATACAGCGCTTGGTCAGCAAGCTTCAACACCTCTTCAGGATGTCTGGTGGTTGTACTGTCAGACAATCCAATACTCACCGTCACATTCACCACTTCCGATGGTTTGCCGTTCTTACCACGCTTTTTCATCCCCACTTCATGATCGTCAGGGCGCTCGTGACTATTGCGAATCGTCATGTCGTAGTTTTGAACCTCGGAAATCAGAGCTTGAAGGTGCTCTTTAACTTGTTCCGAATGTTTGCCTTTGAAGATAATCGTGAACTCTTCACCACCATAGCGATAAGCTTTAGCGCCGCCTGTGGTTTCTCTCAGAATGCGTGCCACCAGTTTTAACACATCGTCCCCAATGTCATGTCCGTAGGTGTCGTTGAATTGCTTAAAGTGATCGATATCGACCATCGCCATCGAATACTTACGCCCCAAGTGCTTCATATCGACTTCTAAGGCGTGTCGACCTGGAATGTTAGTCAGTTGGTCATTAAAGGCCATATCATGACTAGCAGACATCACATAGACGATGATCAACGTGCCTGACAGCGAGAACATGGTGCTCGAGATGTACTGAATATCGAAGAAGATGAACGTACAAGAAGAAAGCAGGATAGCGCTATAAACCACAACATCGATAGAGCGGTTATACACCAACACGAGAATGGCAGTAAGGCCAAGCAAGCAAAGGCTATACAGCACTAAAACAAAAGGCAGTTTGGAGAAGTCTCTGACAATAAATAGAAGACCATCACTCCATGATTCAAAACCGCCGGCATGGAAGTGAGAGACGATCAATTGTGCCCACACCATAAACAGAACAAGAACGATGGCGTAGAGCAGCATCGACTTTGAGTTTACGCCGTTATCAGGGAAGGCATAAACAAGTAAGCAAGTGACAGGTACTAATGCCGCAAGTAACGAGAGCTCTAATAGCGTTGTGCCAGTATTGAGAGGCGTTTGTAAGCGAACTTGGATGATCAGATAAGCGACAAGCATGGTCACCGATACCATCGCCATTCGACCTTGTCTGAACGTATGGCATAGCAGAACCGCAACGCTCAATAAAATGTAAGGGAGGTTGCTAGCAAACCCTAAATTTGAGTCCGTCACGAGAATGACGTTGTCCATACCAACGAGCAAAATTGTTAACAGGACTAAAGGGAAGCAAAATCGAAACATGCTCGACGTTACAAAAGATGATGCCATTTATGTGGTGAGCCTAACTATATTGATGATCTTATTATTTAATACTATGCGTAGGATACGGTTAAACAAGCGATTGCCAAGCTTTTTACCTAAATTAGAGCAAAAACATAGTCATAGGTCGCTATTGGTGCAATCATTTTTATATGTATTTTGAGTTGCTATTAACCTTAGAACGAACTACACAGTATATATGAGAAATTAATTAGTCGTTATAGATACTTAACAAAATCTGCTCTGCTGCTCTTACGTTGGCGCTGTCACTTAAAGGGCTTGATGATCAGTTATCATTGAGTGACCTTTTCATTAAGCGACGAAGATCTGTAATGAAGTCAGAGTAAGATTAAATAATACCTAAGTTTCAACTATGGACAGTAAAACCTATAACTGAGTTATAGAAAGCTATTAGGAATTGCATGGTTTCAAGTGACTTTAGAAACGACTGCGACTAGAAAAACCGCTACAAATGGAGGTGTGGTATGCAAATTAGTGTTGATGTACATAACTATATGGAAACTCTGGTCGGTCATGTATTGGCTACCGAGGAATATGTGTCTAGTTATACCAACGAACAGTTGGCCGATCTCGCGTGCTTGGCTTTGGGCCAGCTAAAACCTATCTATATTCGTTTTGATATCGATTTTCTGTCAGCATTGCCAGAAGACAAATTGGTGCTCTATAAACGCAATAGTGAGATCGCGGTCAAAAATGCAGAAAGTATGATTATTGACGATCGAAGACGTGAACGTGACGACAATGTGCCTGTTATATTTAGTCAACACAATTTTGACGATGACGTAGAATTGCAATGGTATGAAAAGCCGTTGTTGAACCGTAAACAGTCATGATAGTTTAGGGTGAATACGGTCATTTAAGGAGTAAAAAAACGTGGGATTCTTTTCTAGATTATTTGGTGGCAAAGAAAAAACCGAACAAAAAGTAGAGATTGAGCCAGTCGAATATAAGGGTTTCAATATCTATCAAGATGCCATTGCAGAATCTGGTCAATACCGTGTTGCTGGGCGAATCGAGAAAGAATTCGATGGTGAAATCAAAACTCACCGTTTTATTCGTTCAGATGTTGTTTCAAACAAACAAGATGCCGATGAATTGATGCTCAAAAAATCGCAGATGTTCATCGACCAAATGGGCGACAATATATTTAGCTAACCAATTAGGGTTAGAATTGATGTTGGTCATAATTTGGAGAGCTTTCAGTGTATATGCTGAAAGCTCTTTTTAGTTTTATGGATAAAGAACAGCTAGTGAGTTGTTATTAAAAGGATTATTTGCAAGTGGTTTGACCTCTTGGTTCGAGACGGTCGTCATTTATCCGAATGAAGCGCTTAAATTCCGTCCAAATCGTTATAAGTAATAACTTTTCCTGTTCTTTGAACAAAACGCTTGAAGTATTAGTTGTCGTTAGATACAAACGAATAAGTCATTCGTGCCAATAGTCAAGGAATAGCTATGCAAATTGGTGTACCAAGAGAAACGCTCGCAGGTGAAACGCGAGTCGCTGCTTCGCCGAAATCGGTAGAACAGCTTCTAAAATTAGGATTTGAAGTTTGTGTTGAATCACAAGCAGGTGCGTTAGCAAGTTTTGAAGATGCAGCTTATGAACAAGCTGGAGCAAAAGTTGTCACCGCAGATGAAGCTTGGAAATCCGATATTATCTTTAAAGTTAACGCTCCGATCGTTGACGAGTCTAAAAATGAAATCGATCTTCTTAAAGATGGCGCAACATTGGTCAGCTTTATTTGGCCTGCTCAAAATCCAGAGTTAATGGAACAATTGTCCAGTCGTAACATCAACGTGATGGCGATGGATTCTGTACCACGAATTTCAAGAGCTCAGGCGTTAGATGCATTGAGTTCTATGGCAAACATCGCGGGTTATCGTGCTGTTGTTGAAGCGGCGCATGAGTTTGGTCGATTCTTCACGGGCCAGATTACGGCTGCGGGTAAAGTTCCACCAGCAAAAGTACTGGTTGCAGGTGCTGGTGTTGCTGGACTAGCGGCAATCGGCGCTGCGGGTAGCTTAGGTGCGATCGTTCGTTCATTCGATGTTCGTCCTGAAGTTAAAGAACAAGTTGAGTCGATGGGTGCTGAATTCTTGGAAGTGGATTTCAAGGAAGATACCAGTGCTGGTGACGGCTACGCAAAAGAGATGTCTGAAGCATTCAATAAGAAAGCGGAAGAGCTTTATGCAGCTCAAGCAAAAGACGTTGATATCATCATTACTACGGCGCTGATTCCAGGTCGCCCGGCTCCGAAGCTGATTACCAAAGAGATGGTAGACAGCATGAGTGCAGGTAGTGTGATTGTAGACCTTGCGGCGGCCAATGGCGGTAACTGTGAATACACGGTTGCGGATCAAGTCATTACAACGGCTAATGGCGTGAAGGTGGTTGGTTACACTGATATGGTTGGTCGACTGCCGACTCAATCATCTCAACTGTATGCAACGAACCTAGTTAACCTTTTGAAACTGCTTTGCAAAGAGAAAGATGGCAACATCAATATCGACTTTGAAGATGTTGTTCTGCGTGGTGTTACTGTCGTTAAAGAGGGCGAGGTCACTTGGCCAGCTCCACCAATTCAAGTTTCAGCTCAACCACAACAAACTAAGCCAAAAGCGGCCAAACCAGAGCCTAAAGTTGAAGAACCTGTTTCTCCAATTAAGAAAGTGGCGGGTATGGCGGTAGCTGTTGGTGCATTCGCTTGGGTAGCTTCGGTTGCTCCAGCTGCGTTCTTATCTCACTTTACCGTTTTTGTTCTCGCTTGTGTGGTGGGTTATTACGTAGTTTGGAATGTAAGCCATTCTCTGCATACGCCTTTGATGTCTGTGACTAACGCGATTTCAGGCATCATTGTAGTAGGTGCACTGTTACAGATCGGACAAGGAAGTGGCGTCGTCACGTTCTTATCATTTATTGCCGTATTAATTGCAAGTATCAATATCTTTGGTGGCTTTACCGTGACCAAACGTATGCTTGAAATGTTCCGTAAAGACTAAGGAGTAACAGATGTCTGAAGGATTAGTACAAGCAGCTTATATTGTTGCTGCTGTATTTTTTATTATGAGTTTGGCTGGGTTATCGAAACAGGAATCTGCGCGTGCAGGTAACTATTACGGTATCACGGGTATGGCAATCGCGTTGATCGCAACGATCTTTGGCCCTCACTCTGCTGGTATTGTGTGGATCATCATCGCTATGGTGATCGGTGGTGGTATTGGTATCCACTACGCAAGAAAAGTAGAAATGACTGAAATGCCAGAGCTGGTTGCAATTCTGCACAGCTTCGTAGGTATGGCTGCAGTACTTGTAGGTTACAACAGCTACATCGATCCACCTGCTGCTGTTTCTATCAACCCTGCAGATATTCATGCAGAGCACGTTATCCATCTAGTGGAAGTGTTCCTTGGCGTGTTTATCGGTGCGGTGACGTTCACGGGTTCTATTGTTGCGTTTGGTAAGCTTCGTGGCGTTATCTCTTCGTCTGCATTGAACATCCCTCATAAGCACAAGTGGAATCTAGCGGCTATCGTAGTTTCTACACTGCTGATGATCATGTTCGTTAAAGCAGACGGCAGCATGTTCGCACTAATGGTGATGACACTTATCGCATTCGCATTCGGTTACCACCTAGTGGCATCGATTGGCGGTGCAGATATGCCAGTAGTTGTCTCTATGCTGAACTCGTACTCTGGTTGGGCAGCAGCAGCGGCAGGTTTCATGCTTGCAAACGATCTGCTTATCGTAACTGGTGCATTGGTTGGTTCGTCGGGTGCGATTCTGTCTTACATTATGTGTAAGGCGATGAACCGCTCTTTCATCAGCGTTATTGCTGGTGGATTCGGCCAAGAAGTGGTTGTGTCTGATGGCGATGAAGAGCAAGGTGAACACCGCGAAACATCAGCTGAAGATGTGGCTGATATGCTGAAAAACTCTAAGTCAGTAATCATCACTCCTGGATACGGCATGGCAGTAGCTCAAGCACAATACCCAGTGCATGAAATCACTGACAAGCTACGAGCGCAGGGCATTAATGTTCGATTTGGTATCCACCCAGTTGCTGGTAGGTTACCGGGTCACATGAACGTACTGCTTGCTGAAGCGAAAGTGCCTTACGATATCGTTCTAGAAATGGACGAAATCAACGATGACTTCGATGAGACAGATACTGTATTGGTAATTGGTGCGAATGACACCGTAAACCCTGCAGCACTTGAAGATCCAAACAGCCCAATTGCTGGTATGCCAGTACTTGAAGTTTGGAACGCTCAGAATGTTATCGTATTCAAGCGTTCGATGAACACAGGTTACGCCGGTGTGCAAAACCCACTGTTCTTCAAAGAGAACACGCAGATGCTGTTTGGCGATGCTAAAAAGAGTTGTCTAAGTATCTTAGAACATCTATAGAGATCACCTCTAAACAATATGTAACAACTCGATAAGGAGCTCATTTGAGCTCCTTTTTTTATCTTACGAAAGCGACTCTATGTGTGATCTCAGTTGATACGAAGTTGACGAAGCCTGATGCAAAACTTGTCGCAATTGAGGTTTGGCTTGCCAATCAGCCTACTAGTACGTATGTACAATGTGGCCGTAATATATTGGCCTTTATCTCTGTAGCTCGCCATTCTCAATGTTTTTCATGCGGTTAAAAATTTATCTTTGATAGCGAATGGTATATATTTGGTTGATCTATATGAATTTGCGTTGGTTTGTGATCATCAAAAGAACATTTACTCTTCTTATCGCTACGTTGTCTGTGTCTGCAAACGCATTTGCCGACTCTTTACCTGAGCGTATCGATAATTTCACCAAACTCTTTGATCATGAAACGGCAATCGAATCTTACGATATTCGAGTGCTACAGGCTGATTATCCAACACGTTTGATCATGCCGTCTTCTATGCTGCCACAAACAGCAGAGTACCCGTTAAAAGACATTCAGCGCTTGTACCAGTTATCAAAAACCTGTAGTGGTAAACTGCCGTTAAGCCCTTTGATTACTGAGCCTTTAGTTTTTACTCGTGCAATGTGTAAAGGCACCAAGCTTTCTGACCGTTGGTTTAGCCGTAGTGGTTTGATTCACCCTGGCGGCGGTTCTTATGCGGCACGATACGTTGAGAAGTACCCAGAAAAATTCGACTCTCTGAAGCGCTTTATGCATATTCAAGAGCGACCAAACACCGAACACGATGAACTACTGTCTCGCTTGCAACAAATGGATAGCGAAGCAATCACCGCGCTGTTAGCGGGTGCGAGTATGTTTGTTGAGCTTGATGAGATGTGGGTAAAACGCGGCTACAGATATTACCTGTATAAAAAATCAGTCTGGAACGAAAATGCCACGCTTGCTGGGTTATCGTTTAGCTTGTCTTCAGAAGGTAAAAGCTGTTTTGTCCAGCGTGGTAATGTGTGTTGGGAAATAGAAGATCATTCAGAGCTTCTGCAAGTCGCCATGTTTATCTTGGTTATTGCCAACATCATGCTTGTCTTAGGTTGGGCGGTTTACCGTTGGAACAGTAAGAAACAAGAGATGAAGAGCCGCATGCTGGTGCTTCAAATCCTAACGCACGAATTAAGAACGCCGATTGCAAGTTTGTCATTGACGGTTGAAGGGTTCAGACGCGAGTTCGAACACTTACCAGAATCAGTATATGATGAGTTTCGTAGGCTGTGTGAAGATACACGCCGTTTAAGACAGTTGGCAGAAGCAAGTAAAGACTATTTGCAATCAGACAACCAACCGCTCGCAACAGAGTGGGTACCAAGCGTTGAAGAGTGGCTTCAATACAAAGTTGAAGAAGAATTTGCACCGGGTATTGAACTCCGTGTAAACAAAGATATTGCTGCAAAAATAAACGTATATTGGTTAGGAACGTGCATCGACAACCTGATCAGAAACGCCGTGAAATACGGTGTCGCACCAGTGATACTAGAACTGAATACTTCTGACAAGAAGCTGACATTCAAAGTTATAGATAATGGAGACTTGTCCCGCAAAGATTGGGGGCAACTAAGAAAGCCATTCGTAAGTAAGAGTGGACTCGGTTTAGGTCTGACGATAGTGGAATCTATGGTCGGAAAAATGGGCGGTCACATGACGCTTATCGGCCCCCCAACAACATTTATTTTGGAGATACCTTGTGAAACAGACATTGCTTCTCGTTGAAGATGATAAAAATTTAGCTGACGGTTTATTAGTTAGCCTTGAGCAAGCTGGATATGAATGTTTGCATGCAGAACTGATCTCTGAAGTTGAAGGCTACTGGGAACAAGCGGACCTAGTGATTCTAGACCGTCAACTTCCTGATGGTGACTCAGTAGATTCACTTCCAGGTTGGAAGAAAAAGAAAGACATCCCAGTTATTTTGCTAACGGCTCTCGTCACAGTAAAAGACAAAGTTGCGGGCCTAGACTCAGGTGCAAACGACTATCTAACTAAGCCTTTCGCTGAAGCTGAATTGTTTGCTCGAATTCGCGCGCAGTTACGCCTGCCTGATGCTGAAGATCAAGATGCATCAAAAGTGATGGCTCAAAATCTAGTTATCGATAAAGCGACACGTGAAGTGTTTTTCAATGAACTGGAAGTCACCCTAACGCGTACTGAGTTTGACCTACTGCTATTTTTGGCAAGCAACCTTGGCCGTGTATTCACTCGTGATGAGCTGCTTGACCATGTATGGGGTTACAACCATTTCCCAACAACACGTACGGTAGACACGCACGTTCTGCAACTAAGACAGAAACTGCCGGGTCTAGAAATCGAAACGCTGCGTGGCGTTGGTTACAAGATGAAAGCGTAATGAAAAAAGCCTTACTTCCACTATTAATGTTGTCTTGCGTGGTGAATACCGCGCAAGCTGCGGATTGGTTTAAGAGTAGTGATACTCTAACTCAAGTTCATAAACACCTGTTGGATAATGACTTACCTCAGATGTTTGATTCACTAGTGGAAGTTTGGCAAATCAACTCTTCTCAATCACGAGAAGATCACCTCAATGAGCTGTTCGATCAAGCATTGAACAAAGATTGTGGTAAAACCCTCACCAGAAAAACACTCCCAGATTGGATCAGTTCAGTCGTCGTTAAAAGACACATCATTCAAAGCCCTGGCCGAGATACTTTTCGCGTATCGATTGATGTTGAATCCGAAAACAACATTCAAGATATTACCTTCGAGAAATGGGTCGATAAGATTGTTTCATCGGACAGTGAGCTAACCAAAGACAGTGAAGTGGTAAACAACGCATCGGTGAGCCTATACCGCAAGCGTTACAATTTAGCATCTCAACTTGAGTCAGGCCTGTATCGTTTAAGTGTGAAAGGCGATGGCGGTAATTCATGGAGTACTTGGATTATTCTTGGTGACGTTGCTTTTCGTCAGCAAGTTCGTTGGGCATCAAAAGACACGTGGCGCATCGATAAAAAAGAACTGCTGAACCCTTATTGTCCGCTTCCTAAGCTCGAAATTGGTTTGTACGATTACATCGATGAACACTATGAGCAGGTGTGGGGCAAGAGCTATGAATCTGATTATCCAATGAACCTAACTGGCGAAGAACTTCCCAATGATCGCTACGTTTTGGCGGTTTCAATGGTGCATTCACGCTGGCAAGGTGACATAGCGATAGAACAAGCACAAACTATCAGTAAAACTTATGATATTTCTAGCGAAGAAGAGTTAAAGTAATTTAGAATTGAGCCGTTAACTATGTAAGGGATCTAACAAAGATAAACGGCATGAAAAAAACCACAAAACTACTCGCAGCATCAATTGCATTCGCCAGTCTTCCTCTTTCAGCAGCAAACTACGCCATTGAAGCGCGTGGTGATGCGATGGGTGGTGTTGGTGTTGTTTCAGCAAACTTCCTAACTGCTCCATTCTATAACCCAGCACTTGTTGCGATTTATCGTCGTAATGATGACATGGGAATGATCACGCCAAGTTTTGGCGGTAATTATAATGACCCTAATAACTTAGTTGATGATATCGATAATTTAGTTGACAGCATTGAGTCAGGTACTGTGACTGGTTCTGATCTAGATGCTCTTAATGGTGATAGCCTGAATGTTGATTTAGGTGGTGTTGTAGCATTCGCTCTACCAAATCAGTATATTGCAGCAAACGTATTTGCAAAAGCATACACTGAATCATTTGTAACCCCTGATACATCTAGTGACGCTGCTAATAGTGACTTGGTTAATGCTGAGTTAACTGCTGTTAAAGCTGTTTCTATTGGCATTATGGAAGCTGGTATATCATTAGCAAAATATCAAACGTTCATGGGACAACATTTGTCGTTTGGTATTTCTCCAAAACTCCAAAGAATCTATACGTATAACTACATTGCCTCGGCACAAAACTACGATCTAAGTGATGTTCGAGAAAACGACACCGCGGAAACTACATTTAATATTGATGCAGGTGCGCTTTGGTTTTACGGCCCATTTAGAGTGGGTTTTTCTGCAACGAATATTATAGACCGTGAGATTGAAACTAAATCCGTTAGCCAACAGCTAACAAGCAGCACAGGGGCTACAAGAACAGTAACATCGAGTCATTCTTATAACCTGGGGCCTGTCTACACTGTTGGTGCGGGGATCGTTTCTGATTACTTTACGTTGAGTGTTGATTATGATTTGAATGAAGCAGAGAAGTTTACTTCGTTCGAAGACAACGAACAGATGATTCGTGTTGGTACTGAAGTCGACCTGTTACGTCAGCTTAAGCTAAGGGGAGGGTATTACAAGAACCTGGCTTACTCTGATTCAGAAGGAACAGTGACAGCTGGTGTTGGTATCTCGCCATTGAACTTGTTTCAGCTAGATCTAAGTGCTAACTACACGAATGAAAATGCAATGGGTGCATCCATCAATTTCCTTGCTAGTTACTAACAGTCCTTATATAGTTCTGCTCCTAAATAAAGGAGCAGAGCATGCTAAACGACTTACCAACCCTTTCTCACGAAGAACAACAGAAAGCTGTTGAACGAATTCAAGAAATGATGACCCAAGGCATCAGCACAGCACAAGCTATCAAAATCGTTGCTGAGCAAATCCGTGAAGAAATGAGTAATAAAGAAGAGTAGGGCATCAGCCCTTCTTTTTTAATACGATAGTGCACTATAACTAAATATATTACCCTCTAGTATATTATCTCGTACATACCTACTCTTTAGTTTCTCTAAATCCCGACCTGTCCAAAACTCTTAAATACTTTTTATTCAACAAGTTACGTCAGAGTAATTAACTTCTCAGGCTTTACTTGGCTTTGAGTTGTAATTAAATTACAGCAAGATCTGAAAGTAAAACAATCGCCACTTTAGGTGTCAGTATTTGTGTCACCATGTCTAAATGGCTAAATATATGGTGTTTTTACGGCTAGTGACGTTGTGACTTGTATTTTGAACGGATGAGAATCCATGAATGATCAGAAGCAGACAAATGAGGATTTTATCTAAGAACAGAGTGAAACAATCCACAGCGGTAATGTTCAAAACCGATATCGCGAATGGCTTACCACCGCTTAGAGCAAGCTTCGTTGCCACATATGTGCTTTACAGAATAAGTATTTAAAAAGCTTACGAGGCGTAAGGTGTTGTGTAGAAGTCGATTAAGGAATGCGGCGCGTATCAATTTGAGAATGCTAAATCGATGTGTTTTCTATTGGGGAATGATAAGTCTAAGCGATAGAACTTGTTAGAAATAGGGTCGCTTTGAGCGCTGTAGTTGTCGTCGTGGTTACGTATGTAGAATCGAAACCTTGGCTCCTCTTGACCTTCATATTCTATATTGATGGTGACCGAATCGAACGTTGAGAGATCGAGCCCTTTATTTTGGGTCGATCTCTTAACGTACTCAATTTCACAGAAGGGTAAGCTATAGGTTTGTTCAAAGTCACGCTGTAACTTAATTCCATCTTCTGACTTATGTAATGAGCCTACGGTGCCACCATCGTGGTCTCTGTCCGTATTTACGCGCGTAGGCTATCTGTCAGGTGTGATGATGTAGTTCTTATCCATGAGCGTATTAAAAGAGATCAACGACACTAGCGTGATTGCTAGGCAAAAATACGCGCCCAGCGACAGATATATGCCTAAATAGCGTTGTTTTTGTTCGGTATTTATACGAAAGGTAACGTTTTTAAGGGGATAATAATTTAACTGTGTAAATATACAGTTATTATTTGGGTTCTTTATTTTGTGTTCCATAGGACCAAGCTTTACCTGTACAGCTAGCTACAGTGTCACTTTACTTATTGATTACATGTGTCGATAAACATTATAAGCTTTCTAATCTCAGGCGGTAACACCATTGCGACTTCAAAGCAGGCATATCAGTTAGAGAAAACAAGTAAAGAAAAACTAAGCGCAATGGGTTTAAAGTAACTCTTAGGTTTATTACCAAAGCTACCTAAGTCCAATTGAACGTAATTTCAGGGCAAACCGTGATTATGGATCTGCCAAGTATCGGTGTTGTGTACCAGCAATAAGTGTAATGAATCTATGCAAACTGAACACAAAGTACTAACTCTAGAGAGAATCGTTAAGAAGGTTTGAAAAATGTGTGTGCGAATCTACGTAAGACAGACGAACTTTATTAGCTGATGGATTTGAACGAAAGCTCAGCATGTGCAGTTGATAAAAAACATTGGTCGCGTGTGTGAAATCTGAAAAAGAAACAACAGCAATGCTCACAAGAATCACACACAACGCGGCGGTTCGTTAGTGCAAACAGAGAAGTGGCAAGATAAGTTAAATCAGATGGACAAAGTTTCTCGTCAATTAGATTTGCTGAATGAAGGTTGGATTGTGTAGATGTTGGCCGCACATATAATTATTTGATTTCAAATGCGCTAAGAAAACCCTGAACGGCGCAAGAAGCGTGAGAGTCAGTTGGAACAAGGATTTTAAGGACAAAAGATGAGAATACTACCTTTAGAATTAACTACACGTATTATTAACTGCGTATTATGTCTGATTATGTTTAATGGTGCATATCTTATAAATTCAGTGCAACCTCTTGTATTTAGAGGTTTTATCATTGAAGTATCGCGAAATGAGTAAGAATTACATTTTTCGAGAGTTAGAATGCCAAATGACGAAAGAAGAGGTCGCTGAACTGTGTTTTAAATCTGTGAGAACTGTCACAGGTTGGGATGAGGGAAACCCAATACCTCCGGAGTGCAAAAGGCTTATGCGAATGGCCAAAGGTCGGGAACTCAGCGTAAGTGGTGATTGGGAACAGTTCAAAATGTTATACGACAGTATGGAGCTGCCGACAGGCCAAGTCGTGAGGCCACAACAAATTTTAGCCGGAATTGCGTTGTTGGGGATTCAATCGGAGTTAGAGATCAAGACTTCAACACATTTACTTGGTCTTGCTAGGGCGATAGCGAGAATCAAGGATAATTAAAAGAGTTTTAGAGGCTCCAATTGGAGCCTCTATCAATTAGTTTCTACAGGCCAAAACGAATGATTTTTATCAAGGAAAACAACGTAGAATATATTGGGGTTAAAGCAGTTACCATCTTTGTCAAGTTGAGATGCTAATGTATTAGGTACTGAAAAACCTGCTACTCTAACTTTATTACCAAGCCGAAAGCGTCCCCACCTAACATCATGCGGTACTGAAGGGGGGATCTGAAAAGGAGACTTTTGAGGGAACGAAGGGTAATAGGTTAGTACTTTTAATCCACCTGCACCTGCTCGCTCATTTTCCCAGTACGTCAAGGGCTCTTTCGTGAAGTTCACAAGTTTTTCAAATAAATTATTCAATGTCGCAGAGCCATTGGGTTGTTTCGCCCAATCAGATAGAGGCTCTCCACCAAAAGATGGTGAAAAATATGAAAAATTAAATAGGCACCTCTTATTTATATCTGACGTATCTAGCCCACAAGTTGAACGTGAGCTTAAAAATCGGTCCTTCCTACTATTATTATTCTTCGCCATATTCAATTCTTTCCATTATAGATTCTAAATTCATATCACAGATAGTTGGGATACCACCAATCTTCCCGTCTATATATAGCGGTGATATCGGTCTGTCGTTACGAATCATTGAACCTGGAATCTCGTCTAATCTGTAACCATAGCTTTCACTATCTTCTTTATTAACCAATAAAGTTCGATATTTACCTAAAGTATCTATAATTTCAGTATTGTGTGAGGTGAAAATAAATTGAGCGTTTTTAGTATTTACTTTTTTATTTAAAAATAGTTTTAGTATCAGAGGCAACATTTTGGCGTGAAGATGTATGTCAAATTCATCTAGGGCTAAAACTCCGCCATTTCTTAGAACTTCAAAGTATGCGCTAAGTACTTGGTATAGCTTTTTGGTTCCGCTTGATTGACTACCAAAACTTAGCTCTTCGGTACCGCTTTCACATCGGTGTATAAACACGGGAAGGTGTATGTCATCACCTTTGCTATCCTTGTACTGCCTTATTTCTATATCGATGATAGAAGAATCTGAAGCCTTAATTAGCTCTTTAACAAATTCGAACATGTGTTTATTTTTACTAAATATAAGAGTGTCTTCGCCTAAGTCAAAGCTAAGTTCAGTGTAGCCTTCATATGTGACATTTATAATTATATTGTAGAAGAAGTCATATACTTTTTTGAGTTCACTAATGTCATGCTTGAATTTAAATTTAGTAACCATTTCTAAAATTGACGTATCTTCGCTAAGCTCGAAGTTGTCAAAGTCTTCTAATGTTTTAATCCGTTCAGTTATTGTATTATTTACTCTTTTTATTAAGTTAACTGAACGCTGAGCTTTTTTAGCCAATGACTCGTGTATAATCTTACCCGATTTTATATCGAGCTCGTAAAAGTATTGAACATTGTCGATTTCAAAATCAATATAGAAGTTAACCGGCTCATTATTATTAAAAAAACCATCAACAGCAACTAGCGATGTTGGCTCTGAACCTTTTCTTTTTACATGAGTACGAGCTCCTTTTGTGCAAAAGTAACTAAGAAAGGCTAAAGCTCTAAGTATATTAGTCTTACCGGAACCATTGGCGCCTTTTATCCCCATTACTGTAGATACCGGCATACCATTCTTGACACTTTCTGGCGTTTTACCATCGAACTCAAAGTTCACTTCGACACTTTCTTTGAAGCTAGTGAAGTTCGTAAATCCAAATTTTCTTATCATATGTAACTCATTACTACTAACTAAACTTTATGCGATGACTATATAGTAATTAGATCTTTAAATCACCTCTTATCGAGACTTTCTGACTTAATTGTCATAAGTTGCCATTTAAGGGCGTATTTATGAACAAAACTAACATAGAGCAGAAAGGTGAACCGTTATAGTTTGGTCGAATTTACCCCCGTGATACAACACGGGGGTTGGCTTCCTCCCGCCGCGCTCGTCCTCCTCAGTCTTCGTCGTCCTCACTTGTTGTCCGTCAGCACTGAAAAGAGATCCTTTTCGACACTCAAATGATCTTAAAGAAAGCCAGTGAACACAAAAAAGCCTTACCGATGTGGCAAGGCCTTAAAGAGCGATTCTGGCAGGATGAGGGAGGGTGCTACTTAGATTGGCATTGGCAGTTAGAAACACTCGCCAGTTAAGACATACGGACTAATAACCTCTACGGTGTGGCTCGGTGCCTCGTTCGCGCTTCGCACTCTCTTATCCCTGCGGGGCTAGTTAAAACAAACTGACATCAGCTCGACTCACTTCTGGCAAAGTGGCCGCGGCAGCTGCGTAAGGCTTACATGTTATCAACTTCGACAGCTGGCCTCTGTTCAGCTTCAATAAGCAATCATCAATCCGGTCAAACGTAATGTCGTAAGCTTTCAGAAAGTGTTCGTTTACAGAATAGAAACCATCGAGCGCTTCCACCTCGATGCTAACATGACGTTCAATAGAGCCGTTTTTAATAGCGAAGTTCACACCCGTTACAAAGGCTTTCTTGATCCCCTCAAAAGGAAGTACCTCAGCTATAGGAACATGAGAAAGGCTATCTTTGTCAGTGCCTTTACTGCTATCCCCACTAGAAGATACATCCCCAGAAGCTTCACTATTTTTGCTAGGTAGTGTTTCACTTTGCTTAGGAACGGTAGCTGAAGACGTTGCTTGTCCCGTTTCCTCCACCGTCTCAGTAGTTTCAAAATAACGATTGGATAAGTCATAGATTATGTACCCCAAACAGAAGATGGATAAAAGGAAAACCAAAATAGCTTTAGGGTTACGAAAAAGCGTATTCATGGCTAATTGTTGTTTAGCGCTGCCTGTCCCCGTAGATTTGTAAAGTAGGAAAGAGTCTAGAGGGATTTTTTGGTTGGTTAAGTTAACGTCCTTCTTTTTGGGAATGACCGGTGTTGATACCGATTTGTCATGCTTCAAGATGTAGGGATTTCGTTTCGTCCAGAAAAACTGATCGCGTCCCTTATGAAAGAAGTTCTGGTTTGCACATGCCTTGATTCCTGAATCGATTTGCTTCCAATCTGGTGAAAGCAACTCGATATCCCAATCATATTTTCGGTGCCTCATGAATCCTTCATTGAAGCTGTGAGGATAGATAATTCTGCCTTCTGAATCGTACTCAGCAATGCCTCTGTCATCGATTTCAGAATCTTGTAATTCGTCCATGTTCGCAGGGGTGTAACGAGAATTGAAAAAGCGCTCATAGTCTTTCGGCAATAAACCGTCACGAGGCGATTGGGTGATGAAGTCAGACAAAGGTTTGTACTTCACTTTGCGTATATCGAAGCCAACGTTTTTAGAGAAGATATCCTGACATTCATCAATAACAATCAGAGCGCCAATAGGGCACCAACAGAAAAAGTGCGTCCATAGGTGAACGCCAGATTCGTCCCTAGAGCTAATACGAAAGAGTTTAGCGGTGCTAGGGAACTGGATATTAAATCGCTCTTCAATGACGTTTAAGGGCTGCATACCCTCCATGTTAGTTACAACCGTTCTACCTGCTTTTAGAGCTTGATAGATAGAGAAGTAAGCCGTGTATGCAGATTTGTAAGAGCCGTTAGCGCCCGTTCTTATAGTAATAGCCATTATCTAGAGAGCCTCATCACTAAAGCGGTAGTGAAGAAGTTAGCCCAGACGGCAAGACTTTGAGGGACGCCAAACTTAAACGCATAGAATCGCAACTCGTCAGGCAAAGCATTAAAAGCTTTGGACAAAATGTCGTTAAAGCCGATCTCTTTTAAGAGGATTTGAGCCGAGTTGTAAGAGAGCTTGATAAACTCCAATTCCGCTTTTAACTTCATCTTAATCATAAAAATCTGAATGTATGAAAAGAGGTCTAGCGTCATTTGGGGGATAGCTTTAAAGAAGTCAGTGATGAATGACATCTGTAAGCTAATCCAATCAATAAAAGAGTAGATGTAATCCATAACTAATCCTTACCTAACATTCTAATTCCAGATAAAACAAACAAGAACATTACAACAGCTGAGATGAGTGTGGCGTTATCGAGTAGGGCAGATAACACGCCAGATTTGAAAGAGCGTTCAGCATGGTTAACATTGAGATTTAAGGAGTGCTCTTTGTAAGTACCGTTGTTGAAAGAGCTGGTATCGATAGAGAATAACGCTTTGAACTTTTCAAATTCATCGGTCATTTCTTGTTTGATTTCTATGACTTCGTTTTGAACTTCAGCAATTTGGTCTGGAGTGACAATAAACCCTTCGCCATTGAAACTAGAGCTAGGCTCAACGAAGTTATTATTGTTAGTGATGCCGTTGATTAGTTCGTCAATCTTACCTTCAACCCCAGACATATCACCCGTTTCAAGGCCGTCGATTTTGTCTGATAGATCAGAAATACTGGACTCGACACCAGATAAATCAGGAGAGCCCAAGGAATCTATTCTTGAATTAACATCTTCAAACTCGTAGTAAAGGCCATCAATCATAGCGTTATTGCTTGAAACCTTTTCTTTGATATCAGAAGTGTCAGAAGCTAGGGTTTTTAGTAATTTATTATTAGCATTTGCTTTTGCTGCATTTCTTAATTGAGTTTTTTGTTGGTCAGTAAGACCAGAGCCAGAGCCGGAAGATTCAATAGCGTCAATAACCGCGTAATGCATACCAGTCATCATCTTACGCTCACTGTCTTGACCTTGCATAAGCTGCTTAACCGTTACTTCATTAAACAAGCTGCTTCGGTAAGCCTCAAGAAGCCAGTCATTTTGGTCTTTAGTCAGGCCGCCATCACCACCAGAGCCGCCTCCATTAGAGTTGATTAATTCTTCCAAATCATCAAACCTGTAAAACGTCTGGTTGTAACGGTCTTCCAAACGATTTTTTATATCTTGCCTTGCTGCCCAAACACTTTCTCTAACGGTGTTTTCCAAACCACCCTGAGCGGCCGTTAAAGAGTCTATCTTGTGAGCAAAAGATAAATCATTGGTCTTTTGAGTATTGATTAACTCTGCAACCGCTCGATTAAAATCTTCTTTGGTTAAATTACGTCTACTTAAATCAGAAACTATTCCTATTAATTTAGAGTTATTATCATTCAACTCATCCATCACATAACGGTAATGGAGACAATCTCTATTATCATCGTCAACAAAACAATTATTAATAGTTTGAGCTTCTTCTAGACGTTCATAAAACTCGTCTAAATTATCAGGAACATTGTTACCATCAGAATCCGTAACCTGGTTGTCATTGCTATAAGGGTTAGGGTCTTCACCGTTTTTAATGCCATCGCCATCCCAATCTTCTAAGTCATCTTGAACACCATTTTGGTTAACATCACCTTCAAATGGAAAGAGCTCAGGAACGTCACCTGAATAGCGGTTGATTTGGTCAAAGCTACAAGTAGAACCCGTATAATAAAACTTGTTAGTCCAACGTCCTGCTTCAACAGAAACAGACACAGAACTAGGAGTCATGTTACAAGCTGCACCAGAGGAACGATCACCAATACAGTAAGATCGAGGATTATCACCCCATACGTAAGAATCCCACGTCAAATTTTTTCCCGTTCCTTCTAGTATCTTACAAGAACTAACGCAAACGCCATCAACCTCAACTTCACCCGCACCACACTGCAAAGCGTTGGAATTGAAAGCCACAAGGACAAGAAGAAGAGAGAGGTATTTTGGATATTGTTTCACTGTAAAACCCCAGATAAGAAAACGCCCCCAAACTAGGAGGCATTAATACCCGTATATACTCCATATACGAATGACATAGCCATAACCACCCCAAACAGGACGGTTACGACTTGAGAGACAATGTCTCCCATTAGTTCCCCATAGAGTTCATGATAGCGCGAAGACCAAAGCCAATCGCAGCAAGACCGATAAGACCAACCACAACCAAACCGTAGTTCGATTGACCAGTCGTTACAGCTTCGTTGATAGCCGTTGTGATTGCAGTATTATCAGCAAATGAAGAAGCAGATACAAATGCAGTAGAACCTAGAACCAATAGACGTTTTTTCATGATATTTCCTTTTTTAAGAGTGTGTTACTAAAAGTTGACCCTTAGCCTTTGCCAAGAGTTTTTAAGATTCGTCCTAGCACATGGCCAGAAACGAAAGATAATAAAATCCAACCTGAAACAGCGGTATAGAGCTCACTGTCGATGTTCAAAGACTGAGACGCAGTGACTAAATTGTTGTATTCAGTGTCGCTAAGCATTACGAGCTGACAATCAAAGTCAGTTGACGTTCTTAAGTAACCTTGTTGAGTGGTCGTAATGCAGTTCATTGTTAAGCCTTGTTAGCTTTCATAAAGTTATCGAAGTGCTTTTTAATTTCTTCATCGACAGGGACAAGCTTGTTCACCAAGATATCTAGAGGATCATTTGGGTTTGCACCAAAGCTAAGTTCGTATTCACGGTTAGCAACAAAAGCGCGGCTTTGGATAAGTTGACGAGCGTAGGCCACATCAATTTTCAGCGCTTGTTTGTTGTAAGGGATGTCAGTTGAAAAGCCGATACCCGTTTGTTGAAACTTCTCGTTATCGACTTCTTCAACAGCACGTAGGACAGACAGCTCGGCGAACTCCATATTAGATTTAGGGAAACGCTTGATAGAGATACCAGTTATTGTAGGCATATTCTTGACTCCAAAATTTCGATTTTCTGTTTAGTGTATTCGTCAGGAATGCCTAACGAGGTTTCAAAGTTTGCGCGTCTATGGTGCGTAGGAATGAGCATTCCGAATGCTTCACCTAAGTCTCCCTCAGTCATTGCCACAACTTCAGAAAGTGCTTTACCACATTGGCGACGAACCCAAGCAATACGAGCAAAGAACTCAAGACCGGCTTTCTTTTTGTTAAGCTCAATCTTCATCGGTTCAGCAGGGTCGATACTTGCTGAGAAGTCACAAAGACCAGCAAAGGCCGAAGCAGGCGAGGCGAGTAGTGCCAAATCACACTTCTTCAATTCCACTTCATTGCGGTACCAAATCACTTCAGGGTCAGCGATGTTTTGCTCGAACTTCTTGTTGTACACACGCCAGTAAATTGCAGAGGTACGAGAGCCAACTAAAACGGCTTCCTCTGATAATTCACCGGATTGTGAAACGCGCTTATGAGGAACCATTGTCGGACCACGACCACGAGAAGCAGTGCGAAATGCTCCCTCATAAAAACATTTCTCAGCATACTTACAGTCAAAGATTCCGGTGTAGTCATCCACGCAGAGATCTAAACGGGCTAGGCGAGTGATACCCAACAGTGACAACCACCAATGCACCTTTTTGTGTGTGGTGAAGTCGAACAACTTAGCGCAACCCGTACCATTGATTTGTACGTAAACCGTATCGTTGTTACCGCCAACACCCACCAAGCCACATTCAACCGTGCCCGTAGAATCGTAAATCACCATTGAATCTTCATAGCCATGCAAACCACGGCCACGCATAGGAGACAGACGGAAGTTAAAGACTTTTGCCATGAACTCATCAAACCTATCGGCTAAAACCTTACGACACTTGTTACGGTGTAACTCAATTGATTTCTCGATAGCTTCTGGTGAGTTAAAACGACCTTTAACGCTTTGCTTTTTAAACTCAGGAAACTGCATGTTGATAAAGTCTTGTTCGTTCGAGTTATCCAAGTGTCTAAGCGAACCGTAAGAAAACGAAAAGGCTAGGTGATCCACTTGAACCGGACGAATTTCATCATGGAACTTATGAGGCTTTTTAGATGGCATGGAACACACCCTTAACCAAAAGCTCTTGGTAGTTTTCATCGGTGATTTCAACAACCTGAAATGACACCATGCCGTAATGAACCTCCATGAACTGGAAGAACTCACGCTGAGTCTTGAAGAAGTTATGACCCCAAGGGAAATAGGCGTTAATGCCATGATTGGGTTCGTTGTCGAAGTAGATAGAATCCATGATTAACGTTCCAAGCCGTAGAACGCGCAGAACTGTTCAAGCTCTTGGTCGTTATCAAAGGTAAAAGTGAAAGAGTCACTAGAGTTATAAAGTGGATTCTTATAGCTGACAGTATGAAAAAGTTCTTCGCCAATTGTGCGCTGGCCAAATTCAAGTTCGCTAACAAGGAACTCAAAGCAGATTTCTAGTGGTGAGTTATGAAGAGACACGGACGCGTGTGTGAAATCTGGGTAGTTAGAGAAGCTAACGTGTTCAGATTTCAAAACAGAGCCGTATTGAATCGGTTCAATTGTAAACATAACAGCACCTCGATAAGTTGGTTGCGATTGACTTAGGAGGATTATAGGCACGAAAAGTTGTGCCTGTTAAGCACGGAAAATCATGCCTAATCAGCTAGAATGTAGCTAAAGGGAGAATGTCTTATGTATCAAAATGAACTGTTAGATGCCTACAAAAAGGCTCAAAACTACGTACAAGATAAGCAGATTGCACATGATTTGAATCTGCCTAGACAACGGATTGGTGAAATGCGAAAAGGAACTCGCTATATATCTGATTCAGAAGCGGTTTTTCTAGCGGAAAGCGCAGGAATTGATCCAGAGATGGCATTGCTTGGTTGTCACGTTGACCGCAACGAAAATCCAGAGATTAAACAGCTATGGGAACACATAGCAAAAAAGTGCAACGGGCTAGGATTAAAAGCGATTTCAATGACTTGCGCGGGATTAGCACTGATGGCAGCCACCCCAAATAAAGCACTAGCCAACTGCGTATTATGTACGTTATGTTAAATGTATTTTGATGTTTATAAGGCAGGTATCTTTGTGTGATGCCCTGCCTTTGTATTGTGCCGATATTCTCTAATTTATACTGTGTATTTAACCAAACTGGCTATTTACCATAAAATACCTAATAACCAGTGATAATAATCTTCGATTTTAACCCTGGTATTAGTTAGAGATTAACCGCCAGCAAATTTAACTTTGTAGCCTTTCTTTTCAAGGTGCGCTTTGATCTTGTCGCGCGCGTCACCTTGAATTTCGATGTTGCCATCTTTTACTGAGCCACCGCAGCCGCAAACTTTCTTGAGTTCTGCTGCCATTAGTTTTAATGGTGCGTCATCTAGGTCTAAGCCAGTTACGACAGAAACGCCTTTGCCTTTACGGCCTTTGGTTTCTTTTTGGATTCGAACGATACCATCGCCTTTAGGACGTTGGACTTTCTCTTCTTCAGGCTTAATGCGACCTGTTTCTGTTGAATATACTAGGCTCATAATTTACTTCTTTTGTTGCTCTGCTTTTTGTTTTGCGAGTAAGTAAGCTTCTATATGGCGTTGGATTGCAACCTTGCCGCCTTTGATTAAGCGACCGTTAAACATGCAATACCACGCATTAGGCTCACCGGTATCATTCTTGATTTGGTAGCCGTTGAAGTTTTCAGTCGAGCCACCAGTTCCTCTCGACTTATTTAATGACATGAATTCTTTTGGATCAATAATAGATGCGGTATCAATCCACCAATCAATACTCTTTTTCACGGCAGCTAGGTTGCCCTGAATAACGTTGTTTTTTAACTTAGCACGCCAAACTGTGTTGTTAGCATCTATCGATTGAAGATGGACGCTTCGGTAAATTGAATTAGCCATATCTATTAATCATCTTTCTGTTTTCACTGCATTAATCATAAGTATACTAATAATGATATCAAGCATAATATGGTAAAAACACCTGTCGAGGTATGGTAATTTGAGAAAAAAAGTCCCTATTTTAACTGACTCTGTGATAATTAATTCATTTGTTGAAAAATTAAACAGCAACGCGACAATAGAAATTATAGATGAGTTGACAGGATTTCAATACTCTCGCAATTCACTGTTGGGCATTTACAGTGATTGGAATCGCTATCATGCGTTCTGTACCAAACATCGTATTAACACACTTCCCGCATCTATAACCGCTGTTCGTCGTTTTCTTGAAACGGAGTCTAACGATAGAAAATACGCATCGCTAAAACGTTACACTGCAACGCTTAGCATGTTGCATACTGTGTTGAGCTTTGCTAACCCGATCAAGCACAGGCAAGTTCGCTTTACCCTACTCCATTTACAATCTCAAATGGCCGGTGACGCTAAACAAACCAATGCTATGACATCTGTGCATCTCACTGATTTGAATACGTTACTCTCCCATGAGAAAGCAAACCTGAAAGAGATCAGAGACATTGCTATTTATAACGTGATGTTCGAGTGTGCTTTAAAGCGCTCAGAGCTTAAGTTGTTATCGATGAGTGATGTTGAGTACGTTGAAGATCATTACCAAGTAACAGTCAAAGATTCGGCTTATCAGTTGTCACAAATAGCCAATGTTGCACTTCAACGTTGGCTTTCGTTTACTGGTATACAAGATGACTTGCCAGTATTTCGTGCGATAGACAAGCATGAGAATATTGGTTTGCAGCCTTTAGATGATTCGTCCATCTATAGGATATTGAGAAGAGCTAGCGACTTACTTCAACTGCCAGAAAATCACCATTTCTCTGGAAATTCGATTCGTGTTGGTGCTGCACAAGAGTTGTCGAAACAAGGTCTTAAGGTGAGAGATATTCAGGACTTTGGTCGTTGGCTTAGCCCGGCAATGCCAGCTCAATATGTCGGTTTCACGGGAACGGCTGATAGTGAGAAGATGAAGTTTAAGGCGTTAATACCTTGGCAATGACGGGTCGCAGATTACTTGGATATTACTATTTTGATATAAGTTATGGTTAAAACGATATTTGAAAAAACGGTTAGCGTTAAAAACAAAAAGCGCCTTGGCGAAAGCTCAAGGCACTTGTTGGTTCAGCTCTAAGTGAACGAAAACGAGTTAGAAACCTAAGAAAGGCTTGTTCTCACGCAGTTTTCTAAGAACTGGCTGAATTTGTGGCCGTCATGCTCAACCATTTTAGGGAACATGGAGATTGGCGTCATACCTGGGAAGGTGTTGACTTCGTTCAGGTAGATTTCGTTGTCTTGCGTTAAAAAGAAGTCGATACGAGACAAGTGACGAAGCTTCATCTGGGTGAAGACTTTTCGTGCGCTGTCTGCAATCAATTCACGCTGTTCGTCAGTTAAATTACTTGCTTCAACTTCAGTGATCGAGTGGCTGTCTGCACTGTACTTCTCTTCGTAAGAGTAAAATGCGCCATTCGGTGCAATCACCTCACCCGGCTTGCTGATGTGTAGCTCGCCATCGATTTCATAAGCAGCAATTTCTAGCTCTCTAGGCACCACTGATTTCTCAACCAATACTTGGTCCGAGAAAGTGAACGCCTTGTTGATAGCCTCGCTTAAATCTTCTACTTGGTTAACTTGGTAACAACCTACAGAAGAACCTTGACGAGCCGCTTTCACAAACACTTTACCCCACTTTTCAAATGCTTGAGTTGCTTGTGAGTGAGCTTGATCATTGTTGTCTGATAAGAACAGGTACGGCGTGTTTGGAATACCAAGTGCGTCGTACCAAAGCTTTGACGTGATTTTGTTAAAGCTGTTGTTGCTTGCTTCTGGACCACAACCTAGGTATGGAATTTTAGCCATTTCAAACAGTGATTGAATGTCACCTGTTTCACCTGGGAAACCGTGTATGCAAGGCACAATGAAATCGACTTTAGATGCTAAATTGTCACCGCGTAAGGTTTGGTCGTTAATATCAAGATAAACCAATTCACCTGAATCAAGACACCAGCCTTCGTTCTTAATTTCAACTCTTACAACGTTAAAATCTGCAACGCTATTAAGTTGTTCAAAAAGGTAATTGGCTGAAACTAAAGATACTTCATGCTCTGAAGATCCACCGCCGCAAAGTAGAAGGATGTTTGTGGTGTTCATGGGTAAATTCGGTCCTTGAAACTAGGAGTACTGACTTCAATGATAAACAAAAGTCGAGATAGGTACAGTGTTTTGATTGTTAAAATTGCGTTCGAAAGATCGAGCGATTAACTATTAAACAAAACAGCGAGTCTTAAAACAAAAGAAGGAGCATTTGCCCCTTCTTTATGAATCAAAACTTAGTTCAACTTGTTAAGCGTTGGGTATTCAGAGTTCTTGATGTCATCAATGCTCTTAACGAACGGCTTCAAGTTTTGGAAAGTGTTCGGCAGTGTTGAGATTGCCTTTTTAGCTTCTAAGCGTGTTGCGTAGTCACCATAAAGTACCGTGAACCACTTAGTGCCGTTAACCATTTTGTAGTTTTCCCAAACTGGTTGAGAAGTCGTAGGTAGCATTTTCACGAAAGAATCGACTTTACTTTGGCTGCCAACAGCAACAACTTGAACTGTGTAACCAAAACGTTGGTTCATGTCTTGTTGTTTCTTGGTTGGGCCTGTCACTACTGCAACTGGCTTAGCTTGAGTCGTTTGAGCGACTTTCTGTTCAACAGGTTCGGTTCTGATAACGTTGACAACATTTTCTTCAACAACGCTTGTTTGCTCAGATTGAGATACAACTGGAGCTTCAACTTTTGCCGTTTTGTACTCTTCTTGATAACTATCTGAAGTGACATTGGTAACGTAGTCGTCAGATACACACGCAGCCAAGAGCAGTGGCAAAGTCACAATTGCAAATTTTTTCATGGAAAGCTCTATATCCTTAATAATAATTACTATAAATCATGCCGATACGTCGGTTTAGAATCAAGTTAACTTTGGGATTATACACCATTAGTGGGTGACCTATTTCACAAACTTTATGCAGTGTTTGCTTATTCATCTGAATTCGGTGAATTTGCCATCAACCTGTGAGTGCAAAGTAAGTTACGATGAAGTTACGTGCATTGCTAGGATATGTCTATGAATCATCTTGATCCCCTACTTAAACCCCGTTCAATCGCTGTTGTTGGTGCTTCTCAACGAGAAACACGCGCAGGATATATTGTTATGAACAATTTGTTGCATGGGGATTTTAAAGGTGCGGTGATGCCGGTTACGCCGAAATATGATTCAGTGGCCGGTGTGCTTTCTTACAAGAACATTTTGTCGTTACCGATTGTTCCTGACCTCGCAATCTTGTGTACCAATGCGACCCGTAATGTCGCTATTTTTGAAGAACTGGCTGAGAAAGGTATAGCCTCTGTCATTGTGCTTTCTTCAGACATGCAGCAAGAAAGCGATAATGGTGAGACGTATGATGAACGATGCCTAGCGATTGCCAAAAAGCACAACATTCGAGTGTTGGGTTCCAATAGTTTGGGGGTGATTGTTCCTTGGTTAAATTTGAACGCCTCATTCTCTCCAGTGACAGCATTACCCGGTAAGATCGCCTTTGTTTCTCAGTCGGCAGCTGTGTGTACCACTATTCTCGATTGGGCTAATGACAAAGAGATCGGTTTTTCGGCGTTTATCTCTATAGGCAATGGTAGCGATATCGAATTCTCGGAGTTATTGGATTATCTCAGTACCGACTCTCACACCGAAGCGATATTGCTTTATGTAGACAGCATTACTGATGCGAGGCGCTTTATTTCTGCAGCGCGTGCGGCTTCGCGTAACCGACGAATTTTGGTGTTGAAAGGCGGTCGAACGGCGAAAGGCAGAGCCGCAGCAATGGCTCACACTGGCGGTGCCGACACATTAGATATTATTTATGATTCCGCAATCCGACGCAGCGGCATGCTACGAGTTAAGAACTTACATGAACTGTTTGCTGCGGTAGAAACACTGACTCATTCAGTACCATTGCGAGGCGAGCGCTTGGCTATTGTTACTAATGGTGGCGGCCCTGCGATTATGGCTGTGGACACCCTATTTGACCGCGGTGGTAAGCTCGCAGAGTTTTCAGAAGAGACACTTGATAAGTTGAACAAGGTTTTGCCATCGAGTTGGTCTCATAGCAATCCTATCGATATTGTCGGCGACGCTGGTGATCAACGTTATATCGACACTATAAACATCTTACTCGATGGCGATGAAGCAGACGCGATTCTTATCATGCACAGCCCTTCAGCGGTCGCACATTCCGCTAAAACGGCAGAACGAATTATTGAAGCGATTAAGAAGCACCCTCGCCACAAGCGCTTTAACATCCTGACGAATTGGTCTGGTGAGCTAACAGCAAGGCCCGCACGAAAGCTGTTTACCGAAGCGGGTTTCCCAACTTATCGGACCCCTGAAAGCTCTGTGGTCGCATTCATGCACTTAGTCGAGTACAGACGTAACCAACGTCAGTTAATGGAAACGCCGACCACTGCAGAAAAAGTACACATTGAAGATCTAGCAGATGCGAAAGGTTGGATAGAAAGAAAACTACTGGATAAAGATACAGTTAGCCTTGATACTCACCAAAACAGTCAGTTTTTCAAGAGCTTCAACCTCGATGTGTTACCAACTTGGATCGCTTCTGACCCAAGTGAAGCGGTACACATCGCTGAAACGATCGGTTATCCCGTCGCAGTAAAATTACGTTCGCCGGATATTGCACATAAGTCAGACGTACAAGGCGTGATGCTCAATTTGCGAAACAGCAGTGAAGTTGCCAATGCGGCTCAGGCAATTCTCGATCGTTCTCAATTATCCTTCCCTACAGCAAACATCCACGGCTTGTTAATTCAAGGTATGGCTAAGCTCGCGGGCGGCCAAGAGTTGCGTATTAAGGTTACAACAGACGAAACCTTCGGCCCAATCATATTACTTGGACAAGGTGGTTCGGAGTGGGATGAGTCGATTGATGCCGCAGCTGCTTTTCCACCGCTCAACATGACACTGGCGCGTTACTTGATTATTCGAGCGATAAAAAGCGGCAAGATTCGTCTACAAAAACTCCCTAACCCCATCGATATAGAAGGTTTGTCTGAGTTATTGGTACGTATATCGCAAATGGTAGTGGATTGCCCTGAAATACATGATTTGGATATCCATCCAGTACTGGCCAATGGTGACAAGTTCACGATATTAGATGCCGATATCATCTTGAAAGCGTACGAAGGCGATCCACAGGAACGTCTTGCGATTCGCCCTTATCCGGTCGAGCTTGAAGAACGTATCCAGCTAAAAGATGGAACCGAAGTGTTGTTACGCCCTATTCTTCCCGAAGATGAACCGCTTCATGCTGACTTCATTAACCGTGTGTCTAAGGAAGATCTCTATAAGCGTTTCTTTAGTGATGTCGGTGAATTCAATCATGAGGCGTTGGCGAATTTCACTCAGATTGATTTCGATAGAGAAATCGCCTTTGTGGTCGTTCGCGAGGAACAAGGCGTTCCAGCGATCATCGGCGTGTCCCGTGCGCTGATTAACCCTGAGAACACAGACGCCGAATTCGCAATATTGATTCGTTCTGACCTTAAAGGTGTTGGTCTAGGTCGCATTCTTATGACCAAGGTTATCGATTACTGCCGTGCGAAGCAGACCAAGCAGATGTCGGGTATGACGATGCCAACCAATAGAGGGATGCTGACACTAGCTCAAAAGCTCGGTTTTAAGCTAGATATCAGTTTTGAAGATGGTACTGCAGATATGGTGTTACCGTTACTTTAACGCCCATGTCTTTTTAAGATGTTGGATACACCAAGACTTGGCGTCGCCCATTTTGTTGCGTCGCCAAGCCATAACAATATCGATCGGTTGTGGTTCTGTACCGGAGATCTGCTGTAGTACGCCAGATTCAATCAAAGGTTTAGCGACACTATTCGGTAAGGTGCCAATCCCTAGTCCTGATGTCAAAGCCTCTACTTTCGCAGGAAAGCTTGTCACGGTTAAACGTGGCTGTTTCTCTAGAATATTGATGCTTAGTGCTGGCTGATCGCGTGCGGTGTCTGCAATGGCAATAACCCTGTAACTTTCTCTCACCTTCTGATCGAATTCACCAGAACGCTTGTGAACATAGTGGCTTGATGCCGCGACCCACACCATCTCCATTTTACCAATTGCGTCACTTTTCATATCGTTTGGAATTGTATCGAGCTTAGGGCATACCAATAAGTCAGCACGACCATCTGTGAGAGATTCCCAACAACCCGCTAAGATTTCCTCTTGCAAACGAACGCGTGTTTTACTGATTTTTCCTAGTTCATCTACCAGTGGGAAAAAGTTAGCAATCGGGATAATGCCATCAAAGGCGATGGTCAAATCGAGCTCCCAACCATTGGCTAGAATGCTTGCCTCGTTAACAAGACGTTCTGTAGCTCCAAGAATGATTCTACCTTGCTCAAGTATCAACTGACCCGCTTCCGTGAAATTTGCACGGTGGCCTGAGCGGTCAAAAATCATGATGTCTAGATCTTGTTCAAGCTTCTGTATTTGATAGCTGAGTGATGAAGGCGCTCTGTCCATTTCATTGGCCGCGGCGGCGAAACTTCCACGTCGGTCGATGGCGTCTAGGATGTGTAACGCTTCAAGTGTTATTGGACTATGCATAGCTTTCCTACTTTATAAATGAGACTTGAATCACAAAAACAGAAGCATTCAGACTGTGAATGGAACTGTAAAAGTCTTTTTAATACAGATATTTAAGAGTATTAATTATGAGTTAGTTGATAAAATTGAAAATCATTTAAATGCAAATAATAGTAATTATCATTTAGATCCAATATTATATTTCGCAAATCAAGATAATACTATGGAACTAAGGTAACTATCAGATGTATAAGCAATCCCTGCTCTCTGCTTCAATCGTTTTAGCGCTTTCATCAACATCAGCCTTTGCTGAAGATTATGCCCTATTTGACGAGGTTGTTGTATCTTCGACTCGTACTAATCAACAACTTGAAGATGTTGCTGCGTCGGTAACTGTGATTAACGATAAAGATATCGAAAAAAACATGGTTACGGATGTAGAAGACTTATTTAAGTACACACCAGGTGTCACGGTGACGACGAATTCTCGCCAAGGGATTCAAGGTATTAACATTCGTGGTATGGAAGGTAACCGAGTAAAGGTTATCGTTGATGGAGTATCACAAACTAGCCAATTTACTCCAAGTGGTACTCAGTCATATAACTTCATTAACTCTTCACGCATTGATGTCGATACGGATATGTTGAAGTCTGTCGAGATTGTTAAAGGTGCGGCTTCTTCTCTGTATGGTTCTGACGCGATTGGTGGTATTGCTGCGTTCGAAACAAAAGACCCGAGTGACTTTTTAAAAGACAAAGACTTCGGTGGCCACGCGAAGTTCAACTACTCTTCATCTGATAATACCTTTAGCGAATCGGTTGCTTTAGCAAATCGTATTGGCGACCTAGAAACGTTAGTTGCTTATACTCGCAGAGACGGTGAGCAAACTGATAACTTTGGTACACCTGATGAGCAAGATACTCAGCACAACAACTTGTTGGTTAAGCTTCAGTACCAATTAAACGAACAACACCGTTTAGAGTTTTCTGGTAACTTCATTGAGAATTCTGGTGATACCGATTTAAATAGTGCAAGTTACACCGACTACACTGGCGAAGACACAACTAGCCAACAGCAAATCGGTATCAAACATATTTGGGATGCTGACCTAGCGTTTGCAGATACTATTACTTGGCAAGCTGACTGGCTGAGCAAAGAAGAGAATGGCGTAACTAATCGTACTTCTAATGGCGGTATGTTCCTACCTCCGGCAGGTAATGTTCAGAAAAAGGACTATATCTACGAGGATGAAGGTTATCAATTTGATGTGCAATTCGATAAGTTCTTCATGACGGGTAATGTAGAAAACTACTTTATCTATGGCGCTTCATATTCGGACAAAGACATTAAAAACGTTAATAACGAATATAACTCCATCAGCGCAGACCAAGTTATTTTCTACATCCCTGCCGCATCTGAAAGAAAATATGGATTCTTTGCTCAAAATGAAATGACGATCGGAAATTGGATGATTACTCCGGGTGTTCGTTTTGATGGTTTTGAAACTGATCCAGGTGATACAAGTCAAAACCCAAGTGGTAACCCAGAAGAGTCTTATGCAAAATATTCAGACTCAGCTGTTACCGGACGTTTGGGTACAACTTACACGCTTAATGATGAAAATAAGATCTTCGGTCAAATCAGCCAAGGCTTTAGAGCTCCTGATTTCCAAGAGCTTTACTACTCATTTGGTAATCCTGCTCACGGTTATTTGAATGCCCCTAACCCTGACTTAGAAGCTGAAGAAAGTATTTCATACGAGTTAGGTTGGCGTCATAACACAAATTATTCATCAAGCGAAATTGCTATCTTCTACAGCGATTATGATAACTTTATTGATAACGTAGCAGTTAGTGGCTCAGCCACTCCGGCCGATCCAACAATATATCAGAATGTAAACATTGATGAAGCCGTAATTAAAGGTATCGAAGCGTCAAATACACAGTCTTGGAATAGCTTCATGCCAGTGAAAGGTGTTAGTACTCGTGTTTCTGCAACGTATACTGAAGGTGAAGATGGCGAAGGTAATCCTCTTAACAGTGTAAACCCTTGGAACGCTGTCGTTGGTTTTAACTATGATGCTCCTTCAGCACTATGGGGTACATCACTTAACATAAGCTACACAGCAGGTAAGAAGTCTAGTGATATCAACAGCGATGGTTTGAATGATGAAATTCTACCAATTGATTCAGCAACTGTAGTTGACCTAACAGCATACTACTTGCCGATGAAGGATCTTACGCTTAGAGCAGGTCTCTTCAACGTTACGGATGAAGAGTACTACTCGTGGAATGACGTTCGTGGATTCTCACAAGAAGATAAAGATTACACGCAAGCAGGTCGTAACTGGTCAATTACAGCTAAATACGAATTCTAATTCGTTAAAAAACTGAATTGCAGATACTAAAAAGCCAGCTAAATGCTGGCTTTTATTATTTCACTAAAAAATTGTATAAAAAAGGTAATAAGTGAAATTACTTCTCTGCCATCTCTTTTTTAACCATTACTGCAGCAGCAACGATGAAAGTGATGATTAGGCCTAGTTCCATGATTAACTCCAAAGAAAATTAACATTAAACATATAATTCGCGAGCATAATAACACAGCGGATACAGAATGATACTTTTTAACCACTAATTTACTTTTTATTCGATTAAGATCAAAAAAGATGCCCGAAAGCATCTTTTAATTTTTGAATCATTCACGAAACCACTAGGTTAACCAGGGAATCCATTCGGGTTTGTTGACTGCCAGCGCCATGTATCTTCGGTCATTTCAGCCAATGTGCGGCTTGCATTCCAGCCCAGTTCTTTCTGAGCTTTAGCTGGATCTGCCCAACACTCTGCGATGTCACCAGGACGGCGTTCAACTAGCTTGTAAGGGATCTCTTTACCGCTTGCTTGTTCGAATGCTTTAACCATGTCTAACACACTTGAACCGTTACCCGTACCAAGGTTGTAGATATGAAGACCGTCTTTGCACCCTACTTTCTCAAGCGCTGCGATGTGGCCATCAGACAGATCCATTACGTGGATGTAATCGCGAACGCCAGTCCCGTCTTTTGTTGGATAATCGCTACCAAATACAGATAGGAATTCACGGCGGCCCACTGCTACTTGAGAGACAAATGGCATTAGGTTATTTGGGATACCTTGCGGGTCTTCACCTAGCTCACCACTTGGATGTGAACCTACAGGGTTAAAGTAACGCAGCAGTGTAATGCTCCAATCAGGATTGGCTTTTTGGAAATCGGTTAAACACTCTTCAACGATTAGTTTACTACGACCATATGGGTTGGTAGCGCTTGTTGGGAAGTCTTCAGTAATTGGCACACTTGCAGGATCACCGTATACCGTTGCTGAAGAGCTAAATACCAAGGTTTTTACACCCGCATCACGCATTGCATCAACAAGAACTAAAGTGCCGTTTACGTTGTTGTCGTAGTATTCAAGAGGCTTTTCCACAGACTCTCCGACGGCTTTCAGACCAGCAAAATGGATAACCGCTTCGATGTTGTGTTGCTTCATAGTTTCAGTCAAAAGCGCTTTATCACGAACGTCACCTTCAATGAAGTTGGGACGAACGCCCGAGACTTTTTCGATGCGCTCTAGAACGCTTGGTTTGCTGTTGTACAAGCTATCAAAAAGTACAGGTGTCATACCTGCGTTGATCATCTGGATACTTGTATGGCTACCAATGTAACCCATGCCACCTGTAACTAAAACATTCATGCTTAGCAGACCTTTTAATTAAAAATATTCAACCTATCACTTATGATACAACAACTTAGGGTGAGCTCACAAACACCGGTGCCTATTTACCCTCACGAGCGAACACAAACTGACCTTTTCCTTTGCGTTTCGCTTGGTACATAGCCTCATCAGCAACCTTTAGAATCACGTCAATATCACGCTCTGAGCCATCAACTAAATTGATACCTAAGCTCGCCCCAACATGAAGTGAACGCTGTTTATAATTCACTTCTTGCCCGATCAGATCCAACAATCGCTCGGCTAACTTCGCTAATAAGACTTTGTTTGTCTGTTTAATAATAAGAACAAATTCATCACCCGACAAACGTGCAACCAAATCCCCCGCTCTTACCTGAGATAATAACCGGTTTGACACTTCTTTAAGGATTTCGTCACCCGCATCGTGACCATAGTTGTCATTCACTTCTTTGAAGCCATCCAAATCCAAGTAAATAACCGCAAAATGCTGATTTGAATAGTGGCTCGACGTGACAACATCATCCATAACCTTATACAGCTGCGCTCTATTCGCTAACCCGGTTAATGCATCGTGATGAGCCAAGTGTTCGAGTCTTTCCATCTCTTTAACGTTGGATAAATCAGACAGCGTTAATACCATATCAAACTCGTCTTTCTCGTTGTCTGAGGCAATTCGATTCACTTTGACAAACATTGGAACTAACGTGCCGGACGCGCTTTTCTCCCACACTTCGCCTTGCCATTGACCATAGTTGTCTAACGAACTGCGAATTGTCGGCATCAATGATGAAAATTGCTGCCACGAAAATACTTCAAATGGTGTTTTGCCCACCAGCAGATCAGAGTGATAACCGAGAAGTTGTGTGATCGCCGGGTTAACCATGGTTATCACATTGGATGAGTTGAGCACGATCAAGCCGTCTTTACTGTTTTCGAAAACACCCGCAGCAATACGTTGGCGACTCATGGCCGTTTCTATGTCGGTGACATCTTGGATTGCATAAAGAATACGACCATGTTTTGTCAAAGAACGACTGCTCACACGAAGCCAGCGTTTTGATTGAAAGAGATCGGTGGTTTCCAGCAATTCGTCATTAAGTTCAATATTGGCATCAATAACATCTTGTAAGTAACCCGTTTGCTTGGTCGCGATCAACTCTTGGATCAACAAATTCTCAAGAAAGGCTTCCGAGCATTTAAAAATATCCCGAGTAGCTGCGTTCGCATGAAGAATGAGCCCTTTTTCATCCACCACCAACAAAGAGTGCTGAACGGTTTCAATGACCTCATTTGCGAATGATTTTTCTTCTTGTAACTTGTCTAACGTAAAATTGATTTGGTTATCGCGATGTTGAAGCCTTTCTAACATGGTATTGAAAGCTCGAACCAGATCGCCGATTTCATCGCGGTTCGTTACGACTAATTTAGGCTGCTTCGAACGACGCTCAACAAAGGCTTGCATCGCCTCATTGAGGTCAAACATCGGTTCGATAATCAAGCGTTGCACCAATTTGACCACTACTCCGCCTAACATCACCAGAAACAACAGGTAGACGACCGCAACCTTGAAAATATTCGTTAAGATCGAATTAAACGTCTCTTTCGATATTGTTACTCTCAAGTTCGCGATCACTGCGCCATCCAGTGTCACTGGAACGAGCAAGAAGATGAAATGCTCAGAGATGGCAAATTGATGATCGGCGATATCGTCTAATTCTTCTGCGTTTGGCCTTGGAACCAGAGTGTTGCTCACCTGATAGCTGGCAAAAAGCTGTTCGTTGATGTCATAGAGCTTCACTCTAACAATATCTTTATCTGCGACGAAAGCTGACAATATTTCCTGAGCCGATGACTTGTCTTCAAATAAAATCGCGGCTTGCAAGTTATAAGCAACAACTTGTGCTAGCACTTTAACACGCTGAATAAGACTCTCTTTCTCTCTCTCAAACGTGACAGTGTAATTTACTGATTGAATCGTGACAAAAGTGACTGCGATAAAGATGATAATGGGTAATATCAGCTTGTTTTTAATCGATATGTTATTAATGAAAGACAACATTATTGGCCCTCCACTATAGCGATTCGTAACAGGCTTGAGCCAATGGCGTAGTCACCGCGCCTTGCGTTCTCTAGGTTGATCTTAGGTTTGAGCTTATTATCGATGTGCGTGAGTTCAATGATTCCACCTAAGTCCGTAAAGTTAGGCATATCACTGATTGTCACAGTATGTGGCGAGTGCTCTTGACTAAGAAATTGGTCATTTTTACGGTCAGACAAATACGTAATATCGCACTTAGAAGTAATCGACTGTTGGACTTGGATATCGAGTGAACGAATAGATTTCCCCTCGGTAATTGACGTCAGCACTTGGCTTACCTTTTCATCGCCAATCACACAAAAGTTCACAGCGTTCATTGAGCTTTCATCATTCCAACGTATAAAATTCGCAATTCTAAAAAGGTACACCGCTTTCACTTCATAAGGTTTGAAGCTAGCAGCTGAGGTGTTCAACGGCACAATAAGCATCGTTAAAGCCGCTAAGCCTAGTTTAGATAAGCCGAGCTTAATGCGGTGCTTAAGCCATTTAGAATTCATGAGAGATCCTCACATACACCGATTCTTGATTGACGCTTTTCTGAGATGTGAATTCAGCTTGATAGCCGTCACTCTTACCTATATTTTCAACAACCACTTCAATTAAAGGTGCTGCGGACGATTTTTTCCATGCGAGACGCGCATCAAAGGTTATTTCATGTGGGTAAGACTGCCATTTATATTGAGTGCCATCGCCTGCTACCCAATAGTCTGGGTAATTCACATTAATGTACTGGCCTATCACATCGAATTGCCAACTTTCGGTGATATTCCACATCAACTGTGCCGTGGCTAAATGTTCATTATCAATATCGTAATAAACACTCGTTTGAGGACTAGATTTCAGGTCATCACCTTTATTCTCACCTTCCAATGTCGTATAGGCGTAACTCAGTCATGTTCACTCAGATAAATCGTTGCATCGAGTTCGAAATTTGAATTGTTTGAGTAGCGATAACCCATTTCCGCCGTTACGACACTCTCTGTTTCAAGACTCGAGCTTGATTTATATACATCTAGGTAGCTGTTGTTTGAGTCAGCATTGTAACTATTGAAATAATAGGTGGAATTGGAATCCATATAAGATGGTGCAACGACCGCACGGCTAAGCCCCGCCCATACGGAGTGACGTTGGGTGAACTTATATAAACCACGCAATTGAGGTGAAAGCTCAGTTGATTCATTCTGTGTAAAGTGTTCAACCTTGGCACCAAGAGTAATAGACAGCGCTTCCGTCATTTGAATTTGAGACTGTATAAAAGCGTTCGCAATGTAATCGTTGGCAGATTGGATGTTGTAAGCTCGACCGTAGTAATCAGGGTTGTACCAATCCACGTCCGAAACTTGGCTTGAGGAGAAATCAAGATACATATATCGCAGGCCACCACCAAGTGTTAGCTGATGGCTTTCCGATAGTTGGTTGATATAAGTAGAGTCAAAATCGAGGGTCGAATAGCTTCCCGGAGCGTCTGGCGCATTATCCTCATTATATTCACCCCATAACGAATATGAGAGTGTCGAACTTTCATCAAAATGGCGAGAGTCGTTGAATTGGACGTAAACAGATTGACTCTTGTTATCGAAATCGTTGGCTTGTGATCCGACAAACGACCCTGAGTTATCATATTGAAACGTATACAAGTCCGACTCATAAAAGCTTTTCTCACCCCCGATACGTAATGACCAATTTTCTTCGGCATTACTTGGCTGAAAAACCATCCCTGCCGTTTGTGCTTTCCATTTTTCAGATTCGTTTGTGCGATACGTGGGTTCTTCTCGGTACTTATAAAAGGCACGCGCATTCACACTGTCGTTGAGGCTTAATCCCTGACGAACACTAAATTCATAGTTATCAGTATTAGACGCGACACCGGAGAGATAAGTCCCCTGCGTATCATTGGCAGACTTAGTAATGATATTGACAACACCATTAACCGCGTTGCCTCCCCAAATTGTTCCGCCGGGGCCTTTTAGTACTTCGATGCGTTCGATGTCGGCAAGCACATAATCAACGTCACTCCAATACGTACCGCCATAGACTGGGCTAAACAAGCTTCGTCCATCCATCATCACGAGCATCTTGTTATATAGCCCATCATGAAAGCCGCGAGTCGAAACAAACCATGAGGTTTCGTTGAATTTGGTGACTTTGAGTCCGGGTACAAGTGTTAGGACTTCAGCAATGGTTTTCGCCCCACTACGCTGAATTCGCTCATTAGAAAGTACGTACACCGACGAGGGAATATCAGTGAGTTTTTGTGTCACTTTCGAAGCCGTTTCCATTTCGACATCTAACATAGACAACTCTTCAAGGCTCATCGACATGAGCTGGTCTAGAGAGTTTTCTTGAGCAGAGACAAAAACAGGTGTCGTTAATGCTAGTCCTAAGCAAACCTGGCGGGATATCATGTGCTCACCTAATATACAGATAGATATTAATCCTTTAATCAATAGTTCAACTATATATGAAATGCCATACTGGTAAATCTACGGTGTCGAAAGTTTGAGTTAGGTCACTGTTTATTTATGGTATTTATAAGACCGTCATTACTTACCTCAACGTAAAGGATTAGCACCACGTGACAACGAAGATTTTGCTTAATTGCGACATGGGAGAAAGTTTCGGCAATTGGAAGATGGGCGATGACGAGTCGGTCATGGAATGGGTCGATATGGCAAACATCGCTTGTGGCTTCCACGCGTCTGATCCGCACGTTATGTCCAAGACGATAAAACTGGCACAGCACTATCACACCCAAATTGGTGCTCATCCCGGTTATCAAGATCTCGTTGGTTTTGGTCGCCGTTCTATTCCACACACCATGGACGAAATCAGTGAGCTGGTTTGTTATCAAGTCGGTGCATTACAAGCCCTTTGCCGCTATCACCATACCACTGTTGGCTATGTGAAACCTCATGGCGCTCTTTATAACGATATGATGGCAAACATTGATGTGTTCAATGCGGTAGCCCAAGCCGTCGCTGAGTTTAACATCCCGTTGATGATTCTCTCTTCATCAGACAATCAACAGTATTTGGATATTGCTGACGACCATGACTTGCCTCTCTTGTTTGAAGCGTTTGCCGACCGTGCTTATTTAAATAACGGACAATTAGCGCCACGTACTCAAAAAGGCTCGGTTTACGTCAATCAAGACGATATCTATAACCAAGTTATGCAAATCATTAACTATGGCTCGGTTACGACTTTAGAGGGCGAAAGACTGCCTATTGAAGCTGATACTATCTGTGTTCATGGTGATAACCCTCAATCCATCGCATTAATTAGAAAAATCAGACAAGACCTCAACGCTTTTAATTAGTATGAAGCGTGTGATTGGTATGACGCATGGTCTAATCGCTCGTGAGATCTAATTGATTTGTATTGGCTTGGACACGGAAGTGAGACACGCCAAGTAAGCTAAAAAAGGCAAGATAACAAACGTATGGAAACGAAATGACGACGAATCAGATTGAATTCAATATAGCGCCAGTCGCGGAATGCAGCGTTTTGGTGACCTTGACGCTATCGCCTTCAAATAATCAATCTAGCGCCGAATATGCGCAATACATAGCTCACTTTTCCGATGCCATTCGCCAAAACTTAGCATCGGTGTTGATGAATGTGACACCGGCTTACCAAACAATATTGGTCGACTACCTCCCTTATCGAATATCAGAACAGCAGCTCATTGAACAGCTCAATAATTTGTTGAGTCATGCTCTGTCGTCCTTTTCTAGTGTTAGTAAAACTCGTGATACGATTGAGCTTCCTGCCTATTACTCACCAGAAACGGCGCTCGATTTAGACCGATATCAAAACAAAGGCCTGTCGCTCGACCAGATAATTCAACATCACACCTCACAGACATACAGCGTCAGTGCGATTGGGTTTACGCCTGGCTTTGCCTTTATGTCGGATGTGGTTAATGAGCTTGCCTTGCCCCGTCACTCCACACCCCGCTTAATTGTGCCCAAAGGCAGTATCGCCATCGCGGATACGAAAACAGCTGTGTACCCTTCGGATTCACCGGGCGGTTGGAATATTATTGGCAATTGCCCACTTCCGTTGTTCGATCATAGCCAGTTGAAGAACGCCGATATCACGCAAAGACCACTGTCTCTGCTTAATGTTGGTGATACCGTCCGTTTCATAGCGATTTCAAAAAAAGAATTTGTAGAGTTGGGTGGAGGCATCGTAAATGGCTAAGACAAAAACTAAACCAACACTGACAGTGATTAAGCCCGGCCCGTTGAGTTTGATTCAAGACTTTGGGCGATTTGGTGTTGCTCATCTTGGATTAACGCAAGGTGGACCGGTTGATGACTACTCTTATAGCTGGGCTAACCATCTATTGGGCAACCCAGTCAACCAAGCGGCGTTGGAAATCACGCTTGGGCAATGTGCGTTGAGAATCGATGTTGATTGCGAGATGGCACTATGCGGGGGTGATTTACAAGCGAAACTCGATGGTAAACCACAGGCTAACTGGAGCACTTTTCAAGCTTTTAAGGGGCAAGTTCTCTCATTTGGTTTGCCTAAAAATGGTCTAAGGGCGTATTTAGCCATTAAGGGCGGTTTCGATGTTCCATCAACTCTTGATAGCTGCTCTACAGTCACTCGTGAAAAGATTGGTGGATTAACGCAAGATGGCGAGCCATGCCAGCAAGGGCAACAAATCGCTTTTACCCAACACCAACTCTCTCATCCATTTAAAGCGTTGAGTGTTACCTTCCGATACACGCCTGATTACAATCTACCCGTGAACCTACGAGTGATTGAAGGCTATCAAAGCGAGCTATTCTCCGAGTCAGCAAGAGAGATTTTGTATAACGCGCAGTATCACGTTGACCAAAACTCTAATCGGATGGGTTATCGACTCAGTGGCGAGCCCGTAGACTCGCCTGACATTTCGCTATTGTCAGAAGGCATTGCCCTAGGTGCGATTCAAATTCCACAAGATGGACAGCCTATCGTGCTGCTTAATGATAGACAGACCTTAGGTGGTTATCCGAAGATAGGATGTGTCGCCAGAATCGATTTACCACGCTTGGCGCAAGCAAAACCTGGACATGCGATATCGTTCAGCAAGGGCGATCGCTTGGGCTTACAAGATGTTTGGTGCCAATGGGCTCAGTTTTTCGGCTATTAGTTTTTGCGATGTGTTATGTGCTAAATGCTATGTAGCTGAGAATAATCAACTAGGAAGATGTCATTTAGATGAGGTTCGGTATCTAAGCAGATGTTGAAATGAAGATTCGGCTTACCTATTACAGTAAGCCGAATTGAAGAAATTAAACGCAGTCGATGATGATAGACTAATTATAGGCTATTAAGCGTGATCTTGACCTGACACCTTGGCAAGCGCTTCTGGGTATCCACGTTCTTGTGTCAAATCTATCGCTCTGTTTTCAATATCATTTAGATTAAGTGACATTGTCACTGAGTGTGTGTCTTCAATAGATGCCGCCTCTGATACATCAAACCATTGCTCAGCGACCTTTTGTGCCGCTTCTAATGTTGAAGAAGCTTTTACTACTTCAAGTCGAGCATAGCGATCCCCACAGAATGAAACGTCTGAAGCTCTTAAGCTTGGATCGGTTCCCGGAATCTGTTGTGCACCAAACAAAGGTTTACCACCGACCAATGCAGAACTGAAACTTGGGATGAACTGAGACATATGCGTTATTGCCGCGCGAGTTCTTAATTCAAGCTGATCTTCACTCCAACCCGATACGATTTTCTTAAGCAGCTTCGAAGGCAACTGTGGCTGTGACGAGTCTGTTGACGATGAAACAAGCCCACCCTCAAACAGAGTAATCCCTTCTGTCATGCCGTGAAGTTGGAACACACCATCAGCATACGGCGTTAATTGCGCCATGCCTTGCGGTGTACCTCTCGGGCCATGGAAGATAACTTCTGGCCACTCTTCCTTACATTCTTGCGAATATGGCCACTCTGTAACGTATGCAGCTTTAAACTCAACAAGTCTTTGCTGCTTAGAGCCAACAAAGTCATCTACGATACCCGTTTCAAACCCACTCGCATTAATCAAGTAATCGGTCGTTAGTTGGCAGCTTTGGTTTTCGGCATCGGTATAAGTCAAAGACCAACCTTGACCTGTCGACTCAACAGAATGTAATCGGCTGTTGGTTAACACAGTACAGTTAGCTTGTTGCCCCAAAGAGAGTTGAGCGGTCGCAGAAAGTCGGAATACGCTCCAGCCATACTCTTGGACCATCGCAACAGGATACTTTAGGGTCTCTAAATCCGTATGCTTGGCGAAAGGAATACACCAATCATCAAGCGATGTTGGTTTCAGAGGCTGTGTTTTCGCAGAAAGTGCTAATAAATCTTCTTTGCTGTACAGCTTATAATACTCTTCCGGATCACCGAGCACTTGGTTGCTTTTATCTTGTTTAACAAGATCGGCATAAGCGCTTTTGATTATCTTGAGACGAGGAAGCAGATCCAACGGCTCTCCACCATCACTGTGCGGAACGGCGATGATTGTCGGACGAATATTGATCGTATGAGGAAATAAGCGGACGGTATCAATTGACTGCGTGAGCAACTGAAGACACTGCTCTACAGAAATATCTCGATACAAATTGCCGCCAGCGTGCAGGTGGCAAATTGGTGGACCATTAACCAAACTCGGCCCTTTTTCTAAGATAGTGACCTTAAAACCCAACTCACTAAAGTGAATCGCGCTCGTTGTTCCGGCAATACCACCACCAACAATGGCAATAGAAGGTTGATTTGTATCCGTTTTGTTGTGGTTCATCGTGTTCTGTAGAATAAGATTAACTGCCTCTATTCTACTTTTGTTCTGCGATGAATTAAAACACATTTTTATCAAGGTCTTAGATAGGCGGGATTTAATATCTATGTAAAAAACATAAATAATCTCTTGACTCAATAACTCCAGATAGGGTTTTAAAGGTTATTCTAACAGTCAAATTTGTCCTAAGTGACGCCACATAAAGGCTGCCTCAGTACTCTTAAAACATAGCGGTTAACTTATCCCTAAAGTTATCCACCGTTTTTGTGGATAACTGTTGATAACGTTCTTGCTAAGTTGCGCAAACCCTTTGTTTACAGGGACTAACCGCTGTTCATTAAATCGGCATTATTGGGTAATTAGTTTTAAAAAATGCTAAAAACAGTGGAATCTAAGGTGCGATATTTTTTACTTATGCTACCGGTTGGTTAAATAAAAAACGGTCTAAAGCGACGTATTATAAATAGTGCATGACTAAGTATAAATAATCTCACTTTTAGACCGTTTTAAGCGCTTGGCTAGATCTCGCTAACGACTAGCCAAAATCCTTGTTTACTGGTGCCAACAAACGTTTGATTAAGCTATTCACTACCGCGGCTAATGTGATGAACGTTAGCACCGGTAGCGCTATCCACAACATCGGGTGAAGTGAAGGTTGTAACTCAAAACCAAAGTTCATCACTCCTGCCACGCTGAGCTCAGAACCAAGGGCTGCAATTGAGCCTGCGACTAACGCCATTAAACCGTACTCACACCAAATAGTATTGAGAATTCGCTTCTTACTCGCGCCTAATGTTCGATACAAGCGTATCTCTTGTTGTCTTTGAGATAAGCTCAATCGCAATAGAGTGAAGATAAGCAACAGCCCCGCCACCACACCTAACGCCGCAAGTACGGTAATCGACCAAACAATCTGCTTAAGCAACTCTTGGATCTTGCTACCCATCTTACGAATATCCATCAAACTCACGGTTGGATGATTTCGAGAGAGTTCGTTGAGCATCTGATTGTGTTGTTCTTCTAATCTGAAGCTCACTAGCCAAGTAGAAGGGATTGAACTCAAGACATCTGGAGTAAAAATGAAGTAGAAGTTCGGCTTCATTTCTCGCCACTCGACTTTGCGGATGCTATTCACCTTGGCAGAAACATTCTGGCTGTTGATTGTGAATGACAGCTCATCGCCAATCTTTAGATCCAGTTGCTCCGCGACATCCGATTCTACAGATACGCCATGCTCTTGTGTCCAGTTACCTTCTAATACTTCATTGTACTTAGGTAAGCTATCTCCCCAAGTGAAGTTGATCTCACGGCTTAGTGCGTCTGTTTCTCCAGAGGTATCACTGTATTCCGATGCTTCGACACCGTTTATCGTCGTCAGTCGTCCTCGGATAATTGGAAACGCTTGAGTACGCTCTACTTCGTTTGCATCAATCGTCTCGAGATAACTGTCTTTTTCATAGCTTGCAATGTTAAGTGCAAACGCATTTGGTGCGTTCTCGGGTAAGGTTTGCTGCCAATCTGACAGTAAATCACTTCTTACCAACCAGATGATAGACAGCAACATCAGTGAAAGCGCTAAAGAGCCAAATTGAATCCCCGTTGCTAAAGGTGTGCGATTAATTCTGCTCAATGCTAAACGCATAGACGTAGATGTCGGTAACTTGCCAACCAAACGCAGAACAAGCGTACTAACGACCGCAAGTACTAAGAACAGGCAAGCGATACCCGCTAGAACTATCCATACCAATAGATTGTCGCCATACATCAGCATCATTGGAATAATCGGTACCAGTAACAACAAATATTTCTTGTAGCTTTCATTGGACTGGTGACTTGATTGGATAACGCTGATTGCCGAGGTATTGACCAAGCCAATTAACGGGATACCAAGAGCAGGAACACCAATTAAGATGCTTGATAAAATCGCCAAGATTGCAGGTTCAATACCATAGCTAGGAAGTGGCGTTGGTAATAAGTCACCCAGAGGTATACGAAGCAAAAACTCTAAGCCGATACCGATAGTTATTCCCAGTACTGCACCGATAACCACTAATAAAGATACCTGTACAGACAACCATTTAACGATCCACTGCTTGCTTGCACCCAAACTCTTAAGCATCGCGATGGTTTTACGGCGACTCGCAACATAATGTTGGCAAGTGAGTACCAAAGTGGTCGCAGCCATGATCACAACAATAGCAACGGTTAACGAAAGATATTGAGTCGTGCTTTCGAACATGTCGTTAGTACGGCTCGCAGAATCTTGAGTACGCCAGCGATCGCTTGGTGTTAATTCTACGCTGTCTTGCGCGGCTTGCAGTTTTGTATCATCACCGTTGAGAAACAGCCTAAAACTAACACGACTGCCCGGTTGAATCGCTCCCGTGGCATCAATATCGCTTGTATGAATCAGAACGGCTGGCATCTGTTGGAATGGGTTAAAGCTTAAGCCTGGTTCTTGAGTGATTCGTCCAGTTATCGCTAAATCGGCATCGCCAATAGTGACAACGTCACCAATCTCAACCTCTAACTGTGCAAATATACGCTCGTCTAACCAAAGTTCCCCAGGCTCAACATGGTTACTTGATGCTTTATCAGCACCCACTAAGATCATTTCACCGCGTAATGGATAATTACTTTCAACCGCTTTCACCGTCACTAACTGCATCGAGTTGTCACTGAATGCCATGGTTGAAAAACGAGTCAACTGAGAGCTTTCTAACTGTTCAACTTGAGTGAGGTCTAATAAGGATTGTGGAACTGGGTTTGCTGAGATAAACACGATATCGGCAGTAAGCGCATCTTTGCCCTGCTTAACAATTACCTGCTCCATACGTTCGGCCAACGCCGACAATGCAAATACACAAGCAATAATAAGCGTTAAAGCGATTGAAACTGGCCAAAGCTGACCGTGTCGAATCTCTTCGATACTCCATGAAAACAGGCGTTTATTCAGTCCGTTTGATGAATTCAATTTAGACTTCCTCTATCTGACCGACATGCATCTTGAGTGTTCTTTGGCAACGTTGTGCAAGCTTAGGATCGTGTGTCACCAAAACTAAAGTTGTACCGTGGGATGAGTTCAATTCAAACAACAACTCAACAATTTTGGCTGCCGTTTGTTGGTCTAGGTTGCCTGTGGGTTCATCGGCAAAAAGAATTTTTGGCTTAATCATAAATGCGCGCGCCAACGCGACCCTTTGTTGTTCACCACCAGATAGCTGCGACGGTAAGTGATCAAGCCTGTCTTTCAAGCCTACTGATTCAAGCAGAGCAGTCGCGCGTTCGATGTCTTCGTCTTCTCCCTTTAACAAACAAGGTAACGTGACATTTTGTAGCGCTGAAAGACTTGGAATTAACAAGAAGCTTTGAAATACAAACCCTACCGATTCACTGCGGATCTTCGCTCTTGCCTCGTCATCAAGCTGTGAAAGTGGCTGTCCTAATAAACTGATTTCGCCTTTCGTTGGTACATCAAGACCAGCAAGCAGCGTCATTAAGGTCGATTTACCCGCACCAGACGTGCCTACGATCGCGACCGTTTCGCCTTCACGAATATCGATATCAACGTGCTCTAGGATTGTTAAATGTTCTTGATTAGTAGACACTGTCTTCGAAACAGCTTCTGCTTTAATGATGGATGTATGCATGACTCGACTAATTTCCTTTTTATTCTTTATTTTATTTTCAACCGCTTCTTTGGCTCAAGATACCCGCTTAGATTCTAAGTTACTGGTCCTTGGTGATAGCCTGAGTGCTGGTTACAACATGGACATCAAACAGAGTTGGCCAAGCCTGTTACCAGACGCGTTAGCAAAGCATGACAAAACGGTAACCGTGGTTAACGGGAGTATTTCTGGTGATACAACGGGCAATGGTTTAGCCCGCCTACCACAATTGCTTGAAGAACATGCTCCAGACACCGTTCTTATCGAACTTGGTGCGAATGATGGACTTCGTGGTTTCCCACCTAAGCTGATGTCTGCAAATCTTGAGCAGATCATTGAGCAGATAAAAGCTGCGGGCGCCAAACCTATAATGATGCAGATTAAAATCCCACCAAATTACGGAAAGCGTTACAACCAGCAGTTTGAATACGTTTTTGCAGCGCTTGCTGATCAACAAAACGTGCCACTTTTGCCGTTTTTCCTAGAGCATATCATCCTCAAACCTGAGTGGATGATGAACGATGGACTGCATCCAAAACCAGAAGCTCAACCTTGGATTGCTGAATTCGTCGCCGAAGAATTATATCAGTATCTTTAAGTTTTAATGGTCTAGCTCAATAAATTTTACACAGCTTTACGTTAGCCTGAGTGCATATCACCGTTAACTGTAAGGTTATTTATGCTGATCGAACCTGTTATCAAGGGTGTGGTAGCCAAAAGCGCTCACCCTCTTGGCTGTCAAGAAGCCGTAAAGCAACAAATCAAGTTTGTTAAGAGTGCGCCGCAAATCAAAGATGGCCCTAAACGAGTACTGATTATCGGCGCTTCCTCAGGCTTTGGCCTTGCCGCTCGTATTGCCCTTACCTTTGGCGGCGCAAAAGCTGACACTATCGGCGTCTCATTCGAGCGCGGTCCAAACGAAAAATCCCTAGGTAGTGCTGGTTGGTACAACAACATCTACTTCAAAAAAGAAGCCGAACGAGAGCAACGCACTGCTATCAACATCGTTGGCGACGCATTTTCGCAAGAAACACGCTCACAAGTTGTCGAAGCCATTGAAACCTACTTCGAAGGTGAAGTGGATCTGATTATCTATAGCTTAGCTGCAGGCGTTCGTCCTAAACCAGATTCCGATGAGTTTTGGCGCTCTGCCATCAAACCTATTGGTGAAAGCGTAACTGGCGCAACCATTTCTCTGGAACACGACAACTGGGTCACCAACACGCTTGAAGCCGCGACGGAAGAGGAAGCCGAAAGCACACTCAAAGTGATGGGAGGCGAAGATTGGGAACAATGGATAGATGAGCTCATCAACGCAGAATCTATTGCTCCGGGTTGTAAGACAATCGCGTTTTCTTATGTGGGTCCAGAAGTCACACATCCTATCTATTTAGACGGTACATTGGGACGCGCTAAGATCGACCTTCACCAAACCAGCCACGCTCTTAATCTAGAGTTAGCTAACTTTGATGGCAACGCTTACGCGGCGGTATGTAAAGCCCTAGTCACTAAAGCGAGCGTTTTCATCCCTGGATTAAGCCCTTACTTACTTGCTTTGTATAAGGTGATGAAAGAGAAAGAGACCCACGAAGGTTGTATCCAACAAATGCAGCGTCTGTTTGGCAGTAAACTTTATGGTCAATCCAAAGTACCACTTGATGGTGAGCGATTGATCCGTATGGATGATTGGGAATTAGACCCAGAAACCCAAGCGCACGTAACTGAACTGCTAGAAAAGATGGACGAAAATAACTTCCAAACCTTAGGGGATTACCAAGGGTTTAAAGAAGAATTTCTACAATTAAATGGGTTTGCTCAACCATCGGTAGATTATAGCCAGAAACTTAATACAGAAGATTTTATAAAGTTAAAGCCTTAATCTAAAATTATCTCATTACTGGGACCCGGATTCACATTTGAAAACCTCTGCATAATTGCGGAGGTTTTTTCGTGCAACATTTCTTATACTTATTAAACGTAAGGTTCATAGTTTTCTTTGGTTCATCATAATTAACACAGGATGTGTTGATGCATTTAGCATAATTGACTCGGAGTCATATGAAGAAGATAAAAACAGTAGACTTAGATATCCCAGACGATATGGTGTCTGGTTGGCAAAATATTGTCGACCTCTTGGCTCAAATCACTCAAGTGCCCGCCGCACTGATCATGCGTGTTCACGCCAATTATATTGAAGTATTCTCGACCAGCCGAAATGAAAATAACCCTTACAACAAAGGTGATTCTGAAACCCTAGGCAATGGGCTTTACTGTGAGACGGTGATGGATTCCCAGCAGCAACTTGTGGTACCCAATGCGCTTGCCGATGTTGATTGGGAAAACAACCCCGACACGAAGCTTGGCTTAATCTCTTATTGTGGCATTCCGCTGCTTTGGCCGAATGGTGAATTATTTGGCACTATCTGCATTTTAGACTCGAAAGAAAACCACTACACCCCCACCTATATCAAGCTTTTACAGAGCTTTCGCACCTCGATTGAATCTCAGCTTAAAACCCTATTCCAACACGCCAAGCTTACCCAAATGAATCGCGACCTAAAAAACCGCGTTTACAATCGCACTAAAGATCTCGCGAGCCTTAATTACTCGTTGAATCAAGAAATTGATAAACGAAAAGCGGCTGAACAGAAGATTAACTTCCAAAAGAATCACGACCTCGGCACCGGCTTTTTAAACCGAAACGCATTTGAATCTCGCTTAAACCACAAGCTACTGTCACAGAGAAGGCTGACAGACAGCTCATTTGCAGTCGTTCATATTGGTTTTACCAACGGTAGACGCATACAAGCACGCTACGGCTATAACGCGTTAGACCAAGTGCTTGTTGAATACCGAAAACGCATCGACTGTATTTCTGATATCGATGTATTAACTGCACGCCCTACTTCGGTTGACCTCGTATTGGCGTTTAGCGTTAAAGATTTACACCATCGCCTTGAAGAACTTTGCCAGACGCTCGTTAAAGTTGGTCATTCAGAATTCGACATCGAAAGTGACAAAGTGCATTTGCACGCGTTTATTGGGATTGCAATTACGAACGACGAAGATGACGCGGAAAGCATTCTGCAGAAATCTTCTGAAGCGATGTTAGCCTGCAAAGATTCAGGACAAAAGTTCGCTTACTACTCTCAATCCCATACCGAAGAACAAACTCACATTAATAAGATCGAAGGCTATTTGCTTCAAGCCGTTCGTAATGATGACCTTATGCTCTACTTTCAACCCAAAGTTAGCCCGTTGACGCATCGCTGGGTCGGTGCTGAAGCTTTGCTTCGTTGGCGACATCCTGTTTTGGGTGATATCTCTAACGAAACCCTGATCCACATGGCTGAACAAAACGGTTTGATTTTCGAAGTGGGCAGCTTTGTTTTACGCAATGCGATTGAAAAAGCCAAAGAGTGGTCCGAATACGTTGAAGATTTCAAGATGGCTGTGAATGTGTCTGCAATTCAACTCAAGAACGTACACTTTGCGGAACAAGTGGTTCACCTACTCGAAACCTATCATTTAGAGCCTCGTTTCTTAGAACTTGAAGTTACGGAGAGTGGACTGATAGCAGATGAAGTGGTTGCCAAGAATACCTTGGGATCTTTGCACGATATTGGCGTTACATTGTCACTAGATGACTTCGGTACGGGCTACGCCTCCTTCAGTTATCTGAAGAAGTTCCCATTCGACACCATTAAGATTGATAAGAGCTTTATCGACCAAATGCTCAACTCACACGAAGACTCGGAAATTGTTCGTTCTATTGTCCAAATTGCCAAAAAGCTCGACTTAAAAGTGACGATTGAAGGCATAGAAACGGAGGTTCAGGAGCAATTTATTATTAACGAAGGCTGCGATGTGGGCCAAGGTTACCTTTACGGAAGACCAATGCCGAGCCAAGAATTCGAACACAGCTTAATCAATCAAAACTATTTGGGGACAACTCGTTACGCTTAAAGCGAAAAAGAGCAGTTAGTTTTGGATTTAGGCCTACTTTCTCTTTACTCTAAAGGTGGTGATTTTTATAATCGCCGCCTTTCTGTTTTTATCTTTCCCCTTATATAGGCATTCCTCGTTATGGATCAGTTGACTGCAAAGCTTAAAAAGCTCGAAAAACAAAACTACCGTGCATATCAACAAATTAAAGGTCAATACGACTTTGCTGATTTTGAATTACACATCGACCACATCCAAGGTGACCCATACGCGTCAGCTTCTCGTTTTCGTGCAACGCGCGCGTGGTCTTTGACCGGGTTAGATTGGCTGAAAGAAAAATCTTACGAATACCAAGTAGCCGCTCGTGACTTTATCGCACGTAGCTTCTCTGAGTTCGCGAAACAAGAGTCGACCGTTTCTATCGCGCTGACGGGTCAAACCGTATTAGACAACACAGCTGTTGTATTCACAGACCACGGCATCGAAATTCGTTTCCGTATTAATTTACCAGCTGATGGTCGTAGCATTCTTGCTAAGAAAGCGAACAACATCATCACTTTCTACTTACCGAAGTTTATTCGTCGCGCGACGCTTGAGCGTGAGTTAAACATCGATGCAATGATCAAACATTGTGAAACGATTGAAGACCAAGAAGCGCTGCGTGCTCAATTGGATGAAAACAACCTAGCCGCTTTCGTTGCAAACGGCAGTGTGTTACCTCGTATCGCGGGTAACTGCGACCTTCCAATGAAAGACGCGGTACCTTTCGCGGCTCCAGAATCATTGAGTGTTACGTTAAATACTCCAAACCAAGGTGACGTGACCGGCCTAGGCATTCCAAAAGGCATTACGCTGATCGTTGGTGGTGGTTTCCATGGTAAATCGACACTGTTGAACGCCGTTGAACGTTCTATCTACAACCATATTCCTGGTGACGGTCGCGAAGGCATTGTAACTGCGATTGATACGATGAAGATCCGCGCTGAAGATGGTCGATGTGTGCACAGCTTGAACCTGTCAAACTACATCAACCATTTACCAATGCAGAAAGACACATCTGACTTCAGCACACAAGATGCGTCAGGTTCTACGTCTCAAGCGGCTTGGTTACAAGAATCGATTGAAGCCGGCGTTCAAACTCTACTTATCGATGAAGATACGTCAGCGACTAACTTCATGATTCGTGACGAGCGTATGCAAGCGCTAGTGTCAAAAGGCGATGAGCCAATCACACCACTTGTCGACCGCATTGGTCAGCTTCGTGAAGAGATGGATATCTCTACCATTGTTGTAATGGGTGGCTCTGGTGATTACCTAGATGTCGCGAACACTGTGATTCAAATGCACGACTACCAAGCGGTAGATGTGACTGAAAAAGCAAAAGACGTGATTGCTCAGCACCCTACTCAGCGTACTAACGAATGTGAAACTGCTTTAGAAACGTTTGTACCGCGTTCATTGAACCGTGCTTCACTGATGAACATTCTGACTGACGGTAAATTCCGTGTTAATGCTAAAGGCAAAGAGTCACTGCGTTTTGGTAAAGAGTTTGCAGACCTTTCTGCGCTTGAGCAATTAGAATCACCGTCTGAAGTGAATGCGATCGGTTGGGCTTGGTTCCAATTCGCACAAACTCCAGGTTGGTCAAACAACCCTGCTAAAGAGTTTAACGCTATTTTAGAAAACGAATGGCACGCTAACATGCCTAACTACGGTGACCTAGCGAAACCAAGAACGTTAGATGTGATGGCTGCTCTGAACCGTATGCGTAAATCTCAGTTCAAGCCTTCGAACTGATTTCGTTAAATATCGGATTTATTGTGCTTCTAGGTTTTTGAAGTTTTAATCTTCTAATTTACTAAAGCTTCTAAGCCACTAAATAAGCAAATTAACCTTCTACGGTTCTCATTCTGAGGGCCGTAAATTTATCTAACCTCTTTTGACCTAACCTCTAGTGTCGTCAAAACTCTTGAACTTTATAAATTCATAAAACCAATCTTTACATCAATTACTTATCATCTTTTGTAATGAGAAAATTAAAGGCACTGTTTACCGCCATCTAATGCTGTCGATCCCTCAAAACATGACACAGCTTTTACAAAACCCTAGTGATATTCAGATAAAGTCCCGATTCGACAAGTGTAACCAAATGTAACAGACCCTTGAGGCTTCAATGAATCATAAACGCGTTAAGATGCGTGACCATAAAATCGAAGTGAACCTATTCAAAAACCGCGTAATCGTCGCGTTTTGTGGGATCTTGATGTTCACTCTTGTCTTAGTCGGCAATCTATACCGACTTCAAGTTGAAAATTTTAAAAGCTATCAAACTCGTGCCGATGGCAACAGAATCAAAGTATTACCTATCGCCCCTACTCGTGGACTTATTTACGACCGTAACGGCGTGTTGCTTGCAGAGAACAAGCTTGTCTTTGATCTAACCATGATTCCTGAGCAAACCGATGATGTCGATGCAATGCTCACCAAGCTAGACAAATATGTCCCCCGTGATGCAGAGCAGATCGCTCGTTTCAAAAAACGCTATCACAACACCCGCCGTTTTAAATCTGTGACTATTCTAGAGAACTTAACGGAGGAAGAGATCGCCAAGTTCTCCGTGCACCAGTACCAGTTCCCCGGCTTATCTATAGATACCAGCTTAAAGCGTTTTTACCCGAATGGTGAGGTGCTTACCCATGTTCTTGGTTACGTGGCGCACATCAATGATAGCGATCTCAGAAAGCTTGAAGAACAAGGGATAGAAGCGAATTATCAAGCTACAACAATCATAGGAAAACTGGGTGTTGAACGTTATTACGAAGATATTCTGCACGGCACCAAAGGTTATCAAGAAGTCGAAGTAAACAGCCGTGGGCGAATAGTCCGAACCATTGAGTACGTGCCGCCAGTAGCTGGTAAAGATATCGTGTTAAATATTGACCTTGAGCTGCAAAAATACGTCTTTGAGCAACTTGATCACCGAACTGGAAGCGCGGTTATTCTCGATCCGAAAGACAACAGCGTGTTGGCGATGGCATCAAGCCCGAGTTACGACCCTAACCTATTTGTCGACGGCATTTCGAGTAAGAACTACCAACGTTTATTGAATGATCCGGCTCACCCGTTGGTTAACCGCACCACTCTAGGCGTTTATCCTCCTGCCTCAACCGTTAAACCATTTATGGCTGTGGCAGGACTGCAAGAACATGTCATCTCTGAAGATACCATCCGTAACGACCATGGCGTTTGGAGAATTCCTGGCTCTAAACGAAACTCTAAATCGTGGCGTGACTGGAAACGTTGGGGTCACGGACCTGTCGATGTCACTCAAGCCATTGAAGAGTCGGTAGATTCATTCTTCTATCAAACCGCTTTCGATTTGGGTATTGACCGAATTTCAAGTTGGATGAACCGATTTGGATTTGGTGAACCGACAGGCATTGATATCTATGAAGAAAGTACCGCCAACATGCCGACTCGAGAATGGAAGATGATGCGTTATCGCACCCCTTGGTATCAGGGTGACACAGTTCCGATTGGTATTGGCCAAGGTTATTGGACATCGACACCTATGCAACTTGCTAAAGCAACGTCAGTATTGGTTAATCATGGTAAGGTGATGCCACCTCATATCTTAAGAGCCACCTTAGATCATGGTGAAGATTTCAGTACACAACAACTTGTCGAACCGGAGCCAATGCCCTCAATCACCGAAGTGCCGGATAGAATTTGGGATGTACCAATCAACGCGATGCGACTCGTGAACCACGGAAGTAGAGGCAGCGGCAGACGTGCATTTAAGGGAACTGACTATACGAGCGGCGGAAAATCAGGAACTGCACAAGTCTTTGATCTTGCGAAAGATCAGGTCTACAACTCGAAGAAACTCGCTAGGCATTTACTTGACCACGCGCTTTACACGGCTTTCGCACCGTATGAACACCCTGAATATGTCGCAACTGTGGTCATTGAACACGGTAACGGCGGTTCAAAAGTCGGTGCGCCTTATATCCGTAAAGTACTCGACTATGCCTTTGAACATAAAAGTGGCGAGAGCAAAGATCACTCCTAACACCAATAACTTAAGTCGCTACAGCACATAACGTAGTTACCCAAAACATAACGTAATAACGACAAAGCCCCACTTGTGTCACTCACAATGTGGGGCTTTCTGTTTTAGGGTTCTAAGCAATTAGACAGCTAAAAATGCCTGTCGATTATGAGCTTCTTAATACATGCCATGCTTCACAGAGCGTCTGAAATTTTGCGGTGTTGCCTTCGTCTCTGTCCGGATGCCATCTCAATGCCAGTTGTCGCCAACGTTTTCTAATTTCATGGTGTGTCGCGTCTAAAGGTAACTCAAACAGGTTCAATGCTCGACTTCGATCCATATCGAGTTCATCACCACCCACATACTTTCTATACCGAGTCCAAAATTCGTTCAACAGCCTTTTGACTTCACCTTCATCCGCTTCATAGTTAACCCAATTAATGTAGTATTCTCGAAGTGGGTCTTGATGATCGATGCTGTGACTGCTTCCGTGATAACGACCATTCATCAATTCGATGTCCATCGCTTGGACTTGGAGCCAACCATCTGGGTGTAAGGTTTCTTGAAGCTGATAAAGCGCATTCATGATAAGGAAGTTCTTTTTAAACAACTCTTTCTCAGGCACAGCATCCAACACTGGCACAAACCCAAGATCGTTCAGATGAGCTGCCAATGTGTGTACTTTCCATCCGCTTGGCTTTTGCTTAAGCACTTCCATTATCGGCCAAAGCAATGGGTTTTCCATATGGCAATGAAAGTTTGCTCTCACATCTTGATAATTCGACATAGTTGACTCAGTTAGCTTCTCTGAATTAATGGATTTCTAGAACTGTGGATACTATAAGTAACCTGTTTCGCATCCGTTGCGTATCTTCTTTAATTGAAAGCGATTTTCTAAGATTTGTCGAGCTTAAGGACAAACAACTTTCTAACGTTTGGCTTAAAGGCACCTTTTATCGTCAAAACTGAGTACCATTTCGTTGAATACAACCGTTAGTAATAAAGCCGCAATTCTTTGGTACGGATACAAAAAAGGTCAGCGACTTAGCTGACCTTTCACATATATCCCAATTTTAGGGACGAAGCATTGAACTGACTAGATAACGCCAAGCTCTCTTAGACGTTCCATTAGGTATTCGTTTGCTGTGTACTTTTCAGATAGCACTACTTCTGGTTTCGGGTGAAGGAATAGAGGCAAAGAGATACGAGACTTCTCTTGGCGTTCACCTGATGGGTTGATTACACGGTGAGTTGTCGATGGGAAGTAACCACCAGATGCTTCTTGAAGCATGTCACCGATGTTGATGATCATGTTACCGAAGTCACATGGAACATCTAGCCACTCGTCATTTTGAGCTTTAACTTGAAGGCCCGGCTCGCTTGCAGCAGGAAGAACCGTCAGTAAGTTGATGTCTTCGTGTGCCGCAGCGCGGATTGCACCTGGCTCTTCATCACCTTGCATTGGTGGGTAGTGAAGAACACGAAGCAGAGTCTGTTCACTGCCGTTGATCATTTCTGATAACGCAATAGAGAATTTCTCTTGTACTTCTTTAGGAGCATGAGCTTCAACCCAACCTAGCAGCTCTTGAGCAAAAGCATTCGCACGTTGGTAGTAATCTAGAATCTGTTCTTTCAGCTGTTCAGGGATTTGGCCCCAAGGGTATACGTGAAAGTACTCTTTGATGTCTTTTACAGTGTGGCCTTTAGCAACTTCAGACACTGAAGGTGGAAAATATCCATCTTGTGTTTCAACATTAAAGTGGAAGTTCTCTTTCTCTTCAGAGATGAAGAATTGGTACCAGTTTTCGTAAATTGACTCAACAAGCTCTTTCGGGATTGGGTGGTTCTTAAGAACACCAAAACCAGTTTCACGTAGAGAGCGAACAAATTGTTCTGCTGCGTCGTCAGCAAGGTAATCGACAGTTTCCAGTTTCATGACTTTCTTTCTTGTTATGTAGTAATAGAGCGATTTTAAGGATCGCTTTGTTGTAAATCAAACTTTTGTGAAACTCTAGCAACCGTTTGTCTAGATACTGGGCGATAACACCACTTTTCAACAAATCTGGTGATTAAGACCCAATTGAACACTGTTCATTATTGTGTAAAACTATTAAAAACTTCGACGAGAGATCTTGATATGACAATCACGCCACTTGCTCAAAATCGACCATTGCTGTCATTGACGACGCTGTATCTGACGGTGTTTCTATTTTCAGCGTTCGCTCCCTCTTCAAGAGCGGTGTGGATTGCCGAAATTGTCCCAGCGCTCGCGATATTGGTGGGTATTTGGTGGTTATCAACAAAGCTCACCTTCACTAAGACAGCTTACGTTTTGATGTTTATCTGGCTGATTTTGCATACGATAGGCGCAAAATATACCTTCGCGGAAGTGCCATTTGATTGGTTCAATAACATGATAGGTTCAGAACGGAATAACTTTGACCGTGTCGCGCATTTCTCTATTGGCCTTTATGCTTACCCACTCGCTGAGTACTTGATTCGTAAAAAACTGGCTCAACCGGTGCTTGCATGTTTCTTTGCGTTATTTGCGATCATGAGTGTTGCTGCAGGTTATGAAATCATCGAGTGGTGGTACGCGGAGATTGCAGGTGGTGATGAAGGTATCGCATTCCTTGGTTCACAAGGCGATATTTGGGATGCACAGAAAGATATGCTGTGTGATACGACGGGCGCAATTGTTTCGCTATTACTTCTTAAGCTTCAAGGGCGTGTCAGAGCTTACTGAGCTCAATTCTTTACTCTGAGTATCAAAAGCAACGTTGAAATGCCACACACAAACTGTGCTGTGGCATTTTTAGTTTCAACATTATTTTCTCGTTTATAATGATTGGTCGTTTCATCGTGACGGGTTATTTCATCGTTACCTTGCCACCAACAAACTTGTAGGCTGGCGTACCTCGAACCAAAGTGTCTCGCGCAAATTCAATCCCGCATTCAGGGCACACACATGGTTTTGTCGTGAAATCTTCAACGATACGCTCCTTAAAACATTTCACGAGTGCACCTTTGCCACCTTTCCGATACTTAAAAAGCTGCGTTTTGCATTTGGCACAGAAAATCTGAACCGTCTTGGTCGGTTGTTTCTTGTTTGGTTTAGCCATAGAAGTTAATGATTGAACTCTTTATTTCTTAAGTTTAGGTGCGACAAGAACCAAGCTTATCCCAAGAAGTATAACGGTTGATGAGACTATAAATTGCATAGTGACAGGTTCAGATAACAGTAATACGCCACCAAGTGTCGCGATAACTGGAACAGAAAGCTGTGCAATAGACGCAACCACGGTATTCAGTTTTTTCACTACGTAATACCACAAACTATAACCGATACCAGAAGCCACAGAGCCCGATATAACCGCGTAAATCAAACCTTGCTCAGTGATAGACACTTGCGTTAATGCATTAGGTATTAAAACTAATAAGCTCAATGCCACAAGGATAACTAGCGAGCTGAATCCAAAGTTAGCGGTGGTCGATTGCAGTGCGTTTGACGATTTCTTTCCTGCCAATGTGTAAATGCCCCACCCAATTCCGGCCAGAGACATCAAGATAATAGAAACTAAGTCGGGTGCTTGAGTCGATTCCGTTGGCATTAACAAATAAACAAGCCCTGCCACAGATAACAAACACCCGCCCCACTCAATGAGCGACATTCTGTTTCCAGAAAACAGGTGCGCGGCAATCATCGTAAATTGCACTGCGACAAACAACACCAGAGCACCAAGACCTGCGCCGAGCTCTAAGTAAGCAAACGAGAAACCAAACATATACACGAGCAGTGACAGTATTGACGTGAATTGAAACTGTGATTTTAGCCTTGTGTATAGCGATGTGTTGTTTGTTAACACACGTCTAGCTTTAGATTGGGAAGACAAAGTTAATAAAATCAGAAGCGTAAGCGCACCAGATAAGATGCGAACGATCGAAAAGCTCAAAGGATCGATCGTTTGATCCATTAAGGCCCAGCGACACAAAACTGAATTCGCAGCAAATGCCACCAGCGTAATAAATGTAACCATCAGAGTTTGCATCGTTTTTCCTAAATGAGTTATTTGGTCCTAACTGAGTTTTCTTGGATTTCAATCAACGTCAGGCTTCACCCAAACTTGGCTAAAGTCGAACCAACCTAATGCATTACATTTCGCGTTTTGCAACGTACCACATTGATCTTTATTAACGCCTAACCAGCAATGGAACATCGGGATCAATTGATTGCTTTGGACCAGTTGTTTACCTAACTGTCGTGCTGGGAATTGCTCGAATTCACCAGAACGCCAACGGTCAATCATGTGACACCATTGGTCGAAGTCCTCTGCCGGGCTAGATTCATCAAGAAAACTGTAGTCCATTAACCAGCCAGCCAAGGCGTCGTCTCTGTTATTGGCGATGCCCATAGGGTTAATCCAAACATCAACATCATCGGCGTGCGGAGGATCGGTTTCGTAACCGTAAAGATCAACATCGACGTTGTATTGCTTCAGCACCGTGACAATCGCCTTTGCAAGCGTTGGGAACATTGGGTGTTGGCATTGATACGCTAATCTTATGGTAGGCTTCGAATCTGCTGGTGGACAAACGGGCACTTTTAACTTTATGTCATACCAACCGGGTTTTATCCCATAAGCGTGTAACACGCCCAAATCGATAACAGTCTCTTTTGGAATATGAACAAACAGATCCGCCGCATTCAACGCGTTAGATAAAAACTGTGCCCATGCGGGATCTTGTGCAATACCCTTCTTTCTATTGAGCAGTAAATACGTGCAGCCAGGATCGAGTTCTACTTCATCGCTATCGCCACGGTCGGCCATAACAGGCTTAGATAGGCTTGGGTAAACCATTGAAGAATAAGCCTCATCCACCACCCAAACTTCAACGCGATCAATTAACGGTCTGAAACCAAAGTACCCATTGAAAGCGGTTAACACGAGTTGTTTCTCGTCGTTCTTTTCAATGCGATAAGGTCCCGTTCCAATCGGTCGAATATCGTAGTCTTCACCACGTAAAGTGATCGGTAATGTGACTTTAGCGACCGATTCCGTTAGTGCGAGGGGAAAATACTTGTCTGGACGTGTGAGAAAAACATCTACTACACAATTTGCAGGTGAAGAGACATCTTTGATATGCGAAAACATGTTGAGAGGTTCGAGTGCAAGCAGTGTATCCACAACATGATTGGTTAACAGAGGTTCCCCGTTATGGAAACGAACACCGGGTCTCAAGAAGAATCGCCATTGGTAATCGCTGATTTTTTGCCATGAATGAGCAAGATCGGGTTGAAGTTGGTCATTCTCATCTAGACGAGTCAACCCACTGAATACCTGACAAGCGATATGTTGCTCTGAACGACGCATCGATTTGGTTGGGTTAAGCATTGAAAGCGGCCGGTAATAAGGCAAACGAATAACTTGTTCGCCTTCTTGATACTGTACGCCCAAGTAGTTTTGAATAACTTGCGTGAGTTTGGCAGCATTGTGATCAAGCACTGACAGCGCCTGTCCAATTTTTCCTTCCTGCAAGTAGCGTCTTGCTAAGTTCTCGCTGACATCACAACGATTCTGTTTAAAGATAAGTTGAGATAACTTTCCTCGACCTGCTGCAGGTAACCATTCTACCCACCCTTCTTCTTCAAGCTTGTTGAGTACCATTCGGGCATTACGACGGGTACAACAAAGCACATCCGTGATGTCGTCGAGTTGAACATCAGAATCTTTACCATCGAAGTATTCAAACAGGGTTTCAAATTGAACGCGAAGTCTTGGGCTGCTCATAAAGAGGAAAACTTATTCAAAGGACATTGAATTCAGTTTCCCTATTTTATGGCGTAAAATCAATATTACTGACACAATTTTATTGTGAATTATGAGTACGACATCCTAAGATGTTATTCAATCTTAAGGGTTAAGTGCCTTTACCGTAAAGGATTACATTACATCGCAGCCAATTTCATTAGCGATTTCACGGAGCTGCTGTTCATCGTCTAATTTTATCGACCATTTACACTCAGAACCGTTAGCTGAAATAACATTTGCCCCTTTTCCGATCAATTGAATTGCATCAACTTGGGCTTGCAGCGTGACTCTATGCTCCCCATCTAAACGAACAACCAATTCATGTGCGGTTGCGATGACTTTTCCACTTTTAAACGTTATGACCATGGGCTTCTCGGGTTACTGCTTTAAATACTGATTGCTTGTTCTAAGTACTGATTACTTCTTCTAAAGACAAAACCAGCGTACGACTGCCTAGTCTGTTATCGCTTATGTTTCTTAACGGCAATGGTTAAACGGCTGGTACAAACTAAGCGTTGACGATCATCAGTGATATTGATCTGCCATACTTGAGTAGAGACGCCCAAGTGAATAGGCTCAGCAGTACCAATGACATGCCCTTCACGCATTGACCTTACGTGGTTCGCATTGATATCGAGCCCAACGCAATAATAGCCTTCTGGTACGCAGAAGTTTGCAGCCAATGAGCCAAGCGTTTCTGCTAGCACAACCGATGCGCCGCCATGAAGCATACCCAGTGGTTGGTGCGTAAAGTGACAAACCGGCATGGTTGCCACCAAAGAGTTGTCATTTACTTCGGTGTAAACAATGTTGAGGTGTTCAATTAAGGTATTTTTTGAGGTCGCGTTGAAGGTATCTAGGTCAACGGGCTTTTTCCAAATACTCATGTGGGTTCCTTAATTATTGATCTTGTTATCGCGTACATAGCTTTTTTCTATATTACCGCTGTTAGTTATCTTACAGCCCTTAGTGATTACGCAAGTTGATGTTAACATGCATAAAAACCGAATACACAGAGGATATTGTATGACGTCATGGATGAAGTTTGCCTCGCTTCTCACACTAGCAGGCCTAACCGCGTGTAGCGCTTCTCCGACAGGAAGAAACCAATTGCTGCTTTTTTCAGATAAAGACATGTCTCAGCTTGGAGCACAGTCTTTTGAACAAATGAAAAAAGAACAACCCATCAGCAAAGATGCCAAAACTAACGCTTATGTACAGTGCGTAGCGAACAGCATCACTCAATATATTCCTAAACAAGGTTTTAGTGAATGGGAAGTTGTTGTGTTTGATAGTGATCAAGTGAACGCATTCGCCCTACCTGGCGGAAAAATCGGTGTATACACAGGGTTACTCAAGGTTGCAGTCAATCAAGACCAACTCGCGACGGTTATCGGTCACGAAGTGGCACACGTTTTAGCGGACCACAGTAATGAGCGCCTTTCTCAGTCTCAAATCGCTAATACGGGCTTATCTATTACTAACGTTGCGTTAGGTGCATCAGAATACAAACAGTATCAAGGTATGACGATGGCCGCGTTAGGGTTAGGCGTTCAATATGGCGTTATTCTACCGTATGGGCGAACTCAAGAGTCTGAAGCCGATGTTGTTGGTTTAGAGTATATGGCTCAAGCAGGTTTCGATCCAAACCAAAGTGTCAACTTGTGGCAAAACATGGCGAAAGCATCAGGGGGTAATCAACCGCCAGAGTTGCTTTCTACGCACCCTTCCCACAGTACGCGTATTAAAGATCTACAAGCAACGATAAAAACGCTTCCTCAATCAGGTTCACCAAGACCAAATTGCAAAGCGTAATCTAAGTAAGAATCGCCTAGCTGGTGTAAATACAAAAATGCCCTATCCATATTGGTTAGGGCATTTTTAGTTTCTTGCTTGCTAACAGTTCAAGTGCACTAAGTAGCTGGATAATTCCAACAACAGAAATTCACAGGTTAAGTACCAAGAATTTGTAATGGTAGGCTTAATAGCTGATCACCAGTAGATGCAAAATACCAGATGACACCAATCAAACTGCTCACTAAACCCACATACCAAACGAACGACACGACTTGCCCGTATTTGTCTAACGGTAACAAGTGACTGTGATGACGTCCTTTCCATTCGAACAGTATTTCAACACTGCCCATGATCAATAAGAAACCAAACAGGGTTAAATTCAACTGATAACTCAATACCACACCAGCAACGGCAGCCGCGACACAAAGTACAATGCCAAGTACGCTGTTCATCGAGAAACTGATACTTTTAAGAACATGTCCGCCATCGAGAGGCAAAATCGGCAATAGATTGAACAGGTTTAATAGAGCATTAAATACTGCAAGGCCGGCAAAGAACATTTCGCCAGTCGCCCAGTACAGCACCATAAATACTAACGACAATATCAGGCCGAACAATGGCCCCATGATTGATATAACCACATCTTGCCAACGCGTATTAATCTTTTCATCGGATAACGCCAAGCCACCAAGAAATGGTATCAAATAGATCCCTTTGGTTTTCATGCCGAAGTATTTCATCGCTCTAATATGACCGTACTCATGGAACATTAAACAGGCGATTAAGGCCAAAGCGAACTGAATTGAAAACAACCATGAATAGGCCGCTAAACTCGCAGAAGCAAGTACGACCTTGATTAGCTTGGCGCTTTTTAGCGCTTTCATACCGAGCGACACCAACCCAATTAAGCTAAAACGCTTCTCTGGTTTAGGAGCGACAACAGGAGTTTGTTGTTCGATATCTTTGGTGTTTCGATTGCCTTCGGAAATGGTTTGGCCATTGACCAATGCTTTATACGTCATCTCAAACGGTTGCCACTGAACTGTCGACTCAACGTGACACTGCAACGTTTCTTCGCCAGCGCGTAGTGTAAATTCGTGTTTTCGTGCGTCTTCTTGGTCTGTGGTCGCATCTAATTGAGATACCAAAGTGTTATCCCAATACAACTGTTGCCACCCTGCCATTGATCCTTCTAAACGAAGCGGTTTTCCAAGAAACTCTATCGCGAGTAATTCCAAACTTAAAATTCCAATTTAATGACTTCTAACGAGTGTCGATATTATGCCGATTTAGCGAATGGTGGTAAACAGAAACAAAGTTGTTACATATTGAGCTATTGAACACTATTTATACCGCAACGATGCATAAACACTCTGGTCACACCTCCAACCACGAATAAATTATTGATTATACTTATATTATCGATGTTAAAGTGCCGCCCCTTTAAAACATAACCTCACAAAATAACAACTCTTTCTTTGACTTTATATAAAACATGAATTTAACATACCATTTACATTAGAGCTTCAACACCAAAAATGCTCAGTGTGTTTTCAAACCATAATAACGAAATTCGATGCCCTAGGAGGGTCAAGGATGAAAACAATACAACGCTCTCTCGTTTCACTTTCAGTACTATTTGCATGTAACTCACTTGCGGCTGGTTTCCAAGTTGCTGAGCATTCTGCCTCAGGTCTTGGTCGCGCATTTTCAGGTGAAGGCGCTGTAGCCGATAACGCGAGTGTACTAGCGAGAAACCCCGCCGCAATGACCCTATTTGATACAGCCCAATTTTCAGGCGCGGTTTCTATCGTTGATCCAGAGGTTAACGTTTACGACGTTGACGCTAACGAGCATTCAAAAGATGTTGCTCCATTACAAGTCGTGCCAGCCGCATATTACATCAGCCCAATCAACGAAAAATGGGCTTGGGGTATCGGTATGTTCACCAATTATGGTGTTGCTACGGATTACCCTGATGACATCTCGGCAGGTGATATGGCTGGTGATACGTCGCTCTTATCTGTAAATCTAAATCCAAATATTGCGTATCGCGTGAATGAATCATTTAGCGTTGGTGCAGGTTTAAACCTTGTGTATGCGGAAGCTGAACTTACTCGCCATAAAGGCGAGCTCGCTAACTTTGTTGGTGGAAATCCATCTGACAAACTTATAGGCATGACCGGTGAAACATTTGCCTATGGTTGGAATGTTGGCGCGATGTATGAGCTGAACGAAAACAATCGCTTTAGTATCGCTTACCGCTCTTCTGTTGATCTTGATTTCGATGACGGTGAATTTACCAGCTACGATTCAGGTAGAGCAACATCTCCCAAGGTTGATGGTCGTCTTCAAATCGAGCTTCCTTCTATTCTGGAGCTTTCAGCATTTCACCAACTTAACGAACAATGGGCAATTCACTACGGTTGGCAACAAACTGATTGGAGTACTTTTAAGGAGTTAAAAGCAACAAGTCCAGATTGTACTGACAACGGTGTAGCAGGTCAGTGCTTCTACAAACCTGAAAAATATGAAGACAACAATCGATATTCACTAGGCGCAACGTACCAACTAAACAGTAAGTGGACATTAAGAGCTGGTTACGCTTATGACGAACAAGCTGGTGAAGCAACTTTAAGCATTCCTGATAGTGATCGTATGTGGTATAGCGCTGGCTTCACTTATGTTTGGAGCGAAAATATGACTGTCGATGCAGGATTCGCACTTGTTGTAAGTGATGACGGTGAGTTCACTGAGACAAATGGCGCTCAGCAAGAAAGGACTTTCGAAGCAGAAGGTACCGCTTACCTTTCTTCAGTTCAGCTTAACTACACTTTTAACTAAATCAGGATCGTATCATGAAACGTAACTTTAAGATCTCTCTACTATGTTCAGCGATCCTGCTAGCAGGTTGTGGCGACAACACCGAAAGTTCGGTAACAAGTAACCAACAACTTGAAGCCTATCTAGAAACGTCTTTGGCAAGAGCGACAACTCAAAAAATGCTCTTGCAAGGTAGTAATGCATCAGTTCCTTTAAGCAATAACCTATTATTTGACTCTACAGATGGCACGTTAGCGATCCCAACAGGTGGCGACGATAGCATTTCTAACCCAAAAGCAGCATTAAATTATGCCGATGGTTTTTCGACCAGCATGCCAATTTACATCGAGTTTGAAGGCGACGGTTTTGGTGATACTCCTGGAGTTGTTACTTCCGGAGTGACATTGTTGAAGCTTTCTAAAAAGCTAACAGACACATCCACAGCGGCTCAAGTACCAACACCTGTTGCTAGCTCTGAATACAAAGTTTACAAAGTAGGCTCAAACCTAGCAATTACACCTAATACTCCTTTTGATGAGAAGTCTGAATATTTGCTTGTTGTTACTGATGACGTTACAGATGTAAATGGTAACCCAGTAGGTACATCGCAAAGCTATGCGGCTCTCAAAACAGCCACTAAAACTTATTCAACCGGTGACTTAGCTAGTGCGCAAACTTTAATTAAAGGTCAAGAAGCTATAGCTGCCGCTGTTGGTATTGATGCGGAAAAGATTGTGTATTCAGCTTGGTTTACTACAACTTCTGTTGGTGATGTTCTTGCCTCTACAGCATCGTTGATTGGCGGAATGATTGATGCTGGGGCCCCACTTTCGACTTATTGGAATGGCAGCGCAAACCCAAATAATATCGATCTGACAAACGCTTACAATCTTAGTTTAGATTCCTCATCAACAACACCATTTGCTACAGCAATCGCTGCAGATGCTGACTTTAAAAAATATCTTGCCGATGACGATGCAACAGAAAATGCCACTTTGATTGGAGGGATAAATCTCCTTTACTCTAACGCTGGTATCAGCACTACGTCGGTAAACGTGACTAAAGGTACTGTTCAACTCCCATATTTCTTGGAAACCGATCCAACTAAGTTCTCTACAACGCCATTTGCATCAGCATTGGACAGTTTAGCGGTTATAAAAAGCGCACTAACGGATAACTCTACAAGTTCTTTCGTTGGTGGAGAGTTGGTTAAATTAGGATTAGACCCAACAAACCTTAGCGCAGCTGATGTCACGACTTTAATGGGAAAAACACTCACAAAGGACGCAAGTGGAACAGCTCTAGATAGTGATCGCATTGTCACTCAGTATTCACCAATACCACAAATTAAATCACTTGAAGCTGTTGATGTGCTTTTGTTTACTCCTGTGACTGACCCAATAACCGGGGTTGTAATCTACCAACACGGTATTACCTCTGTAAAAGAGAATGCGTATGCGTTTGCGGCAAACTTAACGGCTGAAGGTCTTGCTGTCATTGCAATTGACCACCCTATTCATGGGTCTCGTTCACTTGCCGGAGGTGCTATTTCAACTAACGATAATGCTCTGTACTACTTGAATCTAAGCGCTTTGCCCGTTGCGCGTGACAACATCCGTCAAAGTGCACTTGATGTAATAGGTCTTCGTATGGCACTTGAAAAAGTGGGGAATGACTTTACTGGTACACCATTAGCCGGAGTTGATGTAAAAGACACAACCGTTAAATTTATGGGCCACTCATTGGGCGGTATTACTGGATTTACGTCAGTAGCTACATCTGAAATTGCTGGTACACATAAATTTAGCTCGGCGGTATATGCTAATTCAGGTGGGCACATTGCTGAATTACTCTTCGCATCGGAAACCTTTGGCCCCGAAATTAAACACAATCTAGCTAAACAGTTAAATGCAACGTATCGGGATTCAGTGGCTTCAGCTTGTACTACGGACGACATTGAAGATGGCGATTGCTATACCGCTTTTGCTAAGGAAAATCCAACTAGTGCCGCAGCAATTGAAACTGAATTAGTTGCATTTAAAGTCGCCGCTCAAACCCTTATTGACACGGTCGATCCACATTCAATAGCAAACACTGAGGACCAGTCATCAATTAGCTCTAGCTATCCAACGTTGTTGATCCAGTCGCAAAATGATGAAACGGTACCAAACAATGGTAATGATGATAACGATAAACCATTGTCTTACACGGCTTCGTTTGTTGGTTCTGAAGGATTGGATTCAACTTTAGGGTTGGATGACTCTACAAAAGCTAGCACTTCAACTGGAAACCGAGTGTTTGTTCAGTATAACGAAACGGCTAAGCACTCTACGATCATCGGACCGCAAGCAGACCTTTCTGATGCCACTCATACCCTATCAATGAGAGCTCAAGTAGCTGATTTCTTAGAATCGGATAGCCTTGATGCAGCAGCACCGGATGCTTTATTGGAATAACTAAGACTTAAGCTTTTCACTAAACCAAATGCCAGCCTAACCGCTGGCATTTTTGTCTCTGTCGTTCGAACAAGTCCCCTAGTTGACCGTTTGCATAAAACTTTAAAACACAAATGGTTGATCTCAGCTAAAATTAATCAAGACAGAATACCGTACGACCTCTTTCTTTATTGTAAATAAAGTGGATAATAGCCCCGTAATTTAATACCTAATAAATGTGAGTCCATTATGTCTTCTGAAGCTACTATGCTAGAACGCTGCCAATCTAAATGTGAACTATGTGGTTCTGATTCTTCTCTTACTGCATACGCAGTGCCGCCACACAGCCACGTAACAGTGGATCACGGCATCATGGTATGTGACAAATGTCTTGGTGAGATTGACGATCCTAAAGATATCAACCACTGGCGTTGTCTGACTGACAGCATGTGGAGCCAGGAAGCGCCAGTTCAAGTAACGGCATGGCGTCAACTTACTCGTCTGAACACAGAAAGCTGGGCTCAGGACGCGCTAGACATGATGTACCTTGAAGAAGAAACATCAGTTTGGGCACAAATCGGCATGTCTGCTGATGACAAGCCTCTTGATGTGAATGGCGTTGAACTTAAGAAAGGTGACGACGTAACAGTAATCAAAGACCTGCCAATCAAAGGTACTAACCAAGTGATTAAGCAAGGTACTGTTATTCGTGGTATCAGCGTTGGTGACGATCCTAAGCTTGTTTCTGGTAAAACAAACGGCGGTCAATCAATGTACGTAATCGCTGAGTTCTGCCGTAAGAAGTAATCTTACTGTAAGAAAGTGATAGAAAACGAAAAGGCGCTAATTAGCGCCTTTTTTCTTGGAAAAATTCAACCTATTCCGTTGTTCTAGAAACCACTGCCTACGTTAAAGTAGATAGCGCGTTCTTCATGGCTTTGCGCATAATCCATCCCAAGGTGCAAACCGTAACGTCTCGCGATTTGGTATCGAAAGCCGACACCTCCGGCATTGACGGTACTGTCGTGGCTTATGCCGTTATCTTGCTTTGCAACCCCTGAACCGTAAAACCCAGACACCTTCCAACGATGAGTGATGCTATACGTCAATTGGCCTTGAATTGTTTCAATCTCATCTCCTTGGTACCGATAAGATGACACCCCGCGTAACGACACGTACGGTTTCGCTGTGGGTGATACAAACAGGTCTTGCTGTTCGAAGCTTTGATAATTTGCAGCCAAGCCTAACGTCCATTTATTGGTAATTGGGATATAGGCTTCGCCATCTATGTTCAAATTTCGGTAATTGTAATCACTGCCAATCGCATCGTCGTACACCATGTAATCTGCAGACAATTTGTAACCTTTGGTTGGATAAAATAAATTATCTCTTGTGTCATATTCAGCCTCCAACCCTAAACCAGAAGTAACCGATTCGTTACCCAAAATTCGGTCTAAAACCATGTTATCAAATTCAATCTCAGACTTAGCTAATAACTGCTTTATTCCCAACATCCAAGGCGTATGCCCAATCCGGAACTGCACCTTTTGTGAAAGTACGGCTACCGAAGTTGACGTGCCTATTCTAAGGTCATGATCTATGGGGCCCCAGTTGATTGATGTGTACAAATCCAAATTCGCAACACCAAAGCCGCCGCCTCCTGTGTAACGAATGGAATCATTCATCCAAGATCGTCTATGGCCACCAAATACAAACCAAGTTTCGTTCTCTGTCCCTACTGCGCCCACTACTGACATTGCTGAGGGTACTAACTGCGCACCACCATCAATAGCCTTTAACGCTGCTTCTTTACGGATTCGTTTTTCTTCTTCGCCCTCGTGTAAAAACAACCCAGCAACACCACCACCATAACCAACCGCTGGCTCGGTAATTAGTATAGGTATAGGTAAAAACCCCGTTGCATTTTCTGCAATGTGATGTCCCATATCAAATTGATTATCAACAGGATCATAAAACGATGCAAAGGAAGGTGTTATCGTAAGCAAAGAGTAAGAAAAAAGAGCAAAGCCGCCGCAGCGATTCATAAGATTGGCCTCAATAAAAAAGGCCGGGTAATAAAACCCGGCCGAAAGTTTGCTTCCTTGCAATAAACATAGAAATTAAACACTTATTGCCAATAAAGGGGTCCTTAATCGACAAGGTTAGAATAGGTCAAACTGTGGTATTGCCCTACTCTCATATGGAGGATCTAGCCCTACAAAATCAAATCATTCTAAAGATGACAAATACGAAAAAGGCTCATATAAATGAGCCTCTGTGAACAAGTAAACTGTGTTATTGGTTCATTAATCTCGCTTTAGCAATCGCTCTACGTTTTCTTTGATAACTGATAATACTGATGACTTAACTTCGCTAATTTGTTTAGAATGAGGGCACCATAGTGCAAAGCCAAATTTAAATCCTTGTTCCATTTCAGACGATTGTATAGGTTCGATGTCGTAATGCGAAAATTCAGAATGAGCGAACGTTTTTGGTAGAAGTGCCCATCCTAGACCTGCTTCAACCATTTTGATAACTAGCGCTAATTGGTCGACTTCTTCATTGTCAGAACTAACGGTTATTTTTTCGGACATTCCTTCTTCAATGAAGGATTTTAAGACAAACTGCTTCGCATTTCTTAGCGCTAAAAGTACATCTTCTTTTGCCAAAGATGAAAACTCACCATTTTTTTGAACGAAAGGAAAAAATTCTATATGGCCTAAAAAGGTGGCATCAAAACTGTGTATTCCACGACTGTCATGCACGTTGACCAATCCAAAATGATACTCACCGCTCTGAAGGCCTTGCTTAATGTCTTTTTTATTTCGTACAAGAAAATTCACTCGCATCATCGGGAAATCACGACGCAACTTCTTTCGAATATCCACAAGGATTTGATGAGGTATCACACTTGAATAAGCAAAAGTAATGTTTTCCAAACCGCCATAAGACAAGCTCAAGGCTACCTTGTCGAAAGTGCGTGCCTGTTCAATCGTTTGCTTAGCGTAGTGGTAAAGATGATGACCATCTTCTGTCGGCTTTACAGAGCGTCCAACCCTTTCAAATAGGCTTACCGCGAGTTGGTCTTCAAGGTTAGTTATAACCTGCCCGATTGTCGTTCTGTGTTTATTGAGTTTAACGGCGGCTTTGCTGAAAGAGAGTTGGTCATAAACGGTAACGAACGCGAGAAGTTGTTCAATGCTGAAATTCATGTTGTTGTGCTTACTTTTAATCGTTATGTATTTAAATTACCACAGGTTGGCGAAATATCTACTTTGTCAGAATAATATTAGTGAAAATAATTCGTCAATTTGAAACAAAAAAACCTACTTAAGCTAGTAGGTTTTATCGTTGATGTCAAACGAATAACTTAAATGTATTCGATAACTCGAGCTAGATAGTTAAAGTCCCCAGAATCACCGTGGTAATTACGGTAAACATCGACACTGAAATATCTAGGTTGGTCCACTTGAATATGCTCAGCAATTCGCTGCTCGATGGATTCTAGAGTTTCACCTGTTTGCGAGTAAATGTATTTCTTGGTGGTCTTTTGAAGCTGGCGTTCTTTAGCTTCTTTGTGTGTGACGTAATTGTTCACGTCAACCCACTGACCAATGTAGTCAATCTCCACGTAATCTGAATTTTCTTCAACCATGAACAACGCCGCTTCTTGTTGAACGTCGGCCAGTTGTAGCATGTCGTTATCGACTTTTTGCTGTTCCATTGAGGTCACATTTTGTGCCATGGCAGCGCTAGACGTTGCCATGATAAGTAGCGCTAAAGCTGTTTTATTCATTTTACGATATCCCTAAATTAAGGTAATTCTGTTACCCAAGGTTTGCCCTGAGTTGCTTTGTGATAACCATATTCGTATATGGTTAATAAATAGTGTTCATCAAACATGTCTTTGGTTCGTTTGGCGTAACCAAAGTCGTGCTCGATGTAAGTAAATTGCATATCAATGTTGTTGATTTCACAGATGTATTTCATTCGATATAAATCACCACGTGTTTGAGCAAGAGTCAGGCTTGATACGCTCTTTGCTACTAAATCTAGACCCTTATCTCTCAGCGAGTGGTACGGCGCTTTCAGTGCTCCATTTCGAATAACATCGAGCTGTGGTGGTTTTTCTAACCCAAGAGCATCTGAGATCTGCTGATAGTCGAAGTTAGATGGATTGAAAAATACTTGAGCGGCTAAACCACCATCGACGTGAAGTTCTTCATAACTTTTACCTTCGTACTTCACATTGATAAACTGCGGTGGGAAGACTCCAGGAATAGAAGCACTTGCTGCTAAAACCTTATATATAAGTTCAGACTTATCTGGCATGTCACTATTTGCAATTGCGCCCACATTCCAAATGACAAGCTCTCCAGAATCAAAGTGTGTGCTACCAATAAACAAACGCTTACCGTTGCGGTGTCGCGCAGCAATTTGCTCGATCATCGGTTCAGGGAACGCCTGAGCGATAAATTGATTCAAGTTTTTACCGTCAGTAAAAGCATCTTTAAACACGGTGTTTAAAAAGTTCTTTTTGCCGAGCACTGATTTGTCATTGATGTTTAACATCACCTCCTTCATCTTCGGAAATGCATCTCCGCCGATGAATACAAATGGTGCCATTAGCGCTCCTGCACTGATGCCAGTAACTATTGAGTAGTCTTTCAATTGGCCAGATTCTTCCAGCCCTATCAAAATACCGGCTCCAAAGGCTCCGTTCGCGCCGCCTCCTGACAAAGCTAAGATATTTAGTTGCTCACCTGACACTTTAATTGGCGTTGTTTGATCGATTGGAGAGTATAAAAAGTCTGGGTTCTCACTCGCCCACATACGCAATGGCTCTTTTACTGATATCGCTTCTTCTACAACCACTTCTTTGTAATTGTCTTTGTGTACGCGTACATCCAACGTGTGGGGTGAGCTACATGCCACTACAAGTAATGACAAAGCAACGGTAAAACCCGAGGAAATTAGACGGTTCATAATTAGGCTCATTTAATGTTCTCTAAAATGATTCAGAGACTCTGTTTAATCAAAAGAACAGCTATAAACAGAGAAGTTAATAAATAGGGATAAAGTGAAGTCCGTCTCTTTCTGGGAGTAATATAGCTAGGTTTAGTCTTAGCTCGTAATCTCGTTTGTAGGATGCGACCCATCGAATAGGTACACCCTCCACCACTATCGGAGTTAAACGCTCTACCCGATTTTGACCACGTTGAAATCGTGGGTAGGCTCTACAAATTCATATTGTGCATTGATTGTTTGTAGCTCCCAAGTGCCATAGCTTTTAGTTAGCTCCAACACACCATAGACCGCGTTATTTGCATGTCGGAATGCAGCTACGGGAGACATTCTCTTTATTAACCCTGCGGTAAACAGGCCAGAGATAAGGTCACCGACACCAACCGGTTGTTGAGCAAATTCAATGTTCGGTCGTTGGGCTAAATAACATGCCTTTTTCGTTGCTAAAATCATACTGAACGCGTCATCGGGTAATGAGTGAAGATGCTTCACGAGCACCATCTTTGGACCAAGCTCCAATGCTTTCTTACATGCTGTAACCGCGTCATAAAGGGAGAGGATTTTAATGCCGGTCAATTCACTTAGTTCAAATTGGTTTGGCACTATAACATCGGCAATAGGAAGCAAGTGTTTAGTAATGGCGGTTCTAACGCCATCCTCAACGATACAACCTTTATCTGGGTCACCCATTACAGGGTCACAAACATAGAGTGCACTGTGGTTCTTTTCTTTAACTAAATTAACCGACTCGGCAACCGCTTTACATTGGTCTGCGCTTCCCTGATAACCCGATAGGATCGCACCACAGTCTTTCAGTACGTTGATGTTGTCTAAGCCTCGAATCAAGTTTCGAATATCATCTGAGCCGAATGTTTGCCCGGTCCAACCTTGTTGATATTGAGTGTGATTAGAGAACTGAACAGTGTGGATTGGCCACACATCGAGTCCCATTCTTTGGATTGGAAAAACCGCAGAACTGTTTCCTGCATGCCCGTAAACCACGTGAGATTGAATAGAAATAATGCTTTTCATGCGTCGCTCTTTCAGTTTGAAATGGATTTGAATACTTGGATAAGACGACTAAATAAACACAACGGAACATCAAGATAGGAAGTTTTATCGATCTAACCACTGTGCTTATTTGGTCGGAATAGCCTCGACATCGCCGAGGCTTATTCTTAATGAGTTGGACGTCATCGGCTTTAAATCATGTATTTGATTCTAAGCCAGACTTGAACTTATGCGTCTTGAAACTCAGCGAAGTGCTCGTCCAATACCTTGCGAGTTGCGCGGCCAATCAGTTCGTACTCATGGTGAGTCAGGTTAGCCAGAGATACGCGAACCGACGCATGTACAGTATCGAAGCCATTTCCTGGTAGTAAAATAACACCAGTTTCGTGAGCTAGACGGAATAAGAAATCTTTACCTTTACCGCTTGCTTTGAACCATTCAACGAACTCTTGACCGTATAGTTTGCCACCTAGAGTGTCTAACTCTAGTAGTGTGTAGTAGTCCACACGATCTTTGTTCTCTTCAACTTCTAGCCCCATGTTGGTGTATAGAGTTGTATAGCGCTCACGAATGATGCGCTTGCATGCTGCTTTGTAGCTACCTTCAGAATCCATTAGGCAAGTTAGAGCAAACATCGCCATTTGCACTTGTTGCGGTAGAGATAGACCGGCAGTGTGATTCAAGGCTACGCTACGGCTATCCGCAACGATGCGGTCGATGAACTTAATGTCACGTGGCTCTGGAGTCAGTGTTTTGTAACGGTCATCAAGTTGACACTGTTTTTCTTCGCTGAAAGAACTTAGTGCGTCATCAAATACGTTTTTGTGTTGGATACCAATGGTACCTAAACGCCAGCCTGTTGCGCCAAAGTACTTAGAGAACGAGTAAACACAAAGTGTGTTGTATGGTAGTTTTGCAAATAGAGAAACGAAGTCATCGGCAAATGTACCGTATACGTCATCAGTGATGATGAATAGGTCACTGCGTTGCTCATTCACAAAGTTTGTTAGGTTCTCTAGAGTCTCGTCAGAGAATTTCACTGATGCTGGATTAGCAGGGTTAACGACGCAAAGTAGTTTGATGTCTGTATCTGCCAGTTTCTCGATTTCAGACATTGGAAGCTGCCAAGTGGTCTCATCAAGACGCAGTTCAACGATCTCTAGTTCGTACTCAGAAAGCTCTGGGATTTCTAGGTAAGGGGTAAAGATTGGCGTAATTAGCGCCACTTTATCGCCTTTTTTCAATAGACCATTGTTGAACATCGTTTGGAATGTGTAGGTCATTGATGCCGTACCACCTTCCGTTGCGAACAAGTCAAAGTCCGTGGTCATTGGAACTGGGCCATACATCTCTTCTGCAATGTACTGCTTCACCACTTTCTCAATGTTAGTCAACATACGTGGTGGTACTGGGTAGTTACACGCTAGGTAAGCAAGAACGAGTTCGTTTAGGAACGCTTGTTTTTGGATGCCTAGACGATCTTTTGCGTAGCTTAGTGCGCGCTCGATGAACTGAACACCTTTGTCGTTTGAGTATTCTTTAGTAAACGTATCGAAACGCTCAACGATACCCACGCCATCAGGGATACCACCGAAATCACCACCGAGGTAAGCGTAGTTACGTTCCGCTTCCATTACTGCAAATTCACCCAAGCGAATAAATGCTTTACGTGGCAATGTTGCTAGGAAGTTTGGATTACCACGACCTGCGTCTAGTAAAGCACGATCTGGCACTGCTTGAGCAACTTCAATTAATTTGTCTTTTAATTCAAATGGGCTTAAATCAGCGAATTTTGAAAAGTCGATAGTTGTATTTTGTGTAGTCATAATATTTACCTAATAATTTAATATTAAACACTTGTAATTAAATAAAGTGTTTTACTTAAGCGTGATTATTCAGGCCTACCCTATTTTTGATTGGGTAGGTCTGTTAATAAGTTGATGATTTTTTAAATCTATAATGAGTTGTAGGTTTTAATTACATACCCGCATTAACGGTAATAATGCCGACGATAATTGGTCCCCATAGAGTCAGTAACACGTTGGCTACGGCGTAAGTCACAGTGAAAGAGAATACTGGCGTTGCGTTGCCTGTTTTTTCCATCAATGCAGCGAACGCTGGGTTTGCACTTCGACCACCAGTCACACAACCTAACGCTTCTACTGGGTTCTTTATCTTCAATACAAAGTACGAGAAAAAGAATGAAATAATCTGTGGAATGATGGTGACCGCCATACCCAAGAACAGAAGCGACATACCATGTTCTTTTATGGTATCAACTGCTTGAGGGCCCGCTTGGAGGCCAACGATGCCAACAAATGCTGCTAAACCAAAGTCACGAATAAAGTTTGCTGCACCCGCAGGGAACTGAGCCACATGTGGGTTTCGGCTACGTAACCAACCAACAAGCAAACCAGAGATCAAACAACCTGCACCAGATCCAATCGTTACTGGAATACCTGCAATCTTGAAACTGATTAAGCCGATAAGAAGGCCCAACACCATACCAAAACCCAGTACGATGAAATCAGTCATGGTTGCTGAGCCCATACGCTTACCGATGTGTTTTTCAACTCGGTTGATGTCTTGTGCGGTGCCTGTTAATTGAATAACGTCGTTTTTCTGAACAATCAGATCATCAGTAATGGCGACTGAAGCACCAGCACGCATGTAGTCTGTAACATACACACCACGGAACGAACGTTGATTTGAGCTATCTTTGATCTCTCTTAGCGAACGACCAATCAGTTTGCGATTGTCAGCGATAAGTTGACGATTTTCTTCAATAACTTCATAGCTTTCCGGTAATGCGACTTCATTACTTTGCGCCTTGCTCTGTAGCTCATGAACCGCATTTCTACGGCCGGTAACCACAACAAGGTCGCCCGCTTTAAGTGCTGTGAACTTGTCTGCACTCAGCTCTTTTCCGTCGCGTTCAATAAGTTCGATACACGCAGCAAGTGATGATTGATTCAATTGCGCGAGTGTTTTTCCAACCAGTTTATCGTCGTGAGTGACTTTAAAAGCACGTGTCACTAGAGCTGTGACTGCGTTAAATTCGCCATCTGCCAAATCACGTTTACCGTTAGAATTTTTCTCCTCTAACGCAATTGCTTCAGAGCGAATGTCCCACTTCATCAACGTTGGGAATACCCAAGTCACCATCAAGATTGGACCTAATGAACCAAAGATGTATGTTACAGCGTAACCTACAGCAACGTTAGTTTGCATCAGATGTTTGGCTTCTTCAGGCACACCACCCAAACGGGCGATCGCATCGCCTGCAGTACCAATGATCGCAGACTGAGTTAAACCACCGGCAGCTAGGCCCGCAGCAGTACCTCTATCTAAGTCAAACAACCACGCAGCGGCAAGTACACACAATAAGCCTGAAACCGTCATAACAACCGCAGACAACAGAATGTTGATGGTTCTAAAGTTAAGCGCTTTAAAGAATTGTGCGCCGCCTTGATAACCCACAGCATAAATAAAGAGCGCAAAGAAAATACTTTTTACGCCGGGATCAATCTGAACACCAAATTGCCCAATAATTACGCCCATTAATAATGTTCCGGCCACACCGCCTAAAACAAATCGGCCGATAGTAATTTTACCAACCATATAACCCAATGAGAGTGTAATAAATAGTGCGACAAATGGTGCCATGTCAAACAGATTAGAAATAATGTCCATGACAAATTTACTCTTGTTACTAAATATAAGGAGTAAATAATCTAACTAATAACTTAATAATGATATTTGTTGGATTATTCAAAATAAATAAAGCATCTCGTTGCTTCGAACCGAATATTAAGAACAAAAGGTTTTATTATGTAATCCCATTTGATGGATCAAATCATCACTTTAACTGTTCGCATAGTTTTTGAAGTGCAATTTACACCTTAAGTGATTGGTTTAAATAGATTTATATTAAATCGGCAAAAGTAGATGATTTTCGAAATCAATTTCAATTAAGTGTTTCCACTTCAAGAACGACAACCTACCTACCGTTGTTTTACTGGCTTACGGCTCTCAACAAAGAGGCAGTTGGCATAATCACCGAATAAAGTTGGATTTTGATGGGTACGATCCTCTATAAGCGATTATCACAATAAATCGAACTCCGTTATCGTTGCATTCATTAAACAAATAGAGAACAGAACCATGAATACCATGCCGCATGAGCTTGTGTGGGATGAAGTCTACTTCCCACCGCTGTTATTGGTTATCGCACTGGCTTACATACTGACAATGCTAACAGGGTCAATCGCGACACGGTTTGGCCTTCATAAGTACGTCGCCTTTCCTGCAATAGCAGAACTGAGCTTGATCGTGATTTTTACTGGCGCTATCGGCCATTTTATTACCATTTTTTGAGGCACTTACTGTGATCAAACGTTATCTCATCACACTTTTATTATTGGCTGCTGCGGGAACTGTGGTTTATAGCTATTACCAGTCGTACTCAAGTAACCCATGGACCAGAGACGGACAAGTCAGCGCTTATATCGTCTCGATTACACCTCGAGTCACGGGTCAAGTCATTGAAGTGCATGTCGAAGACAACTCGAAGGTAAAAAAAGGCGATCTTCTTTTTGAGATCGATCCGAGTATTTACAAGGCGACCTACAGAAAAGCACTTGCGACTCAAAAACAAGCATTTGCCCTACTCGCCAAAGCCAAAAACGAAGAGCAACGCGCGTTGAATTTAGAGAAAAGAACGCCCGGTGCCGTGCCCGTGCTGACACTAAACAACTTGAACAACGCGGTAGAAACCAGCGCCGCAAATGTCGAACTGGCAAAAGCGAACGTAGAAGAAGCACATCTCAACCTTGAGTACACCAAGGTATATGCGCCTACTAACGGCTATATCACCAATCTGAACCTACGTGTTGGCTCTCAAGTTGTCGCGAATTCACCTGTGGTTGCGCTAATTGATGAAGATAGCTTCTGGATTGAAGGTTATTTCAAAGAGACTGATTTAGTCGGTGTCGATGCTCAGGACACTGCTTATGTGACCTTAATGATGCACAACAATGTTCAGCTAGAAGGACATATCAAAAGTATTGGTTTTGGTATCGCGAAGCAAGACGGCAGCACAGGTAATGATTTATTGCCAAACGTGAATCCAAACTTCCAATGGATACGCCTAGCTCAACGCATCCCTATCAAAGTGAAGTTAGACAAAATACCAGAAGACGTACAACTGCGTGTTGGTATGACTGCCTCGATCAAAATAATCAAAAATAGCTAGGTGATTCTTATGTTCACTGCATCGACTAAAGACGCGATTAAAGTCGCACTCTCTATCGTTATCGCAATCTGCCTAGCGTTGTGGTTTGGTTGGGAAAAACCGTATTGGGCTGCGATAGCCGTCGCAGTGATGGCATTGAACGAGAGCTTCGCCCATTCAATAAACAAAGGCCATAACCGGTTAATGGGAACCTTGTTAGGGACCGGTTATGCCTTTTTCCTCATTGCGATGTTTTCACAAGATCGATTTTTGTTTCTAACATTTCTTACCGTGTTCTTAGGCACTTGTATTTTCATGTCTAGTGACGAGAAATACGGCTACATCTTTTCAATAGGATTTACCGTGTGTTCGATTGTTGCTTGTATGGGCGGGTTTGATAACCAAACCACCTTTCACTTTGCTGTACTTAGACTTCAAGAAACACTATTAGGTGTTGTTGTGTTCTCTATTGTGTATCGCATCGTGTGGCCTGTGAATACTGAACTCAACTTTGTACAACGTTTCGAAACCAGTAAACAAGCGTTGTTAGATGCGATGGAAAAAACAGACAACATCGACATTGCCGCACTTGAAAGCAACACCGCGAATATTGATAAGCTGTATCAACTTTTAGATCTGCCACTGACCGGAAGCTACCACCTTAAAGAGAACATCCAAACATGGCGCTTGCGTATCGATGAAATGGCACATATCCAAGATACATTACTCAAACAAAGTAACAGCGAATCAGACTTAGATATCCAATGGGCAGTTCTTACTCACAACTTGAAGACGTTCGATGTATTAACACCAGAACAATCTCTTGTTGAGGGTGAACTCAATGTCATAGGTGATCATAAAGACGTGTCTTGGCATCATGCACATCGCACGTTTTTTGAACATTTGAATGAAGATGGGCGCAAAGTGCTGCAAGGCGTGTCGATGTTTATCACATCGCTGTTGATTTGGATTTATCTTCCAGTTCCAGGTGGTTTCATATTTCCTATGTTAGCCGGTGTATTCTCTTCTATGGTGCCGACCATGCCACCAAGCGTTATTAAGGACGCTTTTTATGGTGTGTTGGGTACAGGGTCGGTGGTTCTGTTGCAATACATCTTTGTGATGCCATTAATGACAGAACTATGGGAGCTGGGACTATTCTACTTCCTTAACATTATGGTGATATGGAAAGTGTTCGCGACACCTAAGCTCAAGGTACACCGAATATTGGGTATTAACTTATTAGTTGTTCTCACATCTGGTGCGCTCAACCTCACACCTGTTTATGGAATTGAAACGCCACTTTTGATGCTCGTAAACATTTTGATTATTCTGATGATAGCGAAGTTGTTTACTGATCTATTTAGAGTGAGGGTAACTGCTTAGAACTAAATGCGCTTAACAACTCACAACAAAACGGTCTGCCAAGTATTTTTACTTCACAGGCCGTTTTTTATCTATTGAAAATCATTATAAATCAATTGATTAACGCTAATTATTACTAAGTGAGGATAGCGTCCATCAAAAGCGATTAACGCGATCTGCCACCTCCTCTTAAAATCCTCTCATTGATTGACGCAATGCATTTTTAGTCGCGACATTCACACTAGCAATCCTAACGGATAAATACATAACAACTGAACACGACGTTCAGTATTACATCGACTGTTTGAGTCTCGAAGGTTTGAGGCCACTCAGCGTGGAAACCGTCATGAGTTTTTTTGAAATACGCACCAGCGCCTGTAAGACCCATACTCTTTCTGTGTTAGCGAGCGCCCTATTACTTACCACCCCCAATTTTGCGTCTGCGGCAGAAACCAAGACTTACAGCGAAGTTATGGAAAAAGGTCGAGCACTATTTGACAAATATGGCATCAGTCATGATTTACCAAAGCTAGCAATCAGTTCGCTCGTACAGGGCGAACACCTAGTTGAACACGCACATCGAACCATACAAATTGGCGATGAGGTTCGTGACTCAAGCGTCTATCTGATAAAAAACACAGACAGCAAAGGCAACATCGACCTGCGCATCAAATACAACCCGCAAGAGCTGGATGAAAACGAAAAACTGATCGATGAAATTGAAGAGTTTACGCGCACTGAGTATCGACTAAGAAATTATGCAGAAAGCTTCGATCCATCGTCAGTGAAAGTCAATGAAAAAGACAACGGCGACGTGACCATTAGCTTCAACTATTCGAAATACGGCTTACCACAAGACATCGCCTATTTCCGTTTCTTGAATGTTGATATTGAACTTGTAGGCGGCACACCAAAACGCATGGTAATCACCAACGACAAGCCATTTAATCTTGGTAAGTCAAAAGTCGATACCTATTACCAAGTGATTGATTTCCAAACGTTAGACTCTGGTAAAGTCGTTATTGAACGTAAGACAACTAACATCGAGGGTACGTCTAAAACGAAACCGATGACCATGAGCGCTGTAACTGAACCCGTCGCAATTTATGAAGACGACAACGGCGTTAATGTCCTGCATGAAGAGCGTCTAAAAGAAGTTTCAGATCCTCGTATGCAAGAAGCGAGTGTTAAGTTAGATCGAGTATTCCCTTTAATGGGTGACATGGTGCGTCGTCAAGGTATCGATTTACCCCTTCCATTCGGCGTATCAGTGGCTTATCGCAATCAAGATATGGATATACCCATGACAGATTACGTGATTGGTGGAGTGCGCTTGAATGATTTATTTGACCCGGAAGACAGTGTTGCGACGGTCAAAGCGGAAAGTGTTTCGATACGCGGCGACGTAAATATCTTGCCATTCTGGAATGTATTCGGGTACGTAGGAAAGGTAAACGTTGATGCGAATATTGACGCCTCTTATACCGGCGCCGCAGGTGAATACTTAAAAGACAAGCTCAATAACAAATTGCCAGGGCTAGGTAACGCACTTTGCGAAGGTGTCTCTGCCTTATGTAACAGTGGTCGTTTGAATGTACCACTTCATCTTGAATATGACTTACGCGGCGCGGGCACCACATTATCTGTTGGTTACAAAGAGTTCTTTGCCTCAGTCACAGGTACCTATTCACAAACACGCCTGAAAGGGTTGGATGATTGGGGTGATGGCATTGTGACGGTTCAACCCATGCTGGGTTACCAATTAGTCGATTATCGAGCTCAGTTTTTCGTGGGTGCTGAATACCAAGGTTTAAATTCACGTATGCAAGGCACCGTAAAAACCGACGACATCGAATTTGATTATGACGTTGGCGTCGATATCGACCAGTGGGCATTCCTAACAGGTGTTAACAAGCAGATCGGCAAAAACTACAACATGACCATGTTGTACAACAAAGGCGAAACTCGTTCGGCTGTGACATTGAACCTTGGCTACCGATTCTAACGGTCAAACCATCGCTCTATTGTGAATATAGATTCGTTAGAGCGATATTTTCATACGAGCCTCTGAAGCTCAGTCGTCCAGCAAGATGACAACTCAAATATATGCCATGTCGATGCTCCATAGATGGAGCGCAATACCCAATGGAACTGCAGGATTGTCGATACAAGTGCGTTTGATCGTAACTATACCGAATATTATTGTGGAAAATTAAATATGAATATTGCATACCGCTCACTTATCGCATTGTCTATTGCTACTGCCCTTATAGGCTGTGGCGACGATAGCCAACCAACGGTTCCTTTCCCTGATAAACCTGAACCTTTAATTCCAGCACCTTCAGAAACCTTTACCACTCAAATCGGCGATGTGATGATTACTGCGACCAAAGAAGAGCTGGTTGTTACATCTAATACCGAAGACGATAAACTGGCTTCTGTTGAGTCTTTTAAAGGCATTAAGTTTGCCGATGCAGAGCGTTTTGAACACAGCAATCCTGTCGATTTAACTGAACTGATCAATTCAGAAGGCATTGTTGAAGCAACGTCGTTTGGTGATGCTTGTCCTCAATTGAAGACCGTTTCACAGAACACATCTGAAGACTGTTTGAATCTGAACATTTGGCGTCCAGTAGGCGTAGATGCTGACGCAGAACTACCGGTTTATGTATTCATTCACGGTGGTGATTTCGAATACGGTTCTGGTGCAGAGCCGCTCATCCAAGGTGATACGGTGGTTGCTCAAGGAAGCGACGATGGTAAGCCTTTCATCTATGTAAACTTGAACTACCGTCTTGGTCAGTTAGGTACTCAATGGATTAAAGGCGCGAACAAAGATGGCAATTATGGTCTAGGTGACCAGAAGCGCGCCTTAGAGTGGGTACATAACAATATCGCTGACTTCGGTGGTAACGCTCAAAACGTAACCGTTATGGGTCAAGGCTCAGGTGCTATGTCTATCGGTTTCTTGCAGCAAGATGACGATATCGCAGGTCAATATTTCCAACGTGCCATCATGCAAAGCAACCCTTATGGGTTCGAGTATCCAAGTTATGACGTTGCTAAGAGCCGCAACAATAACTTTGATGCAGACACTTCGGTCGACGAGATCATGGCGTCGCAAGAAACAGCTTTGGATGGTATTGAACAGCTAAAAAATTGGTTGTTAGGTTCTTTGCAAATCCCAATTCTGAGCCCAGCCGCAGATGAGACGCCAATGTCAAACCTGATGCCTTATGCTCCTTACATATTGTGTGAAGAAACTTTCCTTGGTAGCTGTAGAGAATCAGCAAAATCACCAACGCAAGCAGGCTTATCAGTACCAACTGTCCTAGGTGAAAATGCACATGAAGCGAACAGCTTTGGCATGCTATTTAGCGCTACGTTCTTAATCCCGACGGTCATCGAGTTATTAACAAATGATGAACCTGAACTGCTTACTAACGAAGATCCAACAAAGCTAGCTCTAGCTATGGTTAACTGGTTAGAAGATGAAAACAACATCGTTCTTCTGCAACAAAAACTATCTGAGCAAGCAAGTGATGAAGTTTCAGCAGATCTTGTATTGCCAAGCAGTGCGTACAGCGCAGTAACGGGCTTATTTTATGGTGCCAAGCTAGAAGGTGATCTACTTGAAATGACTGGATGCATTGATACCAACGATATTGCGGGTACCGTAGGTTGCTTGGTCGAAATTGTTGAGATCACTAGCCACCAGCAAACCCAAGATATTCTGGCTCTAACTGATTTCTACCCTAACTCAGAATCTAGCTTTGGTGGCGCTCTTGACAACATGAAGCAATTTAAAACCTTGCTAAATGACACCTTGTTCAATGGTCCAGCTCGTCACATGGCAGTAAACAGCGGAGTAGAAGCAACGCTATACCACTTTGAGCACAAACCAAGCTTTAACATGTGGAACTATAAAACAGGTCTAAATGAAGAAACGGGCGAATACGACCAACTGCCAATCATTGATCTATTCAAAACGATTGGTTGCATCAGCGGTGCATGTAACGGTTCAGAACTGCCATTTATGTTCAACAAAGCTGTACGTTTTGATGGAAGCGAAGTAAATCCATCAAGCAAAGATAAAGCCCTTATGAACGAAATGTCGCGTCTTTGGTTTAGCGATGAATTGTTCCAGAGCTACCAGTACAGCGATGCTACCGACAATGTGCTTGTCATTGATGGTGCAGGATTCAGCGACAACAGCACTACCTTCGACTGGGACTATGTCACAAACCCAGGTGTTGATCCTAAGCTTCGTGAAGGTCGCTTAACGGGTCTAGCAGAGCAAGGTCTTATGCCTTGGGACTGGTACCTAAACTAAACATATTCAACACCCTTCCTACTTTAACGGCCAGCTCGCTGGCCGTTTCTATAACCAAATTTTATGTTTAAACGCAGGTTAGTTATGACACTTAGCAAACTAAAAACAGCATGCACAATAATGTTGATTGCTTTGGTCACAGGATGTGCCCAACCTTACCCCGATGTTGAACCTGACTTCGAAGCTAACTGGCAAAGCACAGAACATCAAGCCGAAGTCTATTTGATCCCGAGTGCGCCTGAAGCCTTTGCGCGCCGCATTGATCTGGTTCGCCAAGCAAAACACTCGATTGATATGACTTACTTCTCTTGGGAAAACGACACTCTGGGTCTGATGCTGTTAAACGAGCTGAAACACGCCGCTGACCGCGATGTGGCCGTGCGCCTCACACTGGATGACTTGTTGGTATTCAATGACAAATGGCTTGCGGAGTTGGACTCACACGCCAATATTGAGATTCGACTGTTCAACCCTTTTGAGTCACGTAAAGCTGGCTGGATTGGTCGTGCGCTCAACTTCTCTACTCATCAAAAACAGTTAGATAATCGGCTGCATGAGAAATACTTTAACGTTGATCACCAATCGATGATCCTCGGTGGGCGCAACATCGGTGATGACTACTTTGGCTACAGCGAAAGTGCCAACTTCTTTGATATGGATGTGCTGTTTAAAGGCGACGTGATTGCTGCTTTCGACCGAAACTACCAAGCGTTGTGGAACAGTGAGCATGTAGTGCCAATTCAAGAACGCATTAAAATCAAAGAGAAAGAGCAATACCAAGCGTTCACCAAAGCGTTGAACAAAGGTGAAAAGAATCAAGCATTGATCACGTCTGAAGTCGAAAGGCAGATAAAGAGCTTAAACCAACCGAAGTTCATTTCAGCCTCTGTCACGCCGGTATTTGACTCACTGGAGAAACTCAATGACAACAAGCCCTACTTTCGCCAACGTATTGAACACTTGATGAAGCAAAAAGTACCGACACCTTCTAAGGTTATTATTTCTACGCCTTATATGGTGCCAAGCGATAACAAGTTTGTATTCGTCGATGCACTTAGAGAGAGCGAAGCCGAAGTCACCTTACTGACGAATTCATCGGCTTCTAATGATTCGGGCTTTGTGCCTGCGTATTACGAAAAACACCGTGAGACTCTACTCGACAAGGGCGTAAGTATCTATGAGTACAAAAGCCAAGCGATCAATGATGATCACTACTTTCATGTTGATACCTACTACCACAACAAGACAGTAATTTTAGATGAGCGTGTCACCTATATTGGCTCTTCTAACTTCGATCCAAGATCAGACTTTCTCAACGTTGAGTTTGGGGTGTTGGTTGACAGTGAAGAGTTTGCGAAGCAAGTGACACACTACTTAACACGTCAGAAAGAGGAGTTGTTCTGGGCTGTGTCGCGAGAACAATCAGGTGACACCATCTGGGCTTCAGAGGAACAAATCCATACTAAGAACCCGAACTACAGTTCATGGAACAAGGTACCTGATTGGTTATTTCGAAAAATGAATGGCGAGTTCGAGCTTTAAGTGTTCAGCTTCGAATCTTAATTTTTAATTTTCTCCAGTCCAAATGTAAAAAAGCCGCGTAATTCGCGGCTTTCTCATGTTTCAAATACACGTATCTGAGCTTATAGACGGTAGGTCATCGCTCTTTGGGCTACGTAGTTCACCATATCAAGCGTTGTGAAGATCGAATTAACATCATTAATGTTGTAATCCACATGTCCACGCTCCACATATTGCTCAGCGAGACGGTAAATATCAACGACACGCTCAGCTACCGCTTCCATAGGATCAATAAAAGTGACTGTTGGAAATGCCGTTTCAAGTTGCTTTCTAACCAAAGGAAGTTCCGTGCATCCCCAAATAACCGTATCAACGCCCTTCTCTACGATGGATTGAATCGCTACAGCAAGCAGTGCGGCATTACGCTCAAACTCGCCCGCTTTGATCCCGTTGGTTTCTCGGATTGCTTGTCCACACTCTGTCATCTCACCGGTTACTTCACCATAGATAGCACTATGCACGTTATGCTCTTGCTCAAAGGAATCTGGCTTAACGAACACCAGATTCGCGTCCGTTAGGTAACGATCATAGATTCCCGAATTGTATGTGCCGTTGGTACATAAAATACCAACAACAGATTCAGAGTTCTGCTCTTTGATTTGATCAACGGTGGTTTGAGCATGTCGACGATATAAACGTTGGTGTGCTTTTGAACCTCAGGTCTAAAGTAATGAGCGGTGTTACAGGTCATTACGCCAAACTGAACATTGGCATGTTCTAAAATGCACGCTGACTCAATCAGTTCAGGCACAGGATCGGTACCGCCTTCGTTAATCACTTCAGATCGATCGGGGATATCTGAGTTTTTCACCACTATCATGGCCATGTGGTCTTAGTCTTTAAGTGCGCCGTGTTCAATTTCTTTCTTGGCGACGATATCTTGGAACAGAGCATCTGCTTCAGGGCCCATATTACCAAATACACCGAATCGTAGCTTTTTCATTGTTTTTACCTTTGTGTTTGCTAAAGCACAAAGGTTATTACGCTCTTTCGATTTACTTGAATCCTATTAGATGGTTCGCATCCTCGCGAGTGCATAAACAGCGTACAAAAATCAGAATTGAGTACCAAAGGAAAAATGAATACGAAATTCGTCGCCTTCAGGCGCATCTAAGCCGTAAGCAAAATCGAGCTTAACTGGCATTAACTGTGAGTTCCAAATCAAACTCACGCCCGTCCCACGCTTCCAATCCGCTTGTTGATCAAATGCATCACCCACATCAAGAAATGCGCCCAACCAAATTGAACGATAGACTTGATGCTGATATTCGAGCCCAGCAGTTAACATATAACGTGCCCCCGTTAGTTCACCATTCTCGTCTCTAGGGGAGATAGATTCGTAACCATAACCTCGCAGGTTTCCATCGCCACCAGCAAAATACCGCAGTGACGACGGCACATCAGATAATGATTTGGCAATGTTGATGCCTACGTTGGAGCGGAAATGGAGCTTCTGCCTGTCACTAATATCCCATGAAAGGACACTGTTTCCTTCCAACCGCAACAGCCTTGAGTCAGAGAACAGACTAGGGTCAGAATACTCGACAGAATAGATGTGTCGATGATTGAGCTCCAACTGATCATTTTTACGATCAACCTGAGAAAAACTGATGCCAGGTAACAGCAATTGCGATTGATCTTCCTCAGACGCCTGACGGTACTGTTCGTGCAAGTATTTGACATAAATGGTGCTTTGCCAATCACTGTCTAATTGCCAGTAACGTTCGAACTTAAGATCGTTTGTAAAGCTATTGGTGTCTCGATGATCAATTCGTTTCGATTCAAACTGAATACCAAAGTAATCCGTTGTGACTTTCTCTGTGGGGATTTTGTACCCCAACTGAAGTGATTGCTCCTGTTCAGACAAATATGTCTGTGTTTCAAAGCTGTGGCCTCTCCGGTTATACCAAGGCTTTGACCAACTGAGAGAGGCGCGTAAACCGAGATCAGTAGAATAGCCGCCACCGACCTGCACGATATTTCGAGAACTTGGCTCGGCAATGATTTCAATTGGAACTTCTAGGTTGTCATCAAGTTTGTCAAAGTCACCATGTACGATGACACTTCGAAACCATTGAGTGTCTGACAAATCAGATTGCAGTTCACCTAACTTGATGGTGTCAAAGTCATCACCTTTTTTAAAGGTGGGTATTTTCTCGATACGAGTAGGGTCAACCCCATCATCAGGAATACTTATAGAACCGAACTTGTAGCGTGGACCACTTGCAAAATACAAGTGTATATTCGCGATGTTCTCGCTAGGAATAACTTCAATCTTTGACTCGATAAACCTGCCGTCAAAATAACCTTTCCGCTTTGCTAAAGAGAAAATCGCACGCTTAGTTTGGTCATATTCTTGGTGAGACAAAGTTAAACCTGAGCCTAACTTGCTTTGATTGAGTATATTGATGAACTCCGCATCTAGGCTAGCTTCACCTGTTATTTTTACTATCGATTCTGCGATGCGCATGACAGGACCAGAATCGATGTTAATGATCACGTTATCAGAATCATTGAGGTCGATATCGAGCTGTGGGTGATAATAACCATAAGGGTTGAGTGCATCTTGAATACGTTTAGATAGCTTCGTTTTCGATAGCTGTGATGCAGGAACATCGGCTAAAGGTTCTAAATATAATTCTACATTTTCGGTGAGAGTTTTATTAACCCCTTTAACCTCAAATTCAGCAGCACTAGAAGAGTGTTGGGTAAACAGGAAAAATGAAGTGGCCAGCACTAATTGTTTAATCGAGGTCTTCACGCGGTTACCCAATTGCTCAAAACCCGAACAGGTTATGAGCAAAGCGTTAAATCGCTGAATCTCTTATGGAGGACGCTATCCTTCGAACGGATTATCGGGTTGTTTAACACCGCAACAGTCGTTTATTAACGACTCAAATCCCAGCCCTACAGACACAAAAAAGGCGCAATTAAGCACCTTTTGAATGTCTATTACTTATTGATTTATATGGCTTGCTGATTTATATGGCTTGCTGACTCAAGATCAGTTGTTGTTCAGCCACACATCTTGGTTTTTTGGAGCTTTCTTTTTCTTTTTCTTCTTGCCAGTACCGGCCGGTGGCGCAACAGGTTTTAGTGCTGCGATCAGTTCAGCTGTCGCTTCTTCATCCACTTCAAAGCCTTCAATTTGCTCACGCTCAAGACGAATCTTGTTCTTCTTCTCGATGATTTTGAAGTGGTGGTAATCTTCGTGATCGATCAGAGATAACGCAAGACCAACTTCACCTGCACGACCACTTCGGCCGATACGGTGCATGTAGTCTGACGGGCTACGCGGTAAGTCAAAGTTGATTACCACTGGAAGCTTCTCAATATCCAGACCACGTGCCGCGATGTCTGTCGCGATCAGAACGTCAATCTCGCCAGATTTGAAATCTTCTAGGATACGAGTACGTGAACCTTGCCCTTTATCGCCGTGGAATACTTCTGCGATGATACCGCGCTTGTAAAGCTTGTCTGCTAGGTGCTCACAGCTGTTCTTCGCATTAACGAAGATCAGAGCTTGGCGCCATTCATGTTGTTGAATTAGGTGTGCGAGTAACGCTGTCTTGCGACCTTTTTCTACTTCGAATACACGTTGAACCAGTGTGCTCGCATTGGCACTTTGAAGTTGAACTTCAATTGGATCGCTTAGAAGTTCGTGAGTCAGCGTTTTAACTTGCTCTGGGAAAGTTGCAGAGAACAACAAGGTTTGTTTTTTGCTCGGCAAGAGCTTCAAGATTGCATCAAGTTCTTCGGTAAAACCTAGGCTTAGCATTCGGTCAGCTTCATCAAGCACTAACGTTTTCACTTTGTCTAACTTGATAGCGTTGCTTGAAATAAGGTCAAGCAGACGACCCGGTGTTGCCACCAAGATATCAGTGCCGCCACGTAGCGCCTGCATTTGAGTGTTTACCGATACACCACCAAACACACAAACCGTTTTAATCGCGCCATTGAAATGCACAGCGTAAGATTTAACGCTGTCAGCCACTTGCTTAGCAAGTTCACGAGTAGGAACCAAGATAAGGCCAGAAACAAAGTTACCTTTGCCTGAACGACGGTCCAGAGGGGCATCTTCATGAATCTTTTGTAACAGTGGAAGTGCAAATGCTGCGGTTTTACCTGAACCGGTATTTGCGCCTGCAATTAAATCGCGTCCTGCTAACACACTTGGAATAACTTGCGCTTGGATAGGCGTTGGCTGTTGGTATTCAAGCTCAGATAAACGAGCCATCAAAGGAGAGATTAAGCCAAGATCAGAGAAGTTGGTTGGTGTAGTGGTGTTAGTCATTAATTGCAGGAACTCAAAGCTAAAATAATAGCGCGCTATATTAACGTATTTCAGCAGTATTACGTAACTAAATCGCCCTTTCGCTTCTATGTCACTGATTAATATCCGTCAGAAGCGAAGTTATCGATGTGAGAACCTCGATACTCGCCGTACCAACTTCGTCTAAGAGTATTCCAGCTACACAATTGTCGTGGGTTGCAGTTAGTTCAGCCAACCTGCTACCGTTTGTTCCGGTGCATACGAATTCGGCTCGGTTAACCAAACAGCGACTGCGTCTGGTGTAGCGACTAGCGGATCAAAGTCCACATTGAATTGCCACTCAGATTCACCACGTTGGTAGCCATCGTACACTACGACAAAATCATGCTCTAACTTCTTACCTCTGTTTTCACCAGCTTTTACACTTGTGACTTCGTTCATCGCCAATAGAGCGATATGTGCCACATAATCACCTTTGCCTTCGTAACTTACGCTGAACGTATCGCCTTTATGGTTGACCGTTAGCTTGGGGTTATTTTGTTGTTTAAGAGAAGGTAACGTTCTGTCTAACCAGTTAAAGTAACCGCGCCACTCTTTTCCATCGACAACAAAGCCCGGCGTGTAAACCCCACTTGTTAAGCCGTAAGCTTTATACAGTCGTTGCTTCTGACTGAACGCCTTACTCGCGAACTTGTCGCCCCAACCTAAGTAATCCCAATAATCGACGTGATAGGCAAGCGGAATAACTTGTGTCCAAAGTTTTGGATGGTCTTCAAAAGTACTGAGGTACTGATCAGCAGGTGGACAACTTGAACAACCTTCAGAGGTGAAGAGCTCGATAACCTGTGCGGGCTGGCCTTCATTACTCCAGGTTTGTGCAAGCGACACTGAGGAATAGAAGCCGATCGGTAAGGCAAATAAACAAAGTTTAATCAATGATGAATTGCGTTTGGCGTGTGACATACCGAGATCCTTGTACAAAGCGAATTGAATGGCGCTCAAATACAGACCGTTATGCCTAGGTTTTTCTTTCAGGTGCTTAGTTTACGAAGAGATTGAGTTTATTTCAGATACAAAAACGCCAGCTTTAGAAGCTGGCGTTTTCTTAAAATTCTATATTTACATGTTAACGCTGAGATTAACGGTTAATACCGATATCGCGTTGCATGTGACCAGATAGGTCGCTTGCGTAGTAACTACGTGGAGAGTTGTCTACGAAAAGAATATCGAAAATGTGTGCAATCAATCCTTTGAAGTTAACCGAGTAGGTTTTCTTATCCATAGAGTTAGGAACAGCGATAGTATTCATTTGTACTGCTTGAGCCATGATTGCCTCTCTATAAATTTATTAATGTGTTTCGTTCTGATGACAAGAATAATAGGTGATCTTTTGCAGGTTAAAAAATGACTAAAATTAGATTTTGGGATTAGTTTTTCTAATAAAACAAACCATTAACAATGCCACAAAATAGATATGCAGATTATGTGAGTACAAATTCAACATAGTGTTTAAATCATGCATTTAGTACAAATACCCCGCAAACAACAGTGGCCAATGTCACAGAAAATTTACATAAATAAATTTTCCACTTCATCAGCCACGTGTTCATTATCGACTTTTCGATAAGTTATATTTGTTTTTAATTTACTTGTTCAATGCCTGGCTTCTTCGCATAAACCGACGCTATAACCGCAATCGTCATCGTAGAAACCAATACCGCCAATGACCAGTAAGTTGGGATAGCCCACTCGCTATCAACCAGAAGCATTTTCACACCAATGAACACCATGATGAATGAAAGCGCGGGTTTCAAATAGATGAACTTGTCCATCATACCTTGCAGTACAAAATACAACGAGCGAAGACCAAGTAACGCAAACACGTTAGCCGCAAGTACCAAGAACGGTTCTTGTGTTACCGCAAAGATCGCAGGGATAGAATCTAATGCAAACATCACGTCCATGACTGCGATCGCACCGATGACCAACATCATTGGAGTGAATGCCCATTTAGCACCCTGTTTAACCATTAATGCAGGGCCATGGAAGTCCTCTGTTACCGGCATCACTTTACGAAGTAGCTTTTCAGGCAGAGTATTCACACTCTCCTCTTCGCCCTTGTCTAATGCCAGCTTAATACCTGTACCAATCAAGAACGCAGCGAACACGTAAAGCACCCAGTGATATTCCGCCAATAGCTGTGCGCCTAGTGCGATCATAATTGCACGAAGCACCAATGCACCAATTACGCCCCAAAGAAGCGCACGAGGTCTTAGATGCTCAGGAACTTGGTATTGAGCAAAGATCATCGCAAAAACAAACAAGTTGTCTACGCTAAGGGATTTTTCTAACAAGTAACCCGTAATGAATGACACGGTTGCTTTTTGCGCTGTGTAGTCACTGTTCGGCGCATAAATGTCCCAAAATAGGTAAATCGAGCCAGCAAACAAAAACGCAAGTACAAACCAGAAAACACTCCAGATTGCCGCTTTCTTGATAGTAACGTTACCGCCACGAGTCTGATAGATATCAATAGAGACGAGAATAACCGTTAGCAGGAAAAAGCCCGCATAAGTCGTCATGATTGGCGATGAAAAAAAGGATTCACTATTTGTAGATAATAGAGATTGAGTTGAGTTCATTATTCCTCCGGGCGGAAGAACTGTACAAAGACCTTCCGCAAACAAAGCATATCAAGCTCCATTACGGATCTTGACTGTGATTGCGTTGGTCTCGTTGAAGTGAAATATGGGATTTCACTTTTACATACCGGATAGACTCTTGGCCTAACGAGATGACGATATGTAAACTTGCGCTAACTACTCCCCAAACGCGTGGATAATAATCCTCTGGTTGTGTTTCGTCTATATAAATTTGCACGGAAAAAGCAAAAAAGGAGCAAACGCTCCTTTCTGATTGATGCCACTTTGTCAAATAGACACGCGAATTGATTCTAAGAATAAATTCGCAAGTCAAACACACTATTGCACTGCGTAATGAAGTTGCAAAAAGAGCAATTTACAGCCCTGCGGCAGGTATTAAATACACTAACGCTGACCAAACTGATACCCAACCGACAACCGCTACCGCATCTAACCAATCTTTCTTATCCATGCATATCTCCACAAGAAGGCGACCTGCAGAGATAAAGCATAAACAATGCCAATTTTATAAATAACCCAGAGTAATAGTGTTAAATATCAGTATCAGCTTTAGTTATCTAAAACACTCCATACAATTCAACGGTTCATTGAGTTGAAGCGACTCTGGGTGGTCTTGCAGAAACTCGATGAAGCAGTCTGCCATAGAGTCAGTGGTGACCGTGCCATCACCGATCATATCCAACACAGCGTTATAGCCCTCTTTGCCTTTCATTGTATAGGCTGACGACGCGCCCCGGTAAATACGGTTGCGAGAAACAGCTTGCCAACCTGAATCATCAGAGTGAATTTCTAGATGGTGAATCCTGTGTCCTATAGGCGCTTCTTTGTGGTAACAAAACCTCAAATTATGTGTATAAGGAAAGCTACCTGAACCTGTGCCCACGACACCATTATCAATCGCGTTATTGATTGCACCTTCAAGCATGCCAGCGATCGTTTCACCTTTTACTTCATACACACCAATAGGTACGGCAAACGGTAGTAGTTTTCCGGCAATATCGGCAACAGAGACATCGCCGCTGTTCAGTGAATTTCTTACACCACCGGCGTTGTGAATGGCAAAGTCAACCTGATGCCCTTTCTTGTTCATTAGATGGTGAAATGATTGAGCAACCAAGGGGGCTAGTTGACTCGGGCCTTTAGCATCTGGAATACGTACATGGCGAAGTTTAGTGTCTGCATGAGCAATCACTTGTTGCTGAAGCCTTCGAACTCGCGGCTGGTATTTATCCGTCAGAATGCTCTGCAGCTCAGGATCTTTCTTACACACTGCAATATTAGGGTGATTGTTTAAAAACTCACACGCCATATCGTGGGCATCGTCTTGCCCTACTTCACTCAGTTTCGCGTCTATAAAGAGTCGACGGCCTAATAACAGTTCGTTTTTACCATTGAAGTGCGTCACTTTGCCTTGAGAATCGAACTCGATTTCGCAGTGTCCTAAGCTCATGGCGTGGAAACCCGCTTGCACAACATAGGTATCGCCAATTTTCACACCGTATTCATCATCTTTAACTAAGCCGATATCAGAGAAATCACCTTGTAAGCGATGACTATGACCACCAACGATGACACCAATACCTGTTACGTTGGCTGCTAACTCTAAATCAGCTTCGTAACCAAGATGGCTAAGTAACACAATCTTGTTGATACCTGCTTGATGGATTTGCTCAATGGTCGCTTTTGCTGTTTCCAAAGCATTTTCAAACGGTGTATCGATATCTGGGTTAGCGATGCCTGCCATCTTGTCGATGCTTAAGCCGAATATTGCGACCTTCTCGCCATCAAACTCTTTCGTTATAAAAGAAGCACTTCGTGTTTCAGGCCGATAAGGCTTAACAATGTCGTTGTCCGCTAGCGTATGAGTTTTATTGATATCCTCATTCGATAGATTCCAGTTACCGGCCAACAGCGGGAATTTGATTCTTTTCGCGAAAATCGCAACGGGCTCATTACCCATGTCTAACTCGTGATTACCGAGCGTCATGGCATCTATATTAAGGGCATTCAACAAATCGGCATTGGCTTTTCCCTTGAATAAGGAAAAGTACAACGTGCCTTGGAAGCAGTCACCAGCGTGCAAGAACAAGGTTCCAACCTTCTGACGCTGGGCATCTTGTTCTATTTGTTTGAAGCGTGTTGAAATTCGAGCAAAGCCACCAGCACTGACATAAGGTTCAATGATGTGGTTGTTCATTTTAAGTGATAGCTGTAACGAGGTTGGTTCAAAGTATGAGTGGGTGTCGTTGATGTGTGCCAACACTATTTTTGTCGGCTTATTCTTTTTAGTCATATTTTCTTCTCTCTTTGTCCCTTCATACTAGGTCGAGAATCATGACAGAATCGTGAATTTTATGAAACTGCACTGCAAAAAAATACTCGAGATAGATCAAAAATCTCATTTTGCACCGTATTAATAAACAACGGGTTTTGTGACAGGTGAGCATACCGGATTTGGATTTTTCGATTATGATTAAAGATATCTGTTAGCTTTCAAATAATTAGCAGAGCCTTCCGTTAGGAGTAAGCCTATGCAACTAGAAAGAATCGAGATTTCTGGCTTTCGAGGTATCAAGCGCATGTCACTCGCGTTTGACGAGCTAACCACGCTTATTGGTGAAAATACTTGGGGTAAGTCTTCATTATTGGATGCCCTTTCCGTCATTCTGCCCTCAGACGGTGTGCCATATCACTTTGAAATGACCGATTTTCATGTCGATTACTCTGTTTCACACCCGCAGTCTCAACATCTTCAAATTGTTCTCGCTTTAAAAGCTAACGATAAGAGCGAACTTAACGCAGGTCGTTATCGCAAACTCAAACCTATTTGGGTTCAAGATGAATTTGGCGTATTTCGCATCTACTATCGCATCAGCGCGACGTTAGAACAGTATGAGACAACAACACACTATGCATTTCTTGGTTTGGACGGTAATCCGCTCAAGCTTCATCATTCAGAAAAGCTTGCTCAAGAATTAATGACCTTACATCCCGTTATCCGTTTGCGTGATGCAAGGCACTTTGATCGTCCTTTCAACGGCAAGTCCCTTAACCACAATGCTCACCTGCCGACTAATGTTCACGCAACTAATGCAAATTCAAACGGGAACGGGAACCATCACACGAGCAATGGCACAACAAATGGAAACGGCGCCAATAACGGTAATGGTCGACAAGCAAGAATAGAAAAACGAATAGACAACACCTGCCGCCGTCTTATGGCGATACCCGGACATGTTAATAAAGGTGAAATGCGCAGTAGCCTAGAGTCGATGCAAAGTTTGATTGAGCACTATTTTTCTTTCAAAAGTACTTCTCGTCGTAACCCTAGAAAACAGCGAGACGGATTGCTTTATTCTGCGGGTGCCAATGATCAGAGTATTCATCAACTTGTCGAAGAGACCAAGAACAAACAAACTCGCTTATTATTCATGGGGTTACTTAACGCTTATCTACAAGCTAAAGGGCCAAACGACTTAAGGCGATGTGCGCGCCCTCTTTTGATCCTTGAAGATCCAGAAGGTCGATTACACCCAACACACTTGGCAAGGGCTTGGAGCTTGATGCAGAAATTGCCCATGCAGAAAATCCTGACCACCAACAGTGGCGACCTACTTGCGGCGGTTCCACTTCAATCGATTCGTCGCTTGGTTCGTCAGTCAGACAAAACCATCGCCAATCAACTCAACATGAACCATTTCAGTAAGGATGAACTTCGACGAATTGGTTTTCATATCCGTTTCCACCGCTCAGGGGCTCTGTTTGCTCGATGTTGGCTATTAGTAGAAGGTGAAACCGAGGTTTGGTTGTTCAATGAACTTGCCAACCAATGTGGCTATAACCTAGCAGCGGAAGGTGTGCAGATTATTGAGTTCGCCCAATCAGGACTTAAGGCGTTGATTAAGGTCGCGCAAGAGTTTGGCATCGATTGGCATGTGGTAACTGACGGCGATGCGGCGGGTAAAAAATACGCAGCAACGGTGCTATCGAAGCTTGGTAATGATCAGGAAAGACATCGACTCACGGAACTGCCAGATAAAGATATCGAGCATTACCTATATATGAATGGATTTGAGAGCTTTTTCCGTGACATGGTTAAGATTCCATACGATCACCCTATCCCTCCAAAGAAAGTGGTTGCCAAGGTATTGAAGAAACATGCAAAACCCGACCTTGCACTCGCCATTGTTTCTCATTGCGAGAATCAAGGACAAGAATGCATTCCGCTTTTATTAAGGTGGACATTAAAACGCGTGATCACCATGGCGAATGGAAATACCTAAACATAATTTGTTTTATAGATGCTATCAGTTGCTCTACTGATGAAATATTTAGCTAGTCGCCTCAACCAAAAAAGGCACACCAAACGGTGTGCCTGTATAAATCGATATACAAATTAATTGGGGGTTATCTTGCAAGAGTTCACAGTGACTAACTAAGGTTAGGTTAACGAATTAAGCCTTTGCCTGTTTAGCGTGTTGTTCAACAACTTCCGAAGATTGAGTCGATTTCTCGTGAAGCCATAGCCCCGTTGCTTTCATCAAGTATCCAAATACACCACCAAGCAGTAAAGATGGCACTACAAGTTGCCAATCACCACCTGCAGCAAACGTCGCACAGCAACCAATGAAGGTGCCTGGGATATAACCTAGCCACGCTTGTTTCGCTTGAATACACATAAAGAATGCCACAATAGCAGTAATCATGTAGCCTAAAATCTCTAACCCTGCGAAGGTTGAGCTTTCGATAATCACCATTGCCCAGAATACGCCAGTCATGTTGGTCAATAAGCTACCTGCTAGTCCTTTAACGCCGCCTGTTGGCGAAGCAAAGTAACTGGTGCAACCTAAGAAACCTGCCCATGACAATAAGCCGAAAGAGATAGCAATCCATCCCCATAGACCTGACAAAATACCTGTTGTTAATGAAATCGCGACTAATGTACTCATACTATTTCTAAAGCCTAATTACGTAATTGAACGCAACCGGATTTAGCCTCACTTAAAATCAAGTAAGCATACTATGGGAAGATAGCCCTTATTTAGCCGATCACGATCACATTAATAATGTATGCAGATGTGTATTTATCACTAGATAGAGACCGAAATCGCTTATTCAACACATTTGGTTATTAGCATTGGTGTTGAATAGCGGCTAAAGAACCGACCGTTTGCCTTTCATCATGCGCTTACCTTCACGCTTGATACATTCAGCAAGTGGGTTCTCTGCCATGTCAGCACGCCAAATAAAGGACAAGGTTCTTTCCATTTCAAGCTCAGAAACATTCAACGTCACAAGTTGACCTGACTCAACAAACTGTTCGACATCTAGATAAGGTAAACACGTTAAATATGGGCCGTTTGCAACCAAACTTCTTAAAACAGGAACGTGTTCATACTCTCGCCATACATCGAGATCGCCAATTAAATGGTGAATAGAGCTATCAAAAACTTTGCGAGTACCCGAACCATGTTCGCGTAATACCCACTTTGCTTGTTCTAATTGTGCCAAGCTGACTCGTTCACGCTTCGCAAACGGGTGATGAGCCGATGCAACCACCGTTAAATGGTCGGTACACCACACTTCTTGGTGAACTCGGTTGTCATCACAACGACCTTCGATAACACCCAAGTCATATTGATAATCTAATACACCATCAATGACTGCGTCGGTACTTTGCACGCCAAGCGAGATTCGCATCTCAGGAAAGTCGTTATCAATAATACTGATGAGATCCGGAACGAGGTGTTCCGCTGGAGTTTGGCTAGCACCTAATTTGAGTTCGCCACTCAACAAATGCTGCTCGTAAAAACCCATCTCAATTTGCTGCGCATCTTGCAGTAAACGCTTCGCTTTTGGTCTTAACCACATACCCCAATGAGTCAGGGCCATTTGCTTGCCCTGCCTTTCAAACAAAGGCCTGCCGAGCATTTTTTCCAACTGTGCAAGAGACATACTTGTTGCTGACTGAGTCAACGCCAATTTGTCTGCTGCCTGACTAACGCTCCCGGAGTCTGCTACTGCATCAAATACCGCGAGTTGCTTTAATGAATAACGCAAAATTCATCCTTAATGCTTTTAATTATTTGTGTCCTGATGCTCGTTTTTTATAAAGCCAATGAGCAATCAATTTCATTCTACGCGTAACCCAATCTATATCAATAAATTTGATGTGGTTTCTAAAAATTATCAATTTTACCTCTACCCCTCAACGCCCTAATCTGGAATGGCAGGACACAACGAGCCCTGCAAAACATTACTGATTAACCATTACGGATTAACCAGGTCATTAACACTAGGAATTACACATGACGGATTGTTCAAGGGGGGGATATGGCAACCAGCACTTCTGAAAATCATCAACTGTTCTCACCAACAGAAATGATGGCGGAAGCAGAGAAGTTTGCATTAAGTAAAGCAAATAAAACCAGCAGCATGACATTGAGTTTGGCAATCATGGCTGGCGCATTCATCGGGCTTGCTTTTTTATTCTACATCACGGTAACCACGGGCAGCGCTGATGCTGGATGGGGACTGAGTCGCTTAGCCGGCGGTCTTGCCTTCAGTATGGGTTTGATCTTGATTGTGATTTGCGGTGGTGAGCTATTTACCAGCTCAGTGTTATCAAGCATCTCATGGGCTAACAAGCAAATCACCTTCACGAAGATGCTGTCTATCTGGGGCAAGGTGTATGTCGGCAACTTTATCGGTGCCATGTTCCTATTGGCTTTGGTAAGCGCAGCAGGCTTGTATCAACTGGATGGCGGCCAATGGGGCTTAAACGCTTTAAACATTGCTCAACACAAGCTACACCACACCCCAGTTCAAGCGTTTGCTTTGGGTGTGCTTTGTAACTTGTTGGTGTGTTTAGCGATTTGGTTAACGTTCAGCTCTGCTAACGCAATGACCAAAGCAATGATGACCGTGTTACCCGTTGCAATGTTCGTAAGCTCAGGCTTTGAACACTGTGTGGCGAATATGTTCATGGTTCCGCTAGGCATCACGATTCAAGCATTCGCACCAGAAAGCTTCTGGATGCAAATCGGCGCAACACCAGCCCAGTATGCAGACCTAAACGTCATGCAATTTGTCACCGCAAACTTAATACCAGTGACAATCGGCAACATCGTAGGTGGTTCAGTATTGGTCGGCTTAGCGAACTGGAGCATCTACCGTCGCCCACAACTTAAAGCAGCAAAAATTACCGCTATTACACAAACAACAGAAATTACGTCAGTTAAGGAAATTACTATGAACACAGCAACTACTATCAAGCAAATCATGAACACTCAACCAATTACACTGAGCGTAGAAATGCCAACATCAGTCGCGATTGATACACTTTTAGACGCGCAACTTGTTAGCGCTCCTGTTTGCGATGTTGAAGGTCGTCTAGTGGGTATCTTCTCTGTTCATGACGTAATGGTTGACCTTTGGTGCCAAGATTACATCCCAACTAAAGGCCAAAAAGTTGTAGACCTAATGAGCCGTGACGTTGTGGCAATCGACGCAAACGACAAGCTAGTGGACGTTGCTGAGTTCCTATGCATCGACAAAGAGCAACTGTACCCGACGACAAGCATGGGCTTCGCTACTCGCCTGACATCTCTTTCTCTAGAAGAGCGTGCAAAAGCGATGAAAGTAAGCCAACCACATATGCTTCCAGTGTTAGAAAACGGCGTAATGGTAGGTGTGTTGACTCGCATTGAAGTGATGCAAGCACTACGTCCAATCTACGGTGACCGACTAAACGTGGTTCCACAAGCTGAACTAGAAACGGCTTAACTAATCTTAAGTTGAACTATTAGGGATTAGTAGTTCAATTAGATAACTCAGTCATGGCAACGTTGACTGGCTAGAGGTAAACGGTGGCTTTTAACGTACTAAACGGTTTGACACAAAACAGACCTAAACGCGTTGCCATTTATCTCAATAAAAAAGGCGCAAAGTGAAAACTTTGCGCCTTTCTCTATTTCTAACTGTTGCTTTCTAAGTATCTATTTAACTTTTGGTGTTACATAAGAGATTGATACTAGTTAGCGATCAACAATAGCTAGATTACTTCTTTACACCTTCAACGTGTAGATCCATATCTACATAGCTTGAAGCGCCCATTACTGGAATGTTGAAGTCAGCAAGTTCTAGACGAGTTGTACCCACGAAACCAGCACGCTCACCGCCCCAAGGGTCTTGACCAGCACCGATGAATTCAGCTTCGATAACGATTGGCTTAGTTACGCCGTGAAGCTTAAGGTCACCCATTACTTCAAGTTTGCCGTTGCCTTTATCAACCACTTTTGTGCTGTTGAAAGTAGCGTCAGAGAATTTACCTGCATCAATGAAGTCAGAGCTACGGATGTGCTTGTCACGCTCTGCGTGGTTTGAATCAAGGCTTGTTGTATCAATAGTTACGTTTACTTTTGATGCTTCAACGTTGCTTTCATCAAATGAGAAATCACCTGAGAATGTGTTAAAACGGCCTTGGATAAAGCTATAACCTAGGTGGCTAACTTTAAAGTTAACTGAAGCATGCGCACCTTTTGTATCAATCACGTAATCAGCGGCGTTCGCAGCGAAAGGCATTGCCATAGCAAATGCTAATCCTGTAGCGATAATTGACTTTTTCATTTTGAAGCTCCTATCATTTTTCGTAGCGTATCGTCTTTGTCGATAACGTGGTGTTTTATCGCCGCTAAGGCGTGCACTGATGCCATAATGATCAGTACCCATGCAGCATAGTAGTGAACCGTACCTGCGAGATCAGATTGGTTTGCAAACAGTTCGCCCATACTTGGTACAGTGAACCAATTGAATACCTCTATCCCGCGGCCATCTGATGTCGAAATCAAATAACCTGAAATAAACAAAACCGCTAAGTTGATGTACATGAAGCCGTGAGCGATCTTCGCTGCTGCAATTTCATAGCTTTTACCTTCCACTTTAGGTGACGCGGTAACTAGTTTCCAGACCAAGCGGATAACGGTAACGGCAGCCAAAAGAATGCCTACCGAGCGGTGATAGTCTGGCGCTGTTTTGTACCACTCGCTGTAGTATGAAAGATCAACCATCCACAGGCCTACACCAAATAAGCCAAATACCGCGAGAGCTGAAATCCAATGCATCGCTCTTGCTAAAGGGTTGTAATTTCTAACGTTGTTGTCCATGCATCTCTTCCGAATGTTAACGAGTAGTGTAGTTTCGAAAAGCGTACCCTACACCAAGTTTGTGTAACATATTATTTACCAAGCTTTACATTGGTAACATCATTTCAAATTAAACGAGTTATTCAAATTATTTGAACAAGTTTGGGCTAAACGTTAGATTTCAACGATTTGTTCGATCTCGTAAAGCTCATCTGAGATATCTAACATTTTACGTTCCATGACTTTTTGAGCGTCTTCTATCCCTTTGTTGTAGTAAACCGCCCCAAACTTTTTACTTATGAAATCGACCAAGAATTCTGTGTCGAACTGACCAAGCTCCACATCAAGTTCATCCTGCAGGTACTTTTGGAGCGTATGAGTAAGCTCAGACTTTTGTTTCGAATCTAATTGAATGGTCATGAATGTTTCCAAATAAAGAGTAAGTAGATCAATTGTGATTTGCTGACTAGACTATAGTCGAGGTAACTAGCTAGAATTCCTCATAATTTAGAATACAGACCTGTAGAGCGCCAGTGCTATCCATAAAATCACTCAGCAATGGTTAATTTTGATAGAGAGATCAAGAACTCGCACTTTGACGATAGGTAACGGAACCGCAATTACCGTACTATTGCCCATCAATAAGATAGTAGCTGTGTATAAGGGACTTCATTGTTATTAGATCTAGTGATTAAAAGCGTTAATCAATTTCAAGACGATTGCCTAAAGCTCTGTGAACGCCACTACCCTACTGTACACAATCAAGGGATCAGTGAGCACCATATAGGTAAGGCATTTGCCCGCCGAATGGAGCACACCTTCGTTAGCTTTAATCATGCAAGCAACATCAGCCCACTTGAAATGCTTTCCTCTAGAGAAACGCCTCGACACTTCCGAATATCTTCCGAAATCGGTACCGTTTGGATGATCAGTCATCATATGGTGAGCGCCGGGAAAACATGTCGTAGAAAGTTGATGTTGGACATCCATAATTGGCAACAAGAGTATGGATTTTCCATTCAACCCAATGACGTTTTGATCATTGTCTCCGACCATTGGATTAGCCGAAGTAAAAACAGTGGCGAATTATTGCATTGGTGGATGGGTGAACTCCCAGATGAGATCACGGAATATAGTCAACAAGGTATCACGCTAAGAGAGAGTGATTCTCAATTTGCTACTGACTTAAATAATAATTTTAAAATCAGCCCTTGCTTCATTAAATTTGGACACCCTTTAAAGCGGTCAGGAAATCAACAACTGGTTCGTAAATATCTGCAACTTTACGCAGTACTTCAATGGCAGTAAGAATACGGGTCAACTTTTTTAATCAGTCTTGAAAGTAAATAGTTAGACCTCCATCCCAGTATTTTATAAAAGATAACTCATTCCCTGTTCATTAATTATTCGAACTTCCTGTTTTAATTATTAATAGCCGATCGACTCACAGTCTCGATTTTGAGAGATAGATATCATTTCTGTGTAACTCGCTTAGTCAATCTATTTTATAACTTTGACACTCCCCCATAATTTAAGCCATTAACCCTACTTTTCTCTGGTGTATCAGCGTTCTAGCCTTATATTGGTTGGGGTTAATATGTGAGACGTTACTTAGCCGTTAGATTCACTTAAACTATCAAACACAGTCAATGATAAGTAAATTTAATGGTTAATGTCATTTATCATGCTGATTTTTCGTTAGTTATATTAATTTAAATATTGACGTTACAAATGAATTTTTATTAATTGACAATTTAGTAACACCTGTCAATATTGTGACAGCCGTGACGTATATTCTCGTCATTAAATAAACACCTTTATTAGCGACTATGATTTTATCAGACAGAAGTGAATTTATTAGCTGTATATCCGTAGATGCTGATATGCAGTTTATTGCGAAATACCAAGACCTGACGCTTAGAAGCGTCTATCAACCTATATTCGACTCTTCTATGACTCAAATAGGTGTTGAGGCTTTGGTGCGCATTTCAAATAACAAAGGTGATATTGTTCGTCCTGATCACTTCTTCCATTCCGACGAAACCTCAAGCACAGACAAAATCAATGTAGAGAGGTTGAGTCGAGCGATTCATATCCGTAACTTCGCACAATCGACAATCCGTCATTTACATCTATTTTTGAACGTTCTTCCAAACGTTGGTGAGTTGTTTGCTGCAGAAAAGGTCAGCGATAGCTTGTTAGCTAAACGCCTTCACGAGCTTAACCTTTCATGCGAACAGATAGTGATGGAGTTGGTAGAGTTGAACGCAGAAAGTGAAGAGCGTTTGAAAGATGCCGCTCTTTCTCTTGCGGATAATGGCTTTCAAATAGCGGTCGATGATTTTGGAACACAAGCATCAACCGAACAACGCGTTCGTCACATTAACCCTCATATCATCAAGATAGACCGCTCGGTTATGTTGGACTTTGAACAAGGCGACACTCGAGAAATGGAGTTAGTACTTGATCTTGCAAACCAAATTGGCGCAAAGACAGTGATTGAAGGTATTGAAACCCAACAACAACTCGAAGCGATGCAGGGCTTAGGCTTCAATATGTATCAAGGCTACCACTTAGCCATGCCAAAGCCGATTGAGTTAGACATACGGCTAGCAATTTAGAATCGCCCTATTGTTCTTAAAGCCGCTTGCCCATTGAGTAGCGGATTTTTTAATGCTTGCCTATTCGTACCCTCTTACCGCTCTCACGTGTCAACACATTTCAGGACGGGACAACACGCATAAAAAACCCAGTCAAATTTGACTGGGCTGGCTTAAAAGAATCTGTTTTATATCATTCCCTAATAACCCGCAGTGGACGGTTTGATTCTATATAAAATAGCGAACATCACCGGTACTACTATTAGCGTTAGTACGGTAGCAAAGCCTAAGCCTGCCATGATGGTAATCGCCATCGAGCCGAAAAATGCATCGAATACCAAAGGAATCATACCCAAGATAGTCGTTAATGCTGCCATAGATACCGGTCGTACACGACTAATCGCACTGTCGACAACCGCTAAATATGGGTCTTTACCTGTTGATAGCTCACTGTTGATCTGGTCAAGCAGTACAATGCCGTTCTTCAAAATCATGCCGCTTAGACTCAATAAGCCAAGGAACGCTGTGAAGCTGAATGGCATATTGGTACCTAACAGACCAATTGAAACACCAATGATAGAGAGTGGAACCGTAAACCAAATCACAAGCGGCTTACGAACCGAGTTAAACAGAAGCATCGTGATGATAAACATCAGCAAATAACCCATTGGCAGTGAGCCAAACAGAGATTCTTGCGCATCTTTAGAGCTTTCGTACTCACCACCCCAGCTAATGCTGTAGCCTTCTGGTAAATCTAATGCTTCTACCTTTGGTTTCACACGAGCAAACAGACTCGCTGGCGTTTCATAACCAAGAACATCGTGGTCAGCCAATACTGTTAGCGTACGTTTTCTGTCGCGACGCTGAATCAGTGGCTCAGACCATTGAAGCTCTACGCCATCAATCACTTGCTCAACTGGGATGTAAGTTTGTAGTGATGGGCTCCAAATCTTCACATTGTTTAGCGATTCGAAATCAAAACGCTCTTCTTCCGGTAAACGCGCCACGATAGGTAACATATGAGTACCATCACGCAGTAGGCCGATGTTGTAACCGCCAAACGCCATCTGTAATGTCTCAGACAAGTCAGTTTTTGAAATGCCTAGGCGACGAGCCTTAGATTCGTTGAACAGTGGTACAAGTTCTTTAGTACGTTCACGCCAGTCATGACGAACATTTCGAGAGCCTAGATCGGCAAGCAAGATGTCTTCGACTTCAACTGCAATGTTACGCAGTACTTGTGGATCGGCACCGATAATACGCGCTTCAATTTTTGAAGCGGGTGACGGACCAAACTCAATCAACTTGAACTGGAACGTTGGTTGCTCAAATTCGTTCGCTAAGTCTTTGTCTAGCGCCGCTAGAGCCTTAAACATAGTGTCGCGGTCAGTGGTTCTTACTTGTAACTGGGCGTACGCTTCGTAGCTTTTCTCTGGTTGGTAAGTCAGTGCGAAACGTTGCATGCCCTGCCCAACCGTTGTCGTTACAAACTCCACGTCGTCTTGCTGGCGAATGTAGCTTTCAACTTTTTCTGTCTGCTTGATCGTTTCACGAACATCGGTGCCTTCTGGCATCCACATGTCTACGTAAAACATTGGGGTATTTGACGGCGGGAAGAACTGCTGCTTCACCATACCAAAACCGACGACAGAAACTGCTAATAGAGCGACCATACTAACTACAGTAAGCCATCTAAATCGAAGTGCTACTTTCAGACACGCACCGAATACCACAAACAGGATGCCTTTGTATGGGTCTTCGTTCTCATCAACCTTGTCTTCTTCTTTAAGCAACATCTCGGCAAGGAATGGCGTTAGTGTTAGTGCAGTTACCCAACTCAAAAACAGTGAGAAACACAGTACCCAAAACAGTGAACCCATGAATTCGCCTGTCGCATCCTTCGACAAACCAATCGGTGCAAACGCTGTGATAGCGATAATGGTCGCACCTAACAGTGGCCATTGTGTTTGCTTGACGATGTCTTTCGCTGCTTGAAGCTTGGTTTTGCCTTTCTTCAAGCCCACCAAAATACCTTCAACGACAACAATCGCATTATCCACCAGCATACCCAGCGCGATGATCAGTGCCCCCAGAGATATGCGGTGCAGTTCAACATCGTTGTAATCCATCAGGATGAAGGTACCGAATACCGTCAATAGAAGAACCAAACCGATGATCAAACCACTGCGTAAGCCCATTGCGAACAACAATACAATTATAACGATGGCTACCGCTTCAACTAGGCTGATTAAGAAGTCAGCCACAGATTTGTCTACTTCTTGCGCTTGGTTGTAGAAGTAATTCAGTTCTACACCCGCTGGCTTAATGCTTTCTAGGCGATCCAGTTCCGCATCCAGTGCTTTACCAATCTCAACCACGTTTACACCAGAAGAGAACGCAATACCCAAGTTGATTGCTGGTTTACCGTTGTACGTTAATACATTGCCCGGCTTTTCTTGAATACCACGAGTTACTTCAGCGACATCTTTCAAGCGAATCAGGTTACCTGTATCGCGACCATGAATGATCAGGTTTTCTAGTTCTTCAACCGTGCTTAAGGTGCCGTTTGGCTTGATCGTAAGGCTTTGACCATTCAGCATCACCTCGCCTGCCGATACCACACTGTTTTGCTGTGCTAGCAATGCTGTCACCGTCGACATATCTAGGTTCAATGCGGCTAAGCGTTCCAGTGACATCTCAACAAACAGTTGTTCTTGTTGGTCACCTGCAATGCTAACTTTACCGACACCGTCGACCAGTTCGATTTCACGCGTTAGGTAATCTGCGTACTGTTTGAGCTCAACGTAATCGTAACCATCACCGGTCAGCATGATCATCACACCAAACACATCACCAAAATCATCGATGATCTGAACGGAATTTACACCACTTGGCAGTGTTGGTTGTAGATCGTTGATCTTACGGCGCATTTCATCCCAGATCTGAGGCAGCTCGTCTGGACCGTAGTCCATCTTCATACTGACCATAATTTGGGACATACCGTTCGATGATGTCGAGGTAATCTTGTCGATGTACGGAAGCTGTCTTATCTCTTTTTCTAGTGGGTAAGTCAGCTCTTCTTCAACTTCCATTGACGTAGCGCCAGGGTAAGTTGAAATAATCATTGCATCTTTAATGGTAAAAGCTGGGTCTTCTAAACGGGATAGATTACCAAAAGACGTCACACCGCCAATGGCCAAAATGACTAGAAACAGCCAGCTGATTACTTTGTTCTTTATTGAATATTCTGCGATGTTCATTCTGCTTTTCCTGACAATTGGATTCCGTCACGGAGTTTTCTTAAATTCGAATTTACGAGTAGCTCACCTTGCTCAACACCATGAGCGATGAGTGCGCCTTGGCCACTGATCTTGTCGACTTCTACTTCGCTTTTGAATGCTTGTCCGTCTTCCATTTTCCACACATAGAACTGATTCGCTTCAGAGCCCGCTTCTAGCGTTGTCATTGGTAATTGGTAGCCTTGAACATCGCTCAGGCCCGCTTTCGCCATATCTACATTGACCGTAACGCTCGTGCCCGGCAGAATTTCACTTTCAGGCTGCTGCATCTGCATCCAAAATTCGTAGGTACGGGATTGTGGGTGCAGTTCACTGGTGTGTTCTAGATACGTCAGTGGATATTGGCCTGTGTGACCGCCAAAGGTCGCCTCAGGACGATAGCTATTTGAAAGCATGTCTGGGCTAATTGACGCCAAGATCGAATCTGATACTTGAATTCGCACATACACCTTGTCGTTCTGGTACACACTCAGTAGTGTTTCTCCAGGCGTCGTATTTTCGAATCGTTGCTTATCGACAGTTGAAACTGTTCCTGAGAACGGCGCTAAAAGTTCTGTGTAACTCAGCTTGCGTTTCGCCGCCGCCAAATTCGCCGATGCGAGCTTATAGTTAGCCGTCAGTTGGTCGTGTTCTGATTGCGATAACATTTCGCTGCCAAACATCTCCGTTCCACGGGCCAACTGTTTGCTTGCCAGTTTGAATTGAGATTGAGCATCAGTCAGATCTTGTACGTACGTTGCGTTATCTAAGGTGGCTAATAACTGCCCTTTTTCGACATTGTCGCCCGCTTCTACTAATACTTGTTGAATCTCGCCTGCTAGCTTAAATGCCAAGGGAGTCAATTCAGCTGGCATCACCTGTCCATTAAAACTTCTGAACTGATTAGGGCGTGTTGATCTTTGCTGTACATTTCGCGTTCAACAATACATCGGTAGCCA